>JADFXV010000005.1 GCA_015233395.1 Desulfovibrionaceae bacterium
GTCGGCCTGCCGGGCGCGCTCGAAGGGAGCGACGTCGAACCCGGCGAAAATGAACCGCGCCGCGCCGACCTGGGCGGGTAAAGACCCCGCGCCGTCGCAAGCGGCCAGGCCCTGGCCAAGCCCTGGCCCCATGGCCTCGCGGCCCGCGCTTGGTCCGGGAGAATCAAGGGTTCCGGCCGAACCGGGCAAATCGGGCATGCCCGGGCAGTCGGCCATGCCGCAAAAGGGGAAGGCGGCCAGCCGGAAATGCCCGTAGACCTCAAACGCCCCCCGTCCGGCGGGCGCGCCGGGGGCGAGCCCGGGTTCGCCGGGCAGGGCGGGACCGGCCGTGGTCAGCCGCCAGCGCCAGCGCTGTTCGCCCTGGTCTTTGGCGGCGGTTTCGCCGTCCTGCGGACTCGAAGGCCGGGGGGACGACCCGGCCCCGGGATCGCGCAGATGGGAGACGTCCATGGTCCGGCCGATCATGGCGCGTTCGTTGTGGGCCAGGATCAGGCCGTTCTCGTCGGTCACGGCGAGATAGAGGATGTCGGGCTGCCTGGCCGTCTCCTCAAGCAGCGTCTGGAGCTGGCCGCCGTTCCAGCGCATGCCCATGCCGGTGCGCGCCCCGGACTCGAAGGCCCGGATCAGGGCCGTGCCCTTCTCGAAGAGGATCTGGGACATGAAGGCTTTTTCGCGGCTCGCCGAACGCGCGAACAGCGCCGCCACCACGGCCGCCAGAACGACCATGGCCCCGACCATGATCCGGGAGGGGGACAGGCCAGTCGGGCCAGTCGGGCCAGTCGGGCCGGTCGGGCCGGTCGGGCGCGCGGCTTGGGTCATTGGCGTGGAACCTTCCTTCATCGCAACCTGGCCCGGCCGGTGCAAAAAACGGTCTTGCCCTGCGGCGTCCGTTGTATTTTGAGCATAACCATCGGTATAATTCATTAATTACAATTCAAGCCTGCCCGCGCCGTCCTGCGACCGTGGATACAATACGACCTTATGGGTAATTTGTAAACACATGCGCCGTCCAACTGGGTAATTAGGAGCCAGTTGCGGTGCGTCAGCCCGCGCGACGCCGGCGCGGCAAGCAGGCGCAGGGTGACGATCGCCCGGCATGCCTGGGTTGCTGGCGCGCCGGGGCGCCTTTGGCACGGACCATGCTTTGGGTTCGTAAACGGGCGGGAAGCGCGCTTGCGCTCTCTGGCCCGATCGATAATACCGGGCGTGGACAAGACGCCCGGAAAAACGACCACCCGCGACCGTTCCGGGAGACATACCGTTCTGGAGGCCCCATGCATCGACCGACCGCGCGTTTTTCTCTTCCGGCCGCCCTGTTCGCCGTCCTGACCCTGACCGCTCTGCTCGGGCTTGCCGCCGCGCCGGCCCTGGCCGCCGGAGCCAGTAGCGACGAGAGCGAACTGGCCGACGGCAAGGCCCATTTCTACTCCGCCAAGATCGACGGGGTGACGGTCAAGTATTTTCTGGTCAAGACCCCCGACGGCGTGGTGCGCGCCGCCTTCAACGCCTGCGACGTCTGCTATCCCGAGAAAAAAGGCTATGCCCAGGACGGCGGCTTCATGGTCTGCGCCAATTGCGGCCAGAAGTTTCCCCTGGCCAAGGTGGGCCTGATCAAGGGCGGCTGCAACCCGGCTCCGCTGGCGCATGCGGAAGAAAACGGCAAGGTCGTCATCGGCGAAGACGCCCTGCGCCAGGGCCTGCAATTCTTCAAATAACGCATGAACATCCTCACCATCCCCTTGCGCAACCTGCGCCGCAAGTGGCTCAAGACCTGCCTGTTGACCGGGGTCTTCGCCGCCGCCGTTTTGTCCGTGGTCGGCCTGACCTACGTCTCCCGGGAGGTCGGCCAGAGCCTGGAAAAAAAGCTGACCCAGTTCGGGGCCAATATCCTGGTCGAGCCCAAGGTCGAGTCCCTAAGCGTCGGCTACGGCGGCTTCAACCTGGGCGCGGTGGCCTACGCCGCCAAATCCCTGGACGCGAGCGCGGCTGCGGCCAAGATCCGCTCCATCGCGCTGCATGAACGCATCAGCTCTGTGGCCCCCAAACTCATCGAAATGGCCAAGGTCGGGGACAAGCCGGTGGGCCTGATCGGCGTGGACTTCGAGCAGGAGCAGCTGATCAAGAATTATTGGACCGTCACCGGCGCGATGCCGGACAAACCGGGCGAGGTCCTGGCCGGGTCCAAGGCGGCCAGCCTGCTCGGTCTGGCCGTGGGCTCGACGCTGACCGCAAGCGGCCGCGACTTCACCGTCGCCGGAGTGCTGGACGAAACCGGCTCCGAGGACGACGCGGTGATTTTCGCGGGCCTTCGCGACGTGCAGGAAGCCACGGGCGCAATCGGCCAGGCCAATTTCATCGAAGTCGCCGCCCTGTGCTCGGCCTGCCCGATCGACGACATCGTGGCCCAGATCCGCGCCCTTTTGCCGGACGTGGAGATCGTGGCCATGCAGAAGGTGGTCAAAAGCCGGATGTACGCCATCGATTTCGTGAAAAACCTGGCCATGGGCGTGTGCGCCGTGCTCCTGCTCACCGCCTGCTTCATGATCGCCCTGTCGCTTCTGGCCTCGGTCAACGAACGCAAGCACGAGATCGGCATTCTGCGCTCGCTCGGCTTTTCCCGGGCCAAGGTGTTCGCCATCTTCTGCTTCGAGGCCGTGGCCATCGGCTGCGCCGCCGCCGTGGCGGGGTACCTCGGCGGCGTGCTCGCCAGCCAAAAAACCTTGGCCATGCTCGATGTCGCCGGCCAGGCGGAACAGGCCGCCCACGCCGGACACGCCTCCGTAGTCGGCTTTGACGCCGCCCACTTCGGCCTGACGCTCGCGGCCGTGTGCCTGATCTCCGTCGCCGCCTCGATCGCGCCGGCCTGGAAAGCGGCCAACACCGACCCCTGCGAAGCGTTGGTCATGCTGTAAGGTTCAAAGCGGGGGGAGAGGAAGAAAACCGGGGGAAACCCCTTTTGTGAACAAAAGGGGTTTCCCCCGGTCCCCCTTCCCCAAAAAACTTTATCATTTTGAGACGGTTGAACTTTTCCCCCGATCTTCCTCAAAAGGATCAACGATGATAGCGGTCAAAAACATCACCAAGACATACGCGGGCGGCGGAAACGGCGGCGCGCCCGCCCTGCGCGGCGTGTCCTTCGACGTCCGCGAGGGCGACTTTTTGTGCGTAACCGGCCGCTCGGGCTCGGGCAAGTCGACCCTGCTGCACGTCGTCTCGACCCTGCTGCGCCCGGACTCGGGCCAAATCCTGTACCGCGGCGAGGACGTGACGCGGCTGCCCGAACCGGAACTCAACCGGCTGCGGCTTGGCGACTTCTCCATGATCTTCCAGATGCACCACCTGCTGGCCTATCTCACCGCCCTGGAAAATACGCTTTTGCCCTTCATGAGCCGGCTGACTCCGGTCAAGGACGCCGAACTCGCCGCAGCCAGGCTTTGCCTGGACAAGGTCGGGCTGGCCGGCAAACACGACCGCCTGCCCGGCAGCCTGTCGGGCGGCGAACAGCAACGCGTGGCCATCGCCCGGGCGTTGGTCAAAAAACCCAAGGCGCTTTTCGCCGACGAACCGACCGGCAGCCTGGACAAGAAAACCGGCGGCGGCATCATCGATCTGCTCGGCGATCTCAACGCCGAAGGCATGACCGTAACCATGGTCACCCACGACCAGGCGTACGCAAACGCCGGAAACCGCAAACTGACCATGGAGGACGGCGTCCTCGCGTCCGACGGTTAAGGAAGAGGGGAAAAGATCTGGAGGAATCGGGGGAGGAACCTTTTTTATAAAAAAGGTTCCTCCCCCGAACCCCCGCCTCCCAAAAACTTTCATGTTCGAGGCCGTCTTGGTTTTATGTTCCACGGCTGGCGGCCGCCTGTCCCGTCCCCGGTCGCGGGTCATTTGGAAACGGGCGGATACTTTCGGTGGATACAAACGATACACCCTGACCTCCCAAAGAACGCCCCTTGGCTGAAAAAATTAGTCCCCGGTATTGCAACACATGATTATTTCAGTGCTTTGAAACGACAAGGCGACCTGGCACGGCGGTTGCTTTATAACTGGGAGCAAAAAGGAAAAACCTTTTTGCTCCCAGCGGCGACCGCCGCTTGGCCTCGCCAAAAGCGGGGCCGCACAAAGAAACGGCAGCGCGAACAGGAAGAAATTTTCCGCTCCCGTTGTTAGGCAGGCCAAGTCATTTGACGTCAACCATCCACGCGGAGGAATTCATGAAACGCTTTTTGATCATCGCGACTATTCTCGGCATGACGGCGATCGCCGCCCAGGCCCAGACCAAGGCCAAGACCCCCCCGGCCGCGAACAACGCCCTGCCGCCCTGCTGCCAGACCGGCGGCGAAGCGGCCAAAATGAGCAGCGAACAAATCCAGAAGTTCATGGACGCCACCGTCCAGCTGCGCCAGGATCTCTTCGGCAAGAACGCGGAATACCAGGCCCTGATGCGCCAGCCCAGTCCCGACCCCAAGGCCGCCGGCGCGCTGGCCCGTGAAATTTTCGACCTGCACGCCAAAATCGCGGCCGAAGCCGCCAAGCAAGGCCTTCCCCCGATGCACATGGGCATGATGGGCATGGGCGGCTGCGGCATGATGGGCGGCGGCATGGGCGGCGGCATGATGGGCGGCATGATGGGCGGCAAAGGTATGGGCGAAAAAGGCATGAGCGCCCCGGCCAAATAACGATTTTCCCTCCCCTCCCCTCTCCAGAAAACGCCCGCATGCGCGGGCGTTTTCATTTCCAAGGCCAAACGTCCCGAAGACGGCGTTGCGGGCGTGAGCGCAAGCTCCCGGCGCAGACGGACCGGCGGTCCGTTCGGCCGCCGATTGCGTCCGGACGCGAATCGTGGTATGCATTTTTTATTCGTCTGTACGTATTTCGCGCCGGGGCGCATTTCCGGCCCGTCCCCCCCCAGCCCGCACGGCCAAACCGCACCCGGCCGCGCGGGTGTTTTGTCGCCGCGCGCCGCAAGCGCGCCGGCGGAGGTTTCATGAAGAAAGGCGGCTGTCTGCTTCTCGTAGCCGGTGTGTCGGCCTTGGCGGCCGCCCTGTTTATCCCGTTTGCCCGCAAGGCCGCCGTCTCCCCGTTCGTCTGCGCCGACCCGCTCGGTTGCCTGGATCTGGCGCCCGAAGAACCGCTCAAGCTCGGCGTCATCGAATCGCTCACCGGCAAAGTGGCGACCTTGGGACAAGAGCAGGTCCGGGGGCTGGAGCTGGCCTTGGCCCGGCGCGGCGGCAAGCTGTCGGGGCGCACCGTGGCGCTGCAGATCGAAGACAGCGGCTGCACGCCCGAGGGAGGGGCCAACGCCGCCTTGCGCATCACCGCCGACCCCAAGATCGCGGCCGTCTTCGGCACGACCTGTTCCTGCGACGCCGCCACCGCCGCAAAGGTCGTAAGCCAGGCCGGGCTGTCCATGATTTCCGGCAACAACAGCGCCCCCTATCTCACCGCTCTTTGCGGCCTCAAAGCCCCCAGCTGGCAGGACGGCTACCTGCGCACCGCCCCCAACGAAGAGTTCTCCGGCCCGACCGCGGCCCGGTTCGCTCATGAAAAACTCGGCCTGCGCCTGGCCGCCACCGTCGACGACGGCGACATTTACACCACGGGCCTCACCGGCGGCTTCAAGAAGGAATTCGAGCGCCTGGGCGGCAAAGTCGTCTTGTCGGCCACCATCGACAAAGGCGACGTCGACATGGCCCCGGTTCTCACGGCGGTGACGAATTCCGGAGCCGATCTGGTCTTTTTTCCGCTCTTTCAGCCCGAAGGCAACAACCTGCTGCTGGCGGCGAGAAAGTCCCCGGATCTGCAAAACCTCGTCCTGATGAGCGACGGCTCGCTCATCGACGCCACCTTCATCGCCGCCGTGGGCCAAGCGGCCGTGGGCATGTATTTCGTCGGCCCGACGCCGCCGCCGGATTCTCCCGAGCTGGCGCGGCTGAGAGACGAGTATCAAACCCGCTACCGGGAGGCTCCTCCGACCGAATATTACGCAAACGCCTTCGACGCGGCCGCAATCCTGTGCGACGCCATCGAAAAAACGGCGGTGACGGACCCAAGCGGCGGCCTGCATCTGCCCCGCCAGGCGTTGCGCGACGCCCTGTACGCGACCGCCGGACACCGGGGCGTCACCGGCCGCTTGACCTGCGACCGCTTCGGCGACTGCGCCAGGCCGAGTTTCAACGTCCTGACACTGCGCGACCCCGCGTGCGGCATCGAAGGGCTCAAGGCCAACCCGGTCTTCACCTTCGCCGCGGACCAATGAAGCGGCGCCACTCTCCAAGGCGCCTCTGGGCGCGGCTCGGCATCACCGCCAAACTCGGCCTGGCGTTCGCCCTGCTCGTGGCCTTGATCTTCATCGCCGCCTTCGTCCACTATTCCACGTTGCGCGTGGTCAACCGCGCCCAGGCCGAAATATTGACCAGCATGGAGATCCGCCAACGGGTTTTCGAAATGGACGACGGCCTGGAAAAGGCCCGCCGCCTGTACCGCGATTTCATCTTCTATTATCCGGAAATCGGTTTCGAAGCGGCCCGGGAAACGTATTGCCGGCCCTTGCAGGCCTCCATGGACTCCGTGATCGCCCAAAGCGAGGAGCTCAAGGAATTGATCAACTGGTCCAACGTCAGCGACGCCTTGCGCAAGACCAACGTGAACGTCAATCTGTACCTGTCCTCGGCCAGGCGCTTTGCGGCCATATTCCTGGAACTCGCAGACCTGGTCACGGCCATCGCCGGACCGCAAACCGGGCTGCACGCCCGGCAGGACGCCCTGATGAACGAGCTGATGGACGCCCTGGCCGGCGTGCGGACGGACGGCCGAGGCCCGGCGGCCGAAGCCGTCGAAAACATCGCCCTGAGCTGCCGGAAGATGGATCTGTTGTCCAAGCAGTACCGCATCGGCCGGCAGCGGCCGTACATGCAATCGGTGTTCAACTCGGTTCACGAAATCAACGCGGAGGTGGCCAGATCCGCGAAACTTTCGCCCGGGCAAAAGACAATGTTGCGGGATCTGCTCGATCAATACGCCGGCGCCGGAGAAAAAATTTTGGACGCCGATACGGCCATCCGCAGCAAGGTCAACGATTTCAACCTGCAATTCGCGGCCTTGGACCCGATCTCTCTGGGCCTGAAAATGCTGGCCGCGACCGAGGTCGAAAACGCCCGGGGCCGCATCGACGCCGCCGGACGCCTGGCCCTGGGGGGCATCGTCGCCACCTCCGCGTTCGGCCTGATCTGCGCCCTGTGCATCGCCTGGGTGGTCAACGCGAGCGTGACGCGCAAGATCACCTCCATGACCAGAGCGGCCTTCGAGCTTCGCACCGGCAACCTCGACGCCCGCGTGAAAACCGGCGGCAGCGACGAACTGGCCATCCTGGCCGAAAGCTTCAACGCCATGGCCGAACGGCTCAAGGATCTGGTCGAAAATCTGGAAGGCAACGTCCGCCGGCGCACCCTCGAACTGGCGGCGAAAAACAAGGAGCTCGACGGGAAAAACCACGCCCTGGAAATCCTGTCCACCACCGACCGCCTGACCGGAATCAACAACCGGCGCAAGGTCGAACAGGCCCTCCAGGCGGAACTGCTGCGGGCCAAACGCTATCGCACCCCGTATTCGGTGATTCTGATCGATGTGGACAATTTCAAGCAGGTCAACGACAATTTCGGCCATCCCGCCGGAGACGCCGTGCTCATGCGCTTCGCCGGCATCCTCACCGCCCTGATCCGGGAAACCGACATGGCCGGGCGTTGGGGGGGCGAGGAATTCATCGTCGTCTGCCCGGAGTCCGATCTGCCGGTCGCGGCCGCCCTGGCCGAACGCTTGCGCGGAGAAATCGCCGACAGCGATTTTCCCCCGGCCGGCCAGGTCAGCGCCAGTTTCGGCGTGGCCGCCTACCGCCTTGGCGACGAGGTCCACAGCCTCATCCACCGGGCGGACAAGGCCCTGTACCAAGCCAAAAAAGCCGGACGCAACCGGGTGATGACGCAGGGCGAGACAGGCGAAAGCGACGGGACACAGGGCGAAGCCGGTTTGCAAAAGCCGTAGCCGCGCCCGCTCCTATTCCTGGGAGCATAAAGTTTTTAACTTTATGCTCCCAGCGGCGGACGCCGCTTGGCCCCGCGACGAGCGGGGCCGTATCAATAAACGGGAGCGGGAAAATGCAAAAATTTTCCGCTCCCGTTAATATTTCCTGGCGGCGTCCACAAAGGCCTTGAACAGCCCGAGCATGTCCGGCCGCGTCTGGGCCATCCCCTCGGGATGCCACTGCACGCCCAGCATGAAGCGGTATTTGGGGTTTTCCATGGCCTCGACGATCCCGTCCGCGCTTTGCGCGCTGACCACGAAACCCTGGGCCGGGGTTTTCACGGACTGGTGGTGGAAGCTGTTCACGGTGACGGTTTTCTCCTTGAGCAGGGTCGCGGTCAGGGTGTTGGGGGCGACTTGCACGGTGATCGTGGCCACGTCGCGCTTGGCCTTCTGGGAATGCTTGACCACCGGCCCGTGCAGGGAGACGTCCTGGTAGAGCGTGCCGCCGAAGGCCACGTTCATGGCCTGGAGCCCCCGGCAGACGCCGAATACGGGCTTGTTCAGCTCTGCGGCGATCCGGATCGCCTCCAGATCGTAAGTGTCGCGCTCGGCCGAAATGTCTTCGGTCGCGGGCATGGGCTCCTCGTGGTAGAGCAGCGGATTGATGTCCGGCCCCCCGGCCACGAGCAGCCCGTCGATCAATTCCATGTGCTGGCGGATCACGGCCGCATCGGAAGACAGCGGCAGAATCAGCGGGGTTCCTCCGGCGGCGATGACGGCGGCGACGTAGTCCGCGTTCTGGTACTCGCGCTCGGGTCCGGCGTGGCCGCTGGAGACGTCTGGCGGCATAAGCCCGGCGGTGATCCCGATGACCGGCCGCTTGACCGCCGCCGGGGCGGGCGCGGCGGGACCGGCCGGACCGGGCGCCTGGCCCAGGACGGCTGCCCCGGGCGCGGCCGCGACCTGGGCCGGGGACGGGGAGGCCAGGGCCAAGAGCAGGGCCAGGCAGAAAAACACGCTGGCGACGATTCGTTTCACGACAAGCGGCATGGCGGGCTCCCGATGATCTTAAAGATATTCCTTTTACATGGCAAAATTGAGCCGTTGAATAATTTTTTTAGAAATTTTCCAACTCAAACATTCTCGTTGTAATTGTCTCAATTAGCGCATCTTCCGTACCAAACAGTGAAAAAGAATTTATATTCATTTTATCCAATTTTTTCAAAACTTTTTGTTTTTCAGTGACTGGTATTGTCACCATCTCAACTACATCTTTGCCTTGGATATTTTGTTTAAAAAATTCGTCATGAGATCCATACACAACATGCCTATCCTTCGTCTGTAAACATACAGTATATTCACTTTGCTGAAGATGATGTCTTTTATGTGTCTTGATATATGGACCAAGCGCGTGTATATGGGGATCACTATCACTCCAAGTTTTGCCACCACCAAGATATTCCATATAACTAAATATTGATACTTTTTCTGAACAGATATCTCCGTTAAAAGCAAAAAATGACGCGATAAATGGAGATCTCGTCCAATCTAATAGTGGAGATGGAAACCCATGATGACGTAAATATGCCATAAATTCGTAGCCAGGCAATTCAGGGAAAGCTCCCCATTTATTATTTGTTACCAATTCATGAAACTCTTTACGCGTTGGAATTATTAAATTTGTATCCTGGAATGAATCTATTAATTTCTTAGCAAACCATATTTTCTCATAACAATTTTTCATGGTTATATATTTTTCTTTTCGATCTAATGTTGAATCTATCCCCCATAAAGAACACGCTTGTCCTCTATATAAAATATTGGAGAAATGCCCATTTCCCATTTTTCGCTTTTCGGAGACAGTTTCAGATAACTTACTCACATAATTTTCATATTCTTCCCAACTTTAAGATGGCTTGTTGTCATCTTGTCATTCAACACGCTAACATTAATCACTTATTTTAGACCAAGTTGCCGCCGAATCAATTGACAAAGCGAATCTTTTATTTCGGCATGGCGGGGAATAGGCACCGTTCGCCCATTGGCTGGGTTCAAGTAAATATCATGATTGCCGCCATGGCGCTTGAGAACACAACCCATCGCTTCAAGCACCTGGAGGAAAGCCCGGCGTTTCACGATGAAAGCCGGATTTCCTTAGTCAACGCAGGAAGCGGCGCTGGATCCTGATCCTCTATCATCAACAGGTAGACTTCACGGATATTCTCTTCCAGTTCAGCCAGGGTTTCCCCTTGGCTGAACACGCCGGGCACTTCCCGCAATCGCCCGACATACCATGCGTCATCGAGCCAATATTCCAGCGTGTAGTTGTTCATGGCCCCTCCTCGGCGTTTTGAATGCCCCAAGCCAGCCAGACAATACCCGTCGCCCGGGAATTTCACAACGCCCGCTTCAACGGGCAGCCTCATCGCCAACCTGCGGCGAGCATGTATGGTCATCTTTGGGATCAGCCCGCCACTTCGTCCGCATGGCGATTGAATCAGGAGTGAATGAATAAAGTTTTTGGGAGGCGGGGGTCCGGGGGAGGAACCTTTTTTTCAAAAAAGGTTCCTCCCCCGGATTCTCCACTGCAAAACTCTTCAGATATTGAGCGCGGCGCCCGGCTTGCGGCAGGCGAGCCAGGTGTCCATGAGGACTTTGGAGGCGAAGATGGCGGTGAACATGGAGGCCACGATGCCAAGGATCAGCGTCACGGCGAAGCCCCTGATCGGGCCGGTGCCGAACTGGTAGAGCACGATGGCGGCGATGATGGTGGTCAGGTTGGCGTCGAGAATGGTCAGGGTGGCCCGGGAATAGCCTTCGTCCATGGCCGCGTGGGGGGTGAGCCCGCGTTTGGTTTCTTCGCGGATGCGCTCGAAGATGATGACGTTGGCGTCCACGGCCATGCCGATGGTGAGGATGATGCCCGCGATGCCGGGCAGGGTCAGGGTCGCCCCAAACAGGGCCAGGCCGGCCAGGATGAGCACGATGTTGAGCAGCAGGGCCACGTCGGCGACGACGCCGGCGAAGCCGTAGTACACGGCCATGAACACGATCACGGCCAGGCCGCCGACGAGCGCCGAGAACACGCCCTTGTCGATGGACTCCTGTCCCAGGGAGGGGCCGACGCTGCGCTGTTCGAGCACGGTCACCGGCGCGGGCAAGGAACCCGCGCGCAGGACGATGGCCAGGTCGCGCGCCTCGTTGACCGTGAAGTGGCCGGTGATCGAGGCCCGGCCGCCGGCGATCTTGTCCTGGATGACCGGCGCGGAATAGACCTTGCCGTCGAGCACGATGGCCAGGCGTTTTTTGATGTTCTCGCCGGTTAGGCGCTCAAACAGCTTGGCCCCGCGCGCGTTGAAATTGAGCACGACGTAGGGCTGGTTGGTGTTGTCGAAACTGGCCCTGGCGTCGGAGATGTACTCGCCGGTCATGACCGCTTCTTTTTTGAGCACGATCGGCTTTTCCAGATAGCTGCCGTCCGGATTGCGGTAGCGGTAGACGCCGATTTCCCGGCCGGGCGGCGGGGTCTTGACTTTTTCCGGGTTGGACTCGTCGTCCACCAGTTTGAATTCCAGGTGCGCGGTCTGGCCGATGATCTGGATGGCCCGTTCCGGGTCTTGCAGGCCCGGCAATTGAACCTGGATGCGGCCGTCCGCCTGTTTGCGGATGTCGGGCTCGGCCACGCCGAACTGGTCGATGCGGTTGCGGATGGTCTTGACCGCCTGGTCGATCGTCAGGTCGGTCATGTATTTTTTGTATTCCGGGGTCATGGACATGACGTATTTGAGCTTGCCGTCTTCGGCGGGCTCGGTGCGGTCGATGCGCAGGATCGAATACTTGTCCTTGAGAAAGGCCTCCAGGGCGTCTTTCTTGTCCGGATTGACGAGCGTGAATTCCAGATGCTTGCCGTCGGCGGACTCGGGCTTGTAGACGCCGATCTTCTCGTCCTGGGCGAAGCTCTTGATGTCCTGGGCCATCTGGGAAAGCGAGTTGGCCACGGCCTTGTCGATGTCCACGGCCAGGGTCAGGTGGATGCCGCCGCGCAGATCGAGCCCCAGGCTGATCTGGTCGCCGGGGAGAAATTTCGCCAGATAGCCGCCCTGCACGAACGGCATCGAGGGCAGGACGTAGAGAATCCCGATCAGGGCAACCAAGGACACAAGCACGTAACGCCAAGTCAATCTGCCGGACATGGGGACTCCAGGGGGGTGGAATGAAGAGGAGACCGGGGGAGAAACCTTTTTTAAAAAAAAGGTTTCTCCCCCGGGCCCCCGCTTCCAAAAAACTTTTACAGGTGTACGAAAGAAAAGAGGACTATTTCTTTTCTTCCTTGTCCTTGGACTTGGCTTCCTTGGTCACGGGCTCGGACAGGCCGTTGACGTAATTGCGGTTGACCTTGATCTCGATGCCCTTGGACAGCTCCACGGTCAGCACGTCGCCGTCGGTGTCGAGGATGCGGCCGTACAGCCCGCCGCCGGTCAGGATGTAGTCGCCCTTTTTGAGCGCGCCGAGCATGGCCTTTTGCTCCTTGGCCTTTTTCTGCTGCGGCCGGATGAGCAAAAAGTAGAAGATCACGAACATCAGGATCAGCGGCAAAAAGCTCATCAGGGGGTTGCCCGGCTTGCCGTCGGCCCCCGGGGCGGCGCCCATCGCATGGGCAATGCTGTCAAAGAACATGTCGTCCTCCGAATCGGTAAAGGGTTGACGCGGTTTGTATCCCGCTTACGCGGCCACGTACAGGTTGCCGTAGGGCCGGTGGGAAAACGGTTTGACCCGGACAAAGGGCGCGTCCAGGATCGCCTTGGCGTCAAGGCCGAAGGCTTCGGCAAAGGCCGTCACGTGCTTGGACAAAAGCGCCCGGTCTTCGTCGCCGGCGGCTTCGGTCTTCAGGTGCGGCCCGAGCTGCTCGGCCGGCACGCCGCCGCGCACGTAGATGACGCCGCCGTGCATGCCGGTGCCGAGGCTGCGGCCGGCGATCGGGGCGCTCGCGTTGCCGGAAAACATGCCCAGCAAAACGATCGCCCCGCCGGCCATATATTCGCCGAGAAAGTCCCCGGCCTTGCCGCCGATGACCACCACCGGGACTTTTTCCTTGTAGGCCTTCATGTGGATGCCCACGCGGTAGCCGACGTCGCCGCGCACCATGATGCGGCCGCCTCGCATGGCGTAGCCGAGCACGTCGCCGGCCAGGCCGTCGACGACGATCTCGCCGTCGTCCATGGTGTTGCCCACGCCGTCCTGGGCGTTGCCGGTCACGAGAATCTTGGGGCCGCGCATGAACGCGCCCAGATCCTGGCCGGGAACGCCGCGGATGTGAAAGCGCAGGTCGCCGTCGAGGGCGTCGGCGATGTAGCGCTGGCCGCGCACGTTGATCAGCTCGAAATCCGTATGCCCTCCGGCCACCGCTTCGCGGATGCGCTCGTTGAGCTGACGATAGTAGACGCCGCCCGCGTCCAAAGTCAATTTTTCCATGATCCTAGGCCTCCAGTTCCACGATCACCGGCTCGCCGGCCTTGGGCATCCACACCTTGTCGAGCTCGGGGCAAACGTCGCGCACGGCGCTCTCTTCGCTCGACATGAACACCCGGTCGCCGCTCTCGGCGACCAAGAGAGGCCGCAGTTTGATGCGGTCGTTGAGTCCCATCAGGCTTTTGCCGTCGCCGACCAGGATGGCGAAGGGGCCGTTGAGCATTGCCGGTCCATAGACCATGCGCAGGGCGGTGAAAGTCTTTTTGTCCTCTTCGCTCATGCGCTCGATCTCGTCCCAGAACGGCGGGGCGAACACCCAGGAGGCCATGCGCCGGGACAGGCCGTGCTTGCGGATGAGCAGGTCGAGCAGGTAGGCGACCACCTCGGTGTCGGTCATCAGCGTGCATTCGTAGTCGTGCATGCACAGATAGCGGCGGTTGATGCCGTACGAGGAGATCTCGCCGTTGTGCACGATCGACCAGTTGAGCAGGGTGAACGGGTGCGCCCCGCCCCACCAGCCCGGGGTGTTGGTCGGAAAACGGTTGTGCCCGGTCCAGATGTAGGCGCAGTATTCGTCGAGCCGGAAAAACTCGGCGATGTCCTCGGGAAAGCCCACGCCCTTGAAGGCGCCCATGTTCTTGCCGCTGGAAAAGACGTAGGCCCCGCCGGAAGTCTTGTTGATGTCCATGAGCGTGGCCACGACGTAGTCCTCTTCGCCCAGGCTCTTCCAGCGCGGCCGGGTCTCCTTGACCGAAAGGAAATAGCGCCACATCAGCGGCGGATTTTTGATGGCCAGCGTCTTGCGCGTGGGCATGGGCTGGGATTCGTGGACCTCGAAGTGGGCCTTGATCATCTCCTCGGCCCGGTCCAGCGCCGACTGGGAGCTGCTCATGACGTGGAAGGCGTACAGATCGGCCAGTTCGGGATAGATGCCGTAGGCCGCGAAACCGCCGCCCAGGCCGTTGCCCCGGTCGTGCATGCAGGTCATGGCCGCGATCGGCATGTCGCCCTTGATCAGGCCGCGCTTCTTGTCGATGACCCCGAAGATGCCGCAGCCGGAAATGTCCTTCTCGTAATCGTAATACCGCAAAGGCGCTTTCATTGTATTGTCGTCTCCGCTTGGCCGGTTTGTGCTGGTCTTGCCCGAAAACGGGAGGCCGGATCGTTACACGGTTTCCTTGGCTCCGACCGGATTCCAGTTGGCGTCGAAAAAGTTCTCGGGCCACATCAAAATGGACGGCGCGCCGTCGATGAGCTTTTGCTTGGCCTCCGCATCGAGCGGAAACTTGAAGCGGATGAACCCGGTGTACAGCCCGGCGCCGTCGATGTCGCCGAGCAGCACGCAGCCGACCAGCCGGTCGTCCTGAAAGACCAGCTTGCGGTAGGTTCCGGCCTCGGCGTTGACGATGTCGCACACCTCAAAGCGCGGGTCGTCCGCCGGGGGGTTGACCAGTCCCACGGAAGTGGTGGCCAGGCCGTAGAAGCTGATCGCGTTCATGGCCAGGCCGCCCCGGTAGGAGGCTGCGTCCCCGGCCATGTTCTTGCCTGCGTAATAGCCCTGGTTGTAGGCGTTGGGCCAGATGGGCACGACCCGGGCGCCTTCGGTCAGCATGTCCGGGGCCTGGGCCACGTCGCCGGCGGCGTAGACGCCCGCCTCGCTCGCGGCCAGATGCTCGTCCACCAGGATGCCCCGGTCGACCGTGACGCCCGCGTCCTTGGCGAGCGCGCACGCCGGAACCACGCCGATGGCCACGACCACGATGTCGGCTTCCAGAAACGTCCCGTCGGACAGGAGCACGCCCTTGATTTTGCCGTTCTCGCGGCGGATTTCCTTGGCCGAGACGTTGCAGAAGACCTTGAGCCCGATCTTGCCCAGCCGCTCGGAGACGATCGCCCCGGCCTTGTCGTCGAAGGCCGCCGACAAGACGCGCGGGGCCAGTTCCACGATGGATACGGCCACGCCCCGGTCGAACAGGCTTTCCGCGGCTTTCAGGCCGATCAGCCCGCCGCCGACGACCACGGCCTTTTTGACCTCGGCCGCCGCCTCGGCCAGCGCCTCGGCATGGGCGAAGGTGGTGAAGGAGTAAACGCCCTCGCCTTCCAGGCCCGCCATCGGAGGCCGAAACGGCACGCCGCCGGTGGCGATGAGCAGTCGGTCGTAAGGCAGGATCTCGCCCGCCCCGGTGGTCGCGGTCCTGGCCTTGACGTCGATCGCGGCGACCTTGGCGTTCAGCTTGAGCTCCACCTTGTTGGCGGCGTAAAAGGCTTCGTCTCGCAGGGCCAGGCGGTCCTTGCCGATCTTGCCGGCCAAAAGATAGGAAATCAGCGGGCGGCCGTAGGTCGGGACCGGCTCGTCGCTTACGACCGTGATGGCGCCGTCCTGGTCCGTGAGCCGGATGCCCTCGATGGCGCCGAGCGAGGCCACGCCGTTGCCGATAATCAGGTATTTCATTGGGACTTCCCCGTTGCCTTGGTGTCTGTTGTCGCCGTTTGGCGCCTATCGCCGTCCGGTTCGCGCCGCCTTGCCGTCCGCCCGGGGCGCTATTTCTCGCCCCTTTCCTCGTAGACCAGCGCCCAGTTGGGGCAGGCCTCGACGCAGGCCGGGATGTCGCGCCCGGCGCACAGGTCGCACTTGACGATCTTTTCCTTGATGGGATGGCGCCGGATCGAGCCGAAGGGACAGGCCATCAGGCACGACCAGCAGCCCACGCATTTTCCCTCGTCGTACTCGGTGCGGCCGGTCTCGCGGTTCTTGGTCAGCGCCCCGGAAATGCAGGCGGCCACGCAGGCCGGCTCCTCGCAGTGACGGCAGGACAAGGCCACGCAGGCCGGACCGGCGTGGACCACGGTCTTGCAGGGGGACAAGCCGAGGGCGTCCTTTTCCTGCTTGTAAGCGATGACCACGTCGCGGCTTTTGGAGTGGGCGGTCAGACAGGCCACCTCGCACAGGTGGCAACCGATGCAGACTTCCTTGTTCGGATAAACCTTTTTCATACTGCTCCCGCGTCCGTTTCCGGACTTGCGTCAAATCGCGCCAAGGCGGCCTTGCCGCCGCCCGCCGCGTTTTCCTGCTTTGCCTTAGGCCCCGGCGTGCCTGACGCCCAGGATGTCGAGTTCGGTCTGAGACAATCCCACGGCCCGCAGCTTGTCGCGGTTGCCGCGCAGGCTCTCGATGGAATTAAGCCCCATGCCGCCGAGCATCTCCTCGATCTCGTGCGACCAGGCGCGGATCAGGTTGGCCATCTGCTTGGCCGCCTTGTCCGGATTCTGGCGCTTGGCGAGCGAGGGATCGTTGGTGGCGATGCCCCAGGGACATTTGCCGGTGTAGCAGCGGGCGCACAAGGTGCAGCCCACGGCGAGCAGCGCGGCCGTGCCGATGTAGACCGCGTCCGCGCCGAGCGCGATGGCCTTGACCACGTCGGCGCTGCAGCGGATGCCGCCGGCGGCGATGACCGAGGCCTGGCCCCGGATGCCTTCGTCGCGCAGGCGCTGGTCGACCGCGGCCAGGGCGAGTTCGATGGGAATGCCCACGTTGTCGCGGATCATGCCCGGGGCCGCGCCCGTGCCGCCGCGCATGCCGTCGATGGCCACGTAGTCCGCCCCGGCCCGCACGATCCCCGAGGCGATGGCGGCCACGTTGTGCACGGCGGCGATCTTCACGCCCACGGGCACGCGGTATTGCGAGGCTTCCTTGAGGGCGAAGATGAGCTGGAGCAGGTCTTCGATGGAATAGATGTCGTGATGCGGCGCCGGGCTGATGGCGTCGGAGCCCAGCGGCACCATGCGCGTCTCGCTCACCTTGGCGTTGATCTTTTCGCCGGGCAGGTGGCCGCCGATGCCGGGCTTGGCGCCCTGGCCGACCTTGATCTCGATGCCGCCGCCGGCGTTTAAGTAGTCGCGGTGCACGCCGAAACGGCCCGAGGCCACCTGGACGATGGTGTTGGCCCCGTACTTGTAGAGCGAGGGATGCAGGCCGCCCTCGCCGGTGTTGTAGAAGATGCCGAGCTCCGTGGCCGCGCGGGCCATGGCGATATGCAGGTTGAAGTTGATCGAGCCGAAACTCATGGCCGAGAACATGATCGGGGATTTGAGCCGCAGTTGCGGACCGATTTTGGTGGCGAGCTTCGGACCGTCCGGGGTCTGCTCGAAGGCGAGCGCGTCCGGCTTGGCTCCGATGAAGGTGGTCAGCTCCATGGGCTCGCGCAAGGGGTCGATGGACGGGTTGGTGACCTGGGAGGCGTCGAGCAGCAGGCGGTCCCAGTAGACCGGGATGTTCACCGGACTGCCCATGCCGGTGAGCAGGACGCCGCCGGTCTCGGCCTGTTTGTAGATGTATTTGATGAACTCCGGCCGCCAGCAGGCGTTGGCCTTGAAGTCCGAGGCCTTCTCCTGGATGAGCAGGGCGTCGGTCGGACACAGGGCTTCGCAGCGATGGCAGCCGATGCACTTGGAATTGTCGTGGACCACGCACTTGCGGTTCTCGTCGAAGGTGTGGACCCCATAGGAGCACTGGCGCACGCAGACCTGGCAATTGATGCAGGCGTCCTTGTCCCGCACGACCTGGAAGTCGTGGTATTTTTTGCCGATAGGGGTGAAGGCCAAGTGAATCACCTCGATGTTGGGAATTTGCGGGGATCGTCCCCCGAAACGCCGTTAATGAACAACTCCGGTTTCTTCGCCGCGCGGCCGCGGCCGGCCGATTCCCAGGGACCGTCCGGCGCGCGACGCCTTTCCCGCTTCGGGAAAAAAAAGTGAAACCGCTTCTGGCGGCTTCACCTCGAATACTTGGGTTCAGGGCGCGCTGCTCCGGACGCCGAAAACGAAAGTTCCTCAAAACGCCAGCTGAAAAGTGCGGAATTCTAAACAGAAACTTTGAGCCGTGTCAACCGGCGATGCAGAGCGAAACAGGAGGAAACGGCCGGCGAAATCCCGGACGGCGCCCGCCGTGACGGAACGCCTCACGTCCCGGCGCGGGCGAAGGCCGGGTCAGGAAACGGTTATCGTGACGCGCAATCCGGCCTTTTCCAAGCTCGTCTTGAGACGGCAAAGGGCCTCGCTTTCTTCCCGCGGCAACTGCAGCGAACCGGCCAGGGCCACATCCCGCAGCGCCAGGGCCAGGGCCTCGGGATCGCCGTCCTCCAAAACAGCGTTGATATATTGCGCCGCCTCGACGGGGCTGCGAAGGTCTTTAATCAAGTCCGCGCGGTAATCTCGAGTCAGGCTCATTTTTTCGCTCCAGGTAATCCGCCCAATATTCCCGGGCCGTTTCCACATCTCTTTCTTGTTCCGACTTATCCCCGCCGCACAGCAAAACGATGCTTTCGGCGCCGCCTTGGCCGAAATAAACCCTATACCCCGGGCCGAAGTCAACGCGCATCTCGTAAATTCCACCGCCGAGCGCCTTGCTGTCCCCGATATTCCCGGCGCGCGCCCGGGCCAGCCTGGCCCGGATTTTCGCCCGGGCCTTGACGTCGCGCAAGGCGAGCAACCACTCCCGGAAAGGACCGCGGCCGCCGGTCTTTAGATATTGCGAGACTATTTTCTCCATACCCGGCGTCACGAACTCCCGATTTTTGACCGCGCCGGCGCCGAAAAAATCCGGATCATCCCCGCGCCGCCAGGCCTCACGCCCCGGCGCGGGCGAAGGCCACGATCCGCTGCGCGTCCACCGCTCCGGCCTGGCGCCTGACTTCGCGGCCGCCGGAAAAGAGCATCAGCGTCGGGATCGAGGAGACGCCGTAGCGCGCCCCGAGCGCCTGTTCGGCCTGGGTGTCGACCTTGGCCGCGATCACCCCGGGCGCGAGCATGGCCGCCGCCTGCTCGAACGCGGGAGCCATCATCTTGCACGGACCGCACCACGGCGCCCAAAAATCGACCAGCACCGGCAGGTCCGAGCGTTCGATAAACCGCGCAAAGCCCGCGCCGGTCAGGTTGACGGGTTTGCCCGGGATCAGCCCGGCCTTGCATTTGCCGCACACCGGCCCGGAGGAAAGCTTGCCCGCGTCGATGCGGTTGACGGCCAGACAGCTCGGGCACACGGCGTGAAGGGAGGTGTTCATGGGTTGCTCCGTTTGCGTCGGTTCGCGCGATAACCCTTTGTGCGGCGTTTGAAAGAAAAAACCAAAACCACTTTTTTCTTTCCGAGGGGCCTGCGGCCCCTGGACCCCGCTTTAGCAAAGATTCAAGCGCGATTCGTGAATCGCCCTTCTACTGCTTTTGGCGCCCTGCCAAAGGTTTCCAAAGGGGCCTCGCCCCTTTGGCCGCCGGAGGCGTTCTTTTCACCGGCTCCCCGCCGGTCCGCCACGGTCCGCGCGCCGCGAGGCTTCCACGGTGATGCGCACGCCGCCGCGCGCGGCGAATTCTCCGGTCACGGTCATTTCCACCGGTTCGCAGGCGGCCCAGAGGTCGTCGAGGATGCGGTTGGTCAGGGTTTCCATGAAGGCCGGTTCGCTGCGGTAGCTGAAGAGATAAATTTTGAGCGACTTGGATTCGAGGCAGGTTTTTCCCGGCGCGTAGCGCACCCGGATAACCCCGAAGTCCGGCTGGCCGGTGATCGGGCACAGGCTGGTGAATTCGGCGGTCTCGAAGGTGACCGTGTAGGCGCGCCCGGGGTGCGCGTTGGGAAAGGTCTCCAGGATGGAGGAGTCGGCGCGCTGCGGGTAGGCCGTTCCGGACTTGCCAAGCAGGGTCAGGCCGGTCGCGTCGTCTTTGGGAGCGGCCGCAGCCTGGTTTTTGGGCGTGGTCGCCATGGGCTTGCTCTCCCCTCGTTGTTCCCGATATTTTCGGCGCGGCGTTGACAGGGCCGGTCCCCGGCCGCTATTTCACTCCCGGTCGCGCGAATGTGCCTCTTTGTTCGCGCCCGCGCAAGAGGCGCGTAGCCTAATATAACAATGATAAACGTTTTTTGAAGGGGGACCGGGGGAAACTTTTTTACAAAAAAGTTTCTCCCGGTCTTCTCCCCAAGGGAGCATCATGGCCGGAGTTTTTGAGATCACCGTGACCGGCGGCTTTTGCGCCGCGCACCGGCTGCCCGGCCACGCCGGGGCCTGCGCGCGCGTGCACGGCCACAATTTCGCGGTCACGGCCCGGCTGAGCGCGCCCGATACCGGCGAACCCGACCGGTCCGGCATGGTCATGGATTTTCTGGACATCAAGGCGATTTTGGATTCGGTTCTAGGCGAACTCGACCACAAGGATTTGAACGCCCTGCCCGCGTTCCAAAACGCCCCGCCCACGGCCGAGCTTTTGGCCAGGCACATTTTCGGCCGGATCAAGACCGCGCTGGCGGCCACGACCGCCGCGGCGCCCGCGCCCGTCCGGCTGGCGCGCGTTACGGTGCGCGAGACCAAGGATTTCGCCGCCGGGTACAGCGAGGACTAGATGGCCCTGCTCGTCAGCGAAATCTTCCATAGCATCCAGGGAGAATCCTCTTACGCCGGCTATCCCTGCGCCTTTGTCCGGCTCTCGGGCTGCAACCTGCGCTGTTCTTACTGCGACGCCAAGTATTCCTACACCGGCGGCAAGGAGATGGCGCCGGCGCAAGTGCTTGCGGCGCTGACCGATTTTGGCTGCCCGCTTGTGGAAGTTACCGGCGGCGAACCGCTGCTCCAGGCCGAAACCCCGCGCCTGATCGAGGATCTCGTCGGTCTCGGGCTGACCGTGCTGGTGGAGACCAACGGCTCCCAGGACATCGGCCCGCTCAGCCCCGGCTGCATCGCCATCGTGGATTTCAAATGCCCGGGCAGCGGCTGCGCCGAGGCCAACGACCTGGACAACTTCGGCCGGCTGCGGCCCCGCGACGAACTGAAATTCGTCCTCGGCGGCCGCGCGGACTACGATTTCGCGGGAGATCTGCTCGCCGCCCACCCCCAACCCGGCCGGACCGTGCATTTCCAGCCGGTCTTCGGCGTTTTGCATCCCAAAACCCTGGCCGCCTGGATTCTCAAAGACCGCCTGCCGGTGCGCCTTTCCCTGCAACTGCACAAATATATCTGGCATCCCAAGGCCAAGGGGGTGTAGCCGTGGCCGCGCCGGACAAATCCTGCGTCTGCCTGCTTTCGGGCGGACTCGACTCCACCACCTGCCTGGCCATGGCCGCAGCCCGTGGCTTTGCCGTCCACGCCCTGTCCTTTGACTACCATCAGCGCCACAAGATCGAATTGGAAGCGGCCGCGAACGTGGCCCGCGCCCTCGGCGCGGCCTCGCACCTGATCCTGCCGCTGCCGCTTGGCGATATCGGCGGCTCGGCCCTGACCGGCGCCACCGCCGTGCCCAAGGACCGGGGCGAGGAGCAGATGGCGGGCGCCATTCCGGTCACCTACGTGCCGGCGCGCAACACCGTGTTTTTGGCCTTCGCCCTGGCCTACGCCGAGACGCTGGCCACGGGCGACATCTTCATCGGCGTCAACGCCCTGGACTACTCCGGCTATCCGGATTGCCGGCCGGAATTTATCGCCGCCTTCGAAGCCATGGCCAACCTGGCCACCAAACAGGGCGTGGAAGGCGCCATCCGCACCGTCATCCACACCCCGCTCATCCGCATGACCAAGGCCGAGATCGTCCGCGCCGGAACCGCCCTCGGCGTGGACTACGGCCAGACCTTTTCCTGCTACGACCCCGCGCCCGGCGGCCTGGCCTGCGGCCGCTGCGACTCCTGCCTGCTGCGCAAAAAAGGCTTCGTGCAGGCGGGCCTGACCGATCCGGCGCGCTATTTCGTGGAAGAGTAAGAGAGAACCGCAAGCCCGCCCCGGGGACAGCGCCTTGTCCGGGCCGCCTGGCCGGGACGGCGGCCGCTACAAGCCGAGCTTTTCGATCATGCCTTGCAGCGCCGCCTTGGCCGGCGCTCCCGCCTCCAGGGACTTGGCCCCGGCCGGGCAATCGGAAGCAGGCGGCTTGGGCGCGCCGCCGAACCAGCGGGCCGCCAGGGCGTCGGCCAAAAAGTCGCCGATGACCTGATTGCCCTGAACGTTCCAGTGGGTGTCGGTCCCATAGTACAAATCCTCGCCCTTGCCCGCATGCAAGGCCAGACAGGGATCCGGGTCGATGATTTCTCCGGCCACGCCGTGGCGGCCGGCGAGCGTCTTGACGATATGAAACGGCAGGGCCGGGTCGAGGGCCTCCGGTTCAACGCCCATGCGCGCGGTCATTTCCCGCAGAAGCTGTTCGTTGTAGTAGGTATGCGGCGGGCTGGCCATGACCGCGACCTTGATCCCGGAGTCCTCCAATTGCTTGATGAACTCCATGAAGTGTCCGGCCCAGGTGAGGCCGTTGACGAACTTAGGCAGCTTTTCGGGGTTAAATATCAGGCCGAAACCGGCCATGAGCGAGACGTATTGATCCCAGGGCACTTGGAAGGTCTGCCGGTAATATTCGTTGGCGGGCTTCGCGTGGCTTGAGGCCTTTATTTTCCCGTAAATGTAATCCAGAAAGCGCAAGGGGTACCTGTGCGGCAGAGTGACGCCGACGCCGGATCTGAACGTATCCAACTGGACCAGTTTCGGGTCGTAGGGCGTTTTCTCGACGTCGCTGAAGTCGTTTTCAAGGCAGATATTGAAGACGACCGCGTCAAAGCGCAGAAGTTTGCTCCAGAACACGTAGTTCGCCATGTATTCGGGAAACGAGACGCCCAGGACGCCAAGGTTGACCACCCGGACGCGCTTGCCCGTTCCCAAGCGGTTCAAATCCCTCTCCAGCACGGCGCTGAAGGTGTACTGGGGCTTGGTGACGGCGGCCGTGAAGGAATCGCCGATGCTTAAAATGCGGAACTCGCCAGGCTCCTCGTCGCGAGCCAGGGCAGGCCCATGGTCGTTGAAGTCGTAGCTTGGCAGGTCAAAGACCGGCGCGTTTTTGTCCACGTCCGTGATGCAGTCGATTCTTTCGTAAATCCGAAAAATAATGTCGGCCGCGGTCAGGGCCAGGACGACCGAAGCCAGGACGACGGCCGAGGCGATGAGCGGCTTGCGGTGTTTCTTCATGGCGGTCGCGATCCAGTCCAAAAGGGGTAGCGTTGCGTTTGCGATCGTCCGGCGCGACGCAGGCAGCGAATGCGTCCGGGCTTCGCGTGTCGCGGCGTCCAAGGCCGCCGACTTCATAGACGCCGGGAGGCGTCCAGGTCAAGCCCGTCCGGGACGGAGCGAAAACGCCGCCGCGTCCCGCGCCAATTGGGCCAATTGGGCCCGAAAATTTCCCCTCCCCCCTTGGCCCGGCCGCCGGAAAATGGTACCGGTGAGTCGCGCCCGCCGGGCGTCCGGAGGAAATCGATGAGCAGTCCGCGACCAGATAACGGCCGCGTCCCGGACGGGGACGCGCCAGAACCGCAAACCGGCGCCGTCGCGGGCGAAGAAGCGCGGGCCAACGCCATGTCCCTGTCGGAAGTCCACGAATCCGTCGGCGTGCCCGATGCGGCCGCCGGATTCTGGAAGCAGTGGCGGGCCTTTACCGGCCCGGCGCTTTTGGTGAGCGTCGGCTACATGGACCCCGGCAATTGGGGCACCGACCTGCAGGGCGGCGCGCAGTTCAAGTACGGCCTGCTCTGGGTGGTCGGCCTGGCCAGCCTGATGGCCATCTTCCTTCAGGTCCTGGCGGCGCGCCTGGGCGTCGTGTCCGGCCGCGATCTGGCCCAATGCAGCCGGGAATGGTTCCCGCGCTGGACCCGGCTGCCCAACTGGCTTTTTTGCGAAACCGCCATCATCGCCACGGATCTGGCCGAAGCGCTCGGCAGCGCCGTGGCCATCAATCTCCTGTTCCACATCCCGCTGCTTCTGGCCTTGTGCATCACCGCGCTCGACGTGCTCTTCCTGCTCGCCCTCCAGAGCGTCGGCATGCGCCTGATCGAGGCCATCGTGACCATGCTGGTGGCGACCATCGCCGTGTGCTACGGCGTCGAAATCTTCATTTTGCCCCAGACCCAGCCGAGCTTTCTGGAGATGGGCCGGGCCTTCATCGCCCCGTCCCTGGCCGAAAACGGCATGCTCTACATGGCCATCGGCATCATCGGGGCCACGGTCATGCCGCACAACCTGTACCTGCATTCGGCCCTGGTCCAGAGCCGCAAATTCCAGAAGGACGCGGCCTCGATCAAGGCGGCGGTCAAGTTCAACACCATCGACTCCAGCGTCGCCCTGGTGCTGGCCTTCTTCGTCAACGCCGCCATCTTGGTCCTGGCGGCCATGGTGTTCTACGGCAAGGACGCGGTGACCCTGCCCGGCGGAGACATGGTGGCTTTAAGCCAAGACAGCGACTGGATCAGGGTCGCCTATCTGACGCTCGCCCCCTTGCTCGGCACGGCGCTGGCCAGCACGCTCTTCGGCGTGGCCCTTTTGGCCAGCGGCCAGAGCAGCACCATCACCGGCACCCTGGCCGGACAGGTGGTCATGGAAGGCTTCATGCAGTGGCGCATCCGCCCGGAGGTCCGGCGCGTCGCCACCCGGCTGCTGGCCATCGCGCCCGCCATCGCCATCATCGCCCTGCACGGGGACGGCAGCGTCACCGACATCATCGTCTTAAGCCAGGTCGTCCTCGGCATGCAGCTGCCGTTCGCCATGTTCCCGCTTCTGCTCTTCACCGGCTCGCGCAAGCGGATGGGCGCCTTGCGAAACGGCTGGTTTCTGACGATCGCGGGCTGGGCGAGCGCTCTTCTGATCACGGCGCTCGACGTCTACGGCCTGCCGGATTCGCTTGCGGCCGCCTGGCAGGTGATCGCCGGCGGCTGAGGCGGCTTTCAAACCACGCGGGAGACACCCATGTACGATACAATCCTCGTCACGCTCGACGCCACGCCCACGGACCGGGCCATCATCGAGCACATCAAGCCGCTGGCTAAGCTGCTTCGCAGCAAAATCGTGCTTTTGCACGTGGCCGACGGCTGGGCGGCGCGCCGCTTCGGGGCCGACGCCGTCAGCGAAGAGGTCGACCAGGACGCCGCCTACCTGGAGAAGGTCAGGGAGGAATTCGCCGCCGCGGACATTCCCGCCGAGACGGTCCTGGCCTACGGCGATCCGGCCGGAGAAATCGTGAACTGGGTCGAAAAAAACGGCTGCGACCTGGTGGCCATGAGCACCCACGGCCACAAAGGATTGTCCGACCTCGTGCTGGGCTACACCGCCAGCCGCGTGCAGCACGACATCTTCGTGCCCGTGCTCATGCTCCGGGCCGGCTGAAACGCCTGGCTTTCGGCGGCTCAGGGCAGGAGCCTGAGTTCCTCGACCAGCCTCGTCAGCTCCGCGATCGCGCCAAGCCGCGCCTCGCCGGTCATTTTGGCGGTGTCCACGACCAGATTCAGTCCGTCGCGCTCCGCTTTCAGGTATCGGCCCCGGTCCTGGTCGCCGCCCAGGATGGAAGTCACCGCGAACGGACGCACCGAACGCCTGATGCCCTTGACCTGGAGCGGTTCGCGCTCCTCGGCCGCGACCATGTCCTGGACCAGGGCGTACGTTTCGTACGACATGAGGATGCCGCCCGGGTCGGCGCTGGCTTCGAGCCTGGCGGCCAGGTTCACCTCGCCGCCGATGATGGTGTAGTCCATGCGCTCGGTGCTGCCGAAATTGCCGACGTTGCAATAGCCGGTGTTGATGCCGATGCGCATGCGCAGGGGGTTTTGAATGCCCTTGGCCAGCCACTGGGTTTCAAGCTCGGCCATGCGGCGCTGCATGGCCAGGGCCATGCCGAGACAGGCCCGGGCGTCCTGCTCGACGCCGAGCGTCTGCGGATCGCCGAAGAACATGAGCATGGCGTCGCCGATGAACTTGTCCACGGTCGCGCCGTAGGCCAGCGCGATGCCGCTCATTTCGGTCAGATAGGTGTTGAGCAGCCAGGTCAGGTCTTCGGGCTGCATGTCGTCGGTGGTCTGGGTGAAGCTCACGATGTCGCTGAAAAACACGGTCAGCTTCTTGCGCTCGGTGGACAGAGTCACGTCCTTGTCCCCGGAGAAGATCGAGGAATAGACCTGGGGCGAAAGATATTTGGCCAGTTTGGCGGACAAGCCCTGGAGCATCTCGTTTTTGCCGCGCAGGTCGTGCAAAAGCTCCTCGCGCGACGGTCTGGCGAGCATTGCGCGCTGGGCCTCGATGAAGGCCGGCGACGGCCGCAGGTCGTATTGCGGCAGATGCTTGAAGGCCGAAAGGATCGTGGGCGCGCCGTAGGCTTCGACGGCGTTGAAGGCGTTGAAAAACCGCGCCGCCCCGGGCGGCGCCGCCGTCTTTTCCTTGTAGGCGAAGCGCAAAGCGAGCCCCGGCCGGTTGTCGCGCGTCTCCAGGGCGGCCTCGACCTCGACCCCGCCCGTCTTGAGTCCCAGGCGGGTCAATTCGGAAAAGACCGTGCCGAGCCTGGCGGAGGCGATATGGTCAAAACCCAGGGCGTCGGCCAGGTTCATGATCTTGCGCCGCGATTCGTTGAAGGCGTCCGCGTGGGCGACGCTCAGCGTCCCGAGCGCGGTCACGGGGTGCACCGCAGGATCAGGCAGGAGGCGTCGTCGTCGCCCTTGCCGAAATGGGCGAGCACCTCGCCGGCAATCGCGGCGGCGTTGCCGAGCAGAAGCCCGGGACGGTCGAAGAGTTCGAAATGCTCGCGCACGCCGTCGGAATAGAGCATGAGCACGTCGCCCGGGAACATGGTCAGGTCCAGGCGCCTGGGCGTGGGCATCGAGTAGCCGACGATGCCGTCGCGGCCGAGCAGCCGGACCGCCTCGCCGCCGAACAGCCTGGCCGTGATGTTGCCTACGCCGACCAGGCCGAGCGCGCCGGTTTCGCGGTCGAAACGACCCAGAGTGACCACCGCCCCCCGCGTTCCCTTGAGGCGCCCGTGCAAGGCGCTCATCAAGTCCGTAAGTTCCATCATGCTATTTTGCTTGAGAAATTCCACGGCGGCCAGGGCCACCTCGTGGGCCTGCGGCCCGTGTCCGAGGACGTCGATCAGCGCCAGAAAGCACTGCCCGCCGCTGTCGACGATCACTCCGGCGTCGCCGCATTCGTCGGGCAGCCCGCTTAAGGCCCGCGTCACCAGCCGGCAATCGGCGTTAGGCATGCTCATCTCCACTTGCGGCACAGGATGCGGGCGCCGCGCCCGGGCGCGGAGTCGATATGAAATTCGTCCATGATCCGCTTCACGCTCGGCAGCCCCAGGCCCAGGCTGTCGATCGTGCTGTAATTGTCGCTCATGGCCAGTTCGAGATCGGCGATGCCCGGTCCATTGTCCTTGGCCTCGACCTCCAAGGCCGTGCGGCCGGCGCTCTCCACGATGCGCAGGCTGATCTCTCCCTTGCCGGCGTAGCGCGCGATGTTCGTGGCCAGTTCCGAGACCGCCGTGGCCAGCATGAATTGGCGGGTCTCGTCGAAACCGGCCTGCTTGCAAAGCTGCCTGGCCGCCCCGACGGCCACGGTCTTGTCGCTGACGTCGCCAATCTCGACGCGCGTGGAATCGAGGATGCGCTCAGCCACCTTCGCCGCCGTCTTGTTCGTCGCCCCCGCCCCGCGCAAGGCCGGGCTGGGTGGAATCCTCCCTGAGCGCGGGCGGGGAAAAACCCAGCCGGTCGAAGGCGTCCTCGAGGTTGACGGCCCCCTCGATGCCCGAAAAATCGACGTCCAGGTCCATCAGCGACGACACCACCCCGGGCTGAAAGCCCACGAACACCGTTTTCGCCCCGAGCAGGGCGATGACGCGCTCCATCTCGACCAGACGGGCGCAAGCGGCCGAGTCGAGCAGGCGCACCGCCGAGACGTCGACGATCACCGCGCGCGCGCTGGCGGAATGCACCAGGCGCACGACCCGCTCGCGCACCAGGTCGAGCACGGCGTCGGTCAGCCCGTCCGGCAGCGGCGCGATCAGGCAATCGCCCACGCAGTGCATGCCGGAGGCGGAATGGACGCCGGCGTCGAGCACGGCCTGCAGGCGCTCTTCGCCGCGCCGCAGGTCCTGCTCGGTCAGCTCGCGTTCGGCGATCTCGCGCTCCATGGCGATCTTCTGGCTCTCGATGCGCTCGAAGGCCTCCTTCAGATCCGTGGCCATCTTGTTGAAGGCCGCGGAGAATTCGCCCATGAAATCGACGCGCTGGGAAAAATCCCCGGCCGCGATCCGGGTGGCCGCCCAGGTCAGGTTCTTGAGGTTGGCCAGCAGCGCCTTGAGCGAACCCGCGACCGCCATGCGCCCCTTGGGCGCCGCGGCGCCGAGCTCCCCGTTCGCCACGGCCCGCATGGCCGTGGCGAAAGCCTCGTACTCGGCCGCGAATTTGTTGATGAAACCGGTCAGCTGGCGAAATTCGTCGTCGGGATACTCCTCGGGCAGAACCACGGGCGAGACGGCGCGGCCGGTGAGCAGTCCGTGGACGGCCGCGGTCAGCTGGTCGACGAGTTCCGGGGCGACGGTCGGCATGGCGTTTTTTCGCTGGGCCTAGCGCGGCTTGGCCAGGAAACGGCAGGTCCTGTCCCCGGTGCACCAGCAGTCGGTCTCGCGGGCCGTGAACGGCTTGCCGGAGTACTCTTCGAGAACCCCGGCCAAAAAGCCCTCGTCGTAGGCGCAGATGACCTCGTCGGTCTGGGGCAGCCCGGAGCAGTCCAGATCCTCGCCCACGGACACGGTGAATTCGAGCGTGGCCGCATCGGCGCTCTCGATGCGCAGGATGCCCACGCCCAGATCCTTGAGCGTCTTTTGCAGCTCGGCCACGAAGGCCGCCAGATCGCCCCTGGCCTTGATCAGGTTGCGGCAAAAATGCCGGCCGGCCACTTCGCCGGCCTTGACGAAGAGCCTGTTGGCCTCGTCCACTCCGTGCTCGGCGATCAGGACGTCTCGCAGGGTGAACTGCATCAGCCGGTAGACCGCGAGGTCGGTGGAGCGGCCGAGATTGGGCCGGCCGGCCTCCAGGTCGCCGAGCATGCCCCAATGAAACGTGGATTCGCTGCGCTCTTCCTTGAACATGACCGTCTCCTTTGTATTGCTGATCGCGGTCTTCGCCCGGCTCAAACGCGCCGGACTTCGAGTTTCAGATGGGCCAGCCCGTCGGACAGGGCGTCTTTGAGGGTGGAATTGGTGGTCACGTCGCCCAGGTCGATGCCGAGTTGGACGAGCGTCTGGGCCACGCCCGCCGAGATGCCGGAGATGATGCAGCGGCAGCCCATGAGCCTGGTGGCCTTGGTGATCTTGATCAGGTGGTTGGCCACGGCGGTGTCCATGGCGGCCACGCCCTGGATGTCGAGGATGATGATCTTGGCCGAGGTCTCGGTGATCTTCGACAGCATGGCGTCCATCATCTGCTTGGCGCGCATGGAGTCGACCACGCCGACCACGGGCAAAACCACGATGCCGTCCCACAAACGGATGGCCGGGGTGGAAATTTCCTCGATGGTGCGGCTTTGCTCCAGGAGCTTGCGCTCGGAACGGACCCGCTCGGTGATGTCGATGACGTATTCCACGCCGCCGACGACCACGCCTTCGTTGTTCTTGAGCGGAGTGGCCGAATACTCGATGGGCACGGCCCGGCCGTGGGGCGACACCTCGTTGCGCGCCGAATGCGATTCGCCGGTGTCCATGGCCTGGCGCATGCGGCATTCCGGGGTGTTGCAATGGATGGATTTCATCAGGTCGTAGCAGTGCTTGCCCTGAATCTCCTTCCAAGGCAGACGCAGAAAGCCCCGGCCGGCGGCGTTGAGGAACACGATCTTCAGATCGGTGTCCACGGCCATGACCGGGGTCGGCACCTGTTCCAGCACCGCCACGGCCAAAGCCTCGTTCAACTCGACCGATTCCGCGTTGGTTTTGACTTGCATGGTCGCTCCTTTGATTTGTTGCCGGACCGGGGAAAACCGGGGGAAAAACCCCTTTTCCCCAAAAAAACTTTCAAGTTTCGAGCTGTCCTGGCCCGGAGGACCAAAGCCGGAAACACTGTTTTTTCCCCAGGGGGCCGCGCCCCCGGCCCCCGCTTCACGCCGGGCTACGCGTCCATCCCCCTCGCGTCCATCCCCAAGCCGGTTCTAAACCATGAAAATTTTTTGGAGGCGGGGGTTCGGGGGAGGAACCTTTTTTTCAAAAAAGGTTCCTCCCCCGATTCTCCCATCTTCCCTCTCGGCCATCTTCCCTCTCACGCTACCCCATCGCCCGCAAATTTTCGATAACGCCTTCGATGGCGGCGATGGCTTCTTCGCGCGCCGGGCCGGCGAGGGCGGTCAGGTCGCATTTGGCGTCCAGGCCGTCGCATTTGGCCGTGAGGTAGCGCAGACGGCAGGCGTCGCCTACGCCGGTGACGGCGAACGAGCGCACTTCGCGGCGGATGCCCTTGACGCGCAGCGGTTCGCGTTCCTCGGCCGCGACCAGGTCCTGGACCAGGGCGTAGGTTTCGTACGACATGAGGATGCCGCCCGGGTCGGCGCTGGCTTCGAGTCTGGCGGCCAGGTTCACTTCGCCGCCGATAATGGTGTAGTCCATGCGCTGCGCGCTGCCGAAATTACCCACGTTGCAGTAGCCGGTGTTGACGCCGATGCGCATGCGCAGGGGGTTTTCGACGCCCTTGGCGAGCCACTGGGTTTCGAGTTCGGCCATGCGGTTCTGCATGGCCAGGGCCATGCGCAGGCAGGCCCGGGCGTCCTCTTCGACCCCGAGCGTCTGGGGATCGCCGAAGAACATGAGCATGGCGTCGCCGATGAACTTGTCCACGGTCGCGCCGTGCTCGGAGGCGATCTGGCCCATTTCCGTAAAATAGGTGTTGAGCAGCCAGGTCAGGTCTTCGGGCTGCATGTCGTCGGTGGTCTGGGTGAAGCCCACGATGTCGCTGAAGAAGACCGTGAGTTTCTTGCGTTCGGTGGACAGGGTGACGTCCTTGTCGCCGGAGAAGATCGAGTTGTAGATCTGCGGCGAAAGGTAGCGCGAGAGCTTCCCGGACAGGTTTTCGAGCATCCTGTTTTTTTCGTCCAGGGCCTTGGAGGCGGTCGTGAGCTTGGCCTCGTTGCGGTCGGCCAGGCGCATCAGCCGCTGCATGTTCTTCAGGAGCTTCTGGTAATCGGCGAGCAGGGCCGTGAAATGCTCTTCGGCGGCCGGGTCGGCGAAGGCGCCTTTTTCCAGAAGCGCCGCGGCGCGGGCCACGGTCTCGACTTCGTCCTTGAAAATGTCGTAGCCCATAGCCTATTCGCCGAGCTGCAGCCGGAATTTGGCCGCCGTGAGATCCTCGGCGAACTCCTCGCCCATTTCCTGGATGTCGTCGCCTTCCTCGCAGGCCCAGACGATGGCGACGTCGTTGCCGGCCTTGGCCGTCTGTTCGAGCAGGTCGAACAGGCCGAGAATGGCTTTGGCGCTGGAGCTGTTGAAGTAGATCAGTTCGAAGGTGAAATCGACGCGCGCGCCGCGCAGGCGGGCGAAATGCTCCCGCAGCCGGTCCATCAAAGGGGCGAAGAACTCGGCGATGTCTTCCGGATAGCATTCGCCCTTGAGGCGGTAGACGTTGGCGTCGAAGTCGAAATCCACTTCCGGCGTGCGGGCGCTGGCCCCGATTTTGAGTGTGTCCATGGGTGATCCTCTCTTTCAGAACAAGGCCTTGAGGGTGAAAAAACTGCTGGCCTCGTCGACCGGCGTGAAATCGAACTCGATGCCCCGGGTGGCGCGCCGGGCGATGTCGATGAAACCCACGCCCGCGCCCTTGCTGCCTTCCGGAACGTCGCCGCGCAGGACGTCCTTGTGCAGCGATTTGAGGCCTTGCTTGTCCAGTCCCCGGATGGTCTCCAGGTTGGCTCGCAGGCGCGGCACGTCGGCGGCCGCGACCAGGTTGCCGCAGGAGACGAAGATATCGCCGTCCAGGTCGCCCACGGCCAGGATGCCGAAGGGCATTTCCGGCGGGCCGCCGCCGTCGAGCTTCTCCGCCGAATAGCGGATGACGTTTTGCACCTGCTCCACGAAGACCGCGAACACGCTGCGCGAGGTCTTGGCGTCCGCCTCCCGGGCCTGCATGTGCCGCCGGATGGCGTTGCCGATGCCGAGCAGGATCTCCTCGGTCATGCATCCGGAGTAGCAATACCCGATTCCGTTGCGACTTAAAACCTGCCTGAGAGCGTACATTTCTTCAGCCAGCATGGTTGCCTCCGAAAGTGAATCCGATCACGGCCAGGTCGTCGCGGCGCGCCTGGGCGCCCCGGTGCTCTTCCAAACGCTCGAAGACCAGTTCGCCGTGGCGCGTAAACGGCTCGCCGTCGAGTTCCTCGATGGCGGCCATGAAACGCTTCTTGCCGAAACTGCGCCCGGTGCGCTCGCCGATCTGGTCGAAAAGACCGTCCGTGGCCAGGTAAAAGCGCCTGTTCGCGGCGATGGCGATCTCCACGTTGGTGAAGGCCTGCTCCGGGGGAATGCCCCGGTAGCCGATGCCGCTGCGGTCGCCCTTGACGACCGTGACGCCGGAAGGGTCGCCCGGGTCCCGGATGAACAGGGGAAAATGCGCGCCGGCGTAGACGACGGACGTGGGGTTGGGCGCGATGTAGCACACCCCGAGTTCCAGGCCGTCGTCGGAGTCGCCGCCCGCGACGTGCTGGGAAAGCAGGTTCTGCACCCGTTTGTGCATGTGGGCGATCAGTCCCGCCGGGTCGCCGGGCTCGACGCGGCGCAGGGCGACTTCCAGCGCGCCGCCGGCGATGAGCGTCATGAAGGCGCCGGGCACGCCGTGGCCGGTGCAATCGGCCAGGATGATCAACTGGCCCTCGCCCCACTGTTTGTACCAATAGATGTCGCCGCCGACCACGTCCCTGGGTTTCCAGAGCGCGAAGCGCTCGGGCGGCTTGCCGGCGAAGAATTCCTCATCGGGAAGAACCGCGCGCTGGATGCGGCTGGCGTAGCGGATGCTGCCGGCGATGACTTCCATGGCGTCGCGCAGGTTCTTGGCGGCGAGGATCTCCGCCTCTCTCGCCTGGAACTTGATCTGATGGTTGCGCAGCAGGACGAGCGCCAGGAAAAAAAGCAGCAGCGAGGCCAGGCTGGACAAGCCCCAGACCCAGAGTTCGCTTTCGACGCCGATGGCGTTGCTCTGGTCGTCGAGCAAAACGAGCGTCCAATCCCCCTGGGGGTCGTTCCAGGCCACCGGCGCCTTGGCCAGGGCGTAGCGGCGGCCGTCGGCCCAGACGACGCTGTCGTCGAGGGAAAAAGGAAGGGGCTTCGGATCGGCCGTATCGAACAGGCGGCCGAACTGCTTGCTGTCGCGGATCGCCTGGATGCGGGCCGGGTCGCGCCGCCCGGCGAGAGCGAAATTCCAATCGAGATTGGTGCTGGCGAAGACGACTTTGTTCGGGGTCAAAAGCAGGGCGTAGCCTCGAAAGCCCAGAAGCAATTCGTCGATGCTCTGCAGTCCGATGCGGATCGCGGCCGCGCCGACGACCGGCGAGGCGCGTTCGATGTCGGCATGCACCGGCGCGGCGAAATACAGCGCCCGCCGCCCGGTGTTGACGCTCACGGCGGCGTAGATGCTGTCCTTGCCCGCCATGGCGTTGCGGAAATAGGGGCGATACCTGACGTCCATGCCCGTGCTGGAAATTCCGGCGCTGTCCCAGGAGGTCGCAATCACGCCGTCCTTGTCCACGATGAAACTGCCCTCGGCCTTGCTGTCCTCGCCCAAAAACCGAAGGCTGTCGCGCATAGCCGGCGTGTCGGCCGGCAAAAGCCTGACGGCCACATCCTTGGCCAGGCTGCTGGTCAAGCCGAAATAGCTCAAATATCCCATGATCTTGCCGTTCGACGTCCGGGACATGATCTCGATCGAGCGCCTGGACGCCTCGGCTTCGAGCGCCCTGAGCTGGCCGGATTCCGCGTAGCGTTCGACCTCGACGAGAACGCTCATGCCGAGGATGAGCGAGGCGAATACCGCAGCCGCCCAATAGCGCGGGCGATTGTCCAGCCAAAAGGCGACAAAGCGGTCGGCGAATTTTACCGGAACGAAGTGCTGCATGCCTCTCCCGGACGCCTCGGGGGCTCGATATTTGGGACAATCGAGGAAAATTCTCGCTGCATCCGACGCAAAGAGCCTCTAACAAACAAAAGAGCATTGCATCAAGAGGAGGGAAAGGCCCTATTTGCGCCTGCGAGCGGTCGAGCGGTCGAGCGGTCGAGCGGACGGGGGGCGACATCTCCCCGGGGCCGCGAGAGCGCGCCGGGCGGCGATTGCGGCGCATATTCGCCGCATATTCGCCGGAAAATTCGCCGCCATGCGCCCGAATCGGCCCAAAAACCTGTTTTCTCCCGCCCCCGCCTCTGGTAGATGTCTCCCGGCGGCGCCGCAATGGGCCGAAACGGGCCGCAACAGGGCCGCAACCCAAAGGAAAACCGCTCATGAGCCACAAAATCGAGGGCAAGACCGGCGTGCTGGTCTTAAGCGCGCTGGGGGTCGTCTTCGGCGACCTGGGCACCAGTCCCCTGTACACCCTGCGGGTCTGCTTCACCGGCTCGCTCGGCGTCGAGCCGACGCCGGGCAACGTGCTCGGCCTGACCTCGCTCATCTTCTGGTCGCTTCTGCTGGTGGTCAGCCTGAAATACGCCTTGTTCATCCTGCGCGCCGACGACGACGGCGAAGGCGGCATTTTCGCCATGCTGGCCCTGTTGCACAAAAAACACGGCGCCAAGCTCGGCCGCAACCTGATCCTTTCGGCGCTGTTCGGGTCGGCGCTGCTGTACGGCGACGGGCTGATCACCCCGGTCATTTCCGTGCTCTCGGCCCTGGAGGGACTGGAGGTGGCCACCTCCCAGGCCAAGCCCCTGGTTTTGCCGCTGACCTGCGCGGTGCTCGTCGGCCTTTTTATGGTGCAAAGCCACGGCACGGCCAAGATCGGCAAGTATTTCGGCCCGGTGATCCTGGTCTGGTTCGCGGCCATCGCCGCCCTGGGCGTCGCCGCGATCGTCAAGACGCCCGAAGTGCTGGCGGCCGTCAACCCCCTGCACGCGATCTATTTTTTCCTCGAAAACGGCCTGCGCGGCTTCGTGGTGCTCGGGGCGGTGGTCCTGTGCATCACCGGCTGCGAGGCGCTCTACGCCGACATGGGCCATTTCGGGGCCCGCTCCATCCGCATCGCCTGGTACTCGCTCGCCCTGCCGGCGCTCCTGTGCAACTATTTCGGCCAGGCGGCCCTGATCCTCTCCGACCCCGCCGCCATCGACGACCCCTTCTACGGCCTGGTTCCGAGGATTCTGCTCTACCCCATGGTCGCGCTCGGCACGGCGGCCACGATCATCGCCTCCCAGGCGATCATCTCCGGCGTCTTTTCCTTGACCCGCCAGGCCATGCAACTCGGCTACATGCCGCGCATGCGCATCGTGCACACCTCGGAAATGGCCGAGGGCCAGGTCTACATTCCGGAAATCAATTATATGATGCTGGCCGCCTCCCTGGTCCTGGCCCTGATGTTCAAGCAGTCGGAAAACCTGGCCGACGCCTACGGCATCGCGGTCACGGCCACCATGTTCATCACCTCGGTGATGTTCTATTTCATCGCCACCGACATCTGGGGCTGGAAACGGCTGCACGCCCTGCCCCTGGTCAGCGCCTTCTGGGTGCTCGACGGCTCGTATTTCGCCTCCTGCCTGACCAAGCTGCTGTCCGGAGGCTGGTTTCCGGTCACGACCGCGCTTGGCATCATGTTCCTCATGGCCACCTGGCGCGACGGCTGGAAACGGGTCGGACGCCTGATCTTCCGCGATCGGCTGCGCCTGGATCATTTCGTCGAACGCATCTTCTTCAAAAAGCCGCTGCGCATCCCGGGCGCCGGCGTCTACCTCTCGACCTTCCGCACCGAAGTGCCGCCCATGCTGGCCTATCAGCTGAGCCACACCAGCGCCCTGCACGAACAACTCGTGATCTTGTCCATCCTGACCGGCGACGCGCCTTACGTGGACCGGGAAAAACGCCTGGACATCCGCAAACTCGGCCAGGGCGTCTACCGGGTGAACGCCCACGCCGGGTTCATGGAAACCCCGGACGTGCCGGAACTCATGGAACAGATGAAAGAGGCGGGAATTCCCCTTGAGGACGGCAAGGTCAAGTATTACCTCGGCCGCATTTCGCTCGTGCCGGCCGCCAAGCCGGGCATGAACCGCCTGCGCCGGGCGGTCTTCACCTTCATGCAGCGCAACGCCGTAAGCCCGGTGGTCTACTACAACATCCCGGCCAAGGACGTGCTCGAACTCGGCGTGCAGCTGGAATTTTAGCCCCGGTCCTCACCCGGCGCTCGCGGCGAACGCCGCCCGCGCCGCGTCGCCGTCTGGCTGGTAGACGGTCGCGCCGGCGGCCTTGCCGCGGTCGTAGATCACCACCTGCCCGGCCAGGGCGGCGACGTCGCCGGGATCGTGGGTGATGAGCACCGAGGGGATCGAAAATTGGCGCGTCACCCGGCGCAGTTCCTCGCGCATGCGCGCCCGCAGCGGCACGTCGAGCGCGCTGAACGGTTCGTCCAGGAGCAAAAGCCTGGGCCGCGCCGCCAGGGCCCGAGCCAGGGCCGTCCGCTGGCGCTGGCCGCCGGAGAGTTCGCCGGGACGCACATCGGCCAGGCCGGTCAGCTCCAAGGCGTCGAGCATCTCGCCCACCCGGTTTCTTCGCTCGCGCGCGCCCAGCCGGCCGTCTCCCACGCTCAGCCCGAAGCCGACGTTGCCTGCCACGCTCAAGTGCGGAAAAAGGGCGTAGTCCTGGAACACGAAGCCGATGCGCCGCCTGGCCGCCGGGACGTCGACGCCGAGCGCGGAGTCGTACAGAACCTCGCCGTCCAGGGCGATACGGCCGCAGTCCGGTCGCGTCAGCCCGGCCAGGGCCGAAAGCGTCACGGTCTTGCCCGAACCCGAGGGACCGAACAGGACCAGGACGCCGCACTCGCAGGCAAAGGCGACGTCAAGCGCAAAGCGCCTGGTCCCGCTGACAAGCTCCTTGGCGATGGCCGCTTCGATGAACACCCTACCGGCCTCCGGCCTTCTTCATTGCGCCGGCGCGTTTCGCGGCGCTGTCCGCCAAGCCGGACATGCTAATTGCCCGCAGCCTTCTTAAAGCCGTACCCGGCGAGGATCTCCTGGCCGGGGGCCGAGGTGAGATAGCGCAGGAAACTCGCGGCCGCCTCCTTGTTCCCCGAACCGGCCGCGATCGCAACCGGGTAGGTGATGGGCGCGGGCCCGGTCAGGACCGCCGCGACCCGGACCTTGTCCTTGGCCGCCAGGGCGTCGGTGGCGAACACCACGGCCGCGTCCACTTCGCCGCGCACGCAATAATCGAGGACCTGGCGCACCGATTCGCCGTCGATGAACTTCGGCCGCAGGCTCTCAAGCAGGCCGGAGGCGGCGAACGATTCCACGGCGTAGCGGCCGACCGGAACGAGATTGGGATTGCCGACGGCGATGCGGGCCACCCCCGGCCCGGCCAGAGCCTCGGGGCCGGACACGGGGATTTTGGACTCAACGGGAACGATCAGGACCAGGGAATTGGCCGCGAAATCGACGCGGGAATCCGGATCGATCAATTTCTTGAGCTTGGCCAGGTCCATGGTCGTTTCGTCGGCGCTGGCGAACACGTCCACCGGCGCGCCCTGCTCCATCTGTTTGAGCAAGGTTCCGGAAGCGCCGAAATTGGTGACGACGGTTGTCCCGGGATTTTCCTTTTCAAAGGCCGTCTTGACCTTGGCCAGGGCGTCGGTCAGGCTGGCCGCCGCCGAGACCACGATCTCCCCGGCCCAGGCGGCCCGGACTGGACCGATTGCGGCGGCGAACACGGCCAGGGCCAAAACGGCCGGTCCTGCTAATCGGGCAAATCGGGCGAATCGGGCGAATCGAATCAAGCGGGCGTAACGGCTGCGGCTTTTCATGGTTCCTCCGGGAGACATTTTGGGGGGGCGCTCCATCAATATTTTTTTGCGGCCAGCTTGCCCGCTCCGAGCAGGACGGCCAGGCTCACGGCCGTGGTCAGCAGGACCAGCGCCGCGGCGTCGCCGTCGCGGCCGGCCTGGACGGCCTCGTAAATCGCCAGGGACAATGTTTGCGTCTTGCCCGGCAGGTTGCCCGCGATCATCAGGGTGGCCCCGAATTCGCCCATGGCCCGGGCAAAGGCGAGCAGGGTCCCGGCGGCCACGCCGCGCCAAGCCAGCGGCAGGCTGATGCGGAAAAACACGGCCAGCTCCCCGGCGCCGAGCGTGCGGGCGGCGTTTTGCATGTTCGCGTCCACCCCGGCGAAGGCCGCCCGGGCCGAGGTGAAAACCAGGGGAAAACCGACCAGGGCCGAGGCCAGGGCCGCGCCTTGCCAGGTGAAGGTCAGGCTGACGCCGAAAGTCGCCAGGAGCCAGGCGCCGAAAACGCCCCTGCGGCCGACGGCCACCAAAAGGTAATAGCCGAGCACGGTCGGCGGCAGGACCAGCGGCATGGCGCACACGGCGTCGAGCAGGCCGCGCCCGGGAAAGGGCCGCCTGGAGACGAGGCCTGCCAGCCCGACTCCCAGGACGAACGAGCACAGCGTGGCCGTGACCGCGACCTTGAGGGTGATGGCCAGGGCAGAGGCGAAGACCGGCCCCACCGCTCAGCTCCCGCGGCCGGACGGGCGGCCGGCGGCGAAAAACACGGCCGCGTCCCGGAGCGGAAGAAATACGCGAGTTTGTTCCATGACGACCTCAACCGGCCTTTCGCAATATCGATGCCAAAACTAATCCACTGAAACAACAGGCGATTTAATTTGGGGAACAACAAGACAGCACAAAAATGCGACCATGGACTTCATTTTTGTCATATTTCCCGATTGCTTCCCCGGAACGATCCAAAGAGGCGCGCGGGCCTCGCGCCGGCGCATCCGAAAATAGGGCCGTTCGCGCTCTCGCGTCAACGATGTCGCCAAAACGCTCAAAAGCGTGACTGTACATCCCCTTCGGAGACATGTACGACGCATATGCTGGCGGTCCCCAAATCAATCACGTTTTCCGTAAAAAGCGTGACTTGCCCTGGCGCCGCGAAGCACACCTTCACGCAACCAAGGAGAATCGCATGAAAACCAGCGCCCGCAATTCGTTTTCCGGTCCGGTCACGGCCATCAAGCACGGCAAAATCCTGTCGGAAGTTGAGCTGACCACGCCCTCGGGCAACAAGGTGGTCTCGGTGATCACCACCGAAAGTTTCCACAATCTCGGCATCGTGGAAGGCCTGCCCATGACGGCCACGATCAAGGCCCCCAACGTCATCATCCTCAAGGAGCCCCAGGCCGGCAAAACCAGCGCCCGCAACCGTTTCCACGGCAAGATCGCGCGCATCAACGAAGGCATGATCGCCGCCGAGGTGGTCGTGGCCCTGCCCGACGCAACCGAGGTCTGCGCCCTGATTACGGACGTATCGGTGAAAAATCTCGGCCTGAAAGTTGGCGACGAGGTCTGGATGCTGTTCAAGGTCTTCGCGGTGGTGCTCAACGCGGATTAGCCTTCTCAAGCGGCGGGGGCCATGGCCGCATGGCCCCCGGCCGAAGCCGGGGACGAGAATGCGCACCTTGCTTGCCCGAACGGCGGCCGTCGCGGCCGGGGCCTACCTTTGCGTCCTGGCCTTCCTGTATCTGACCCAGCAAAGCCAAGTGTTTCCGTCCAAGGCGGCGGACAACGCCCTGGACGCCGCCGTGCGCGAGCGTTTCCCGGACATGCGCGCACTGTCGCTGCCCACCCCGGACGGCTCGGTTCTTTCGGGCTGGCTGCTCGCGCGGCCGGACGCCGCCCAAGACGCGCCCGCGCCGCTTGTGCTCTATTTCGGCGGCAACGCGGACCTATGCTCCCAGTTTCTCCTGGACGCGCCGAGGGAGTTGCCCGGCTTTTCCATCGCCGCCTTCGACTACCGGGGATACGGCCGCAGTACGGGAGTTCCCTCGGAAACCGCGCTCAAGGCCGACGCGCTGCTGCTTTACGACCGTTTGACGGCGGCCGGCGGCGCGCGAAAGACGATCGTCATGGGCCGCAGCCTGGGCACGGCCCTGGCCGCGCACGTCGCCGCGAACCGCGAGGCCGCCGCCGTTATCCTCGTCACGCCCTTCGACAGCATCCGCGCCGTGGGGCAACAGCGCCATCCCTTCATCCCGGTGGGCCTGCTGCTCAAAAACCCCTTCGACGTTTTGCCCGACGCCGCACAAATATACGCGCCTGCCCTGGTCCTGATCGCCGCGCGCGACACGACCGTGCCCCCGGAGCACGCCAGGCGCCTGGCCGAGGCCCTGCGCGGCCAGGAAAAAACGGTCGTGCTCGACGGGGACCACGCCTCCATCCTCAAAAAAACGGAGTATTGGCCGTCGATCAGGGATTTTTTGCGGGAAAACGGAGCGGGGCCGAGGTAACCCGGCCCGCTTTGGATGAGCAAGAGAGGAATCGGGGGAGGAACCCTTTGTGAACAAAGGGTTCCTCCCCCGACCCTTTCTCTAAAAGTAGTCCTGCACGCCGGTCGGGTCTTTGAATTCGAGTCCCGGATCGCCCATGAGTTTTTTGGTTCCCCGGCCTTCCAGGTATTTGCCCAGCTCCAGGTCGACTTTCAGGGGCGCGTCCACGCCGGCCTTGGCCAGGGCCTGGCGCAGGTAGCCTTGCGCCCCTTCGGCGAAGGCGATGGAATCGCCGAGCACGCGCATGGCTTCGGTCGGGTTGTGGAAGCCCATCGAGTTTTCCGCGCCGACGAACAGGGAGCGGTAGAAGGCCTGGTCGTAGAACTCCTTGGCGCGCGTATATAAGGCCTCGTCGATCTGCTTGCCGGCGTCTTTGGCCTTGTGGGCGGTCTCGAAGAGTTTGGCCGCCGCGGCCGTGGCGTTTCCGGCGCGCAGGAGCAGCGAGGCGGTGCGGTCCTGGATGGCGACGACCTGTTGCCTGAGCCATTCGGCGCTTTCGGCGTGGCACTGGGTGCAGGCGCGCAGGTCGCTTTTGAGCGGGCTCATGACCCGGTGGTCGCTGATCTTGTGCAGTCCGGCCTTGGTGTAGGGCATGTGGCAGTCGGCGCAGGCGACTCCCGCCTTGAAATGCACGGAATTGTTCGAGAACATCTCGAATTCCGGATGCCGGATGAAGGCCATCTTAAAGCCGGTGACGGTCTGCTTCCATTCCTTGACCGAGTCGTCGCTTTGGATTTGCTTGATGATGTCCTCGATGGCGATGGCGCCCCATTTGCTTTTTTGCCACGGGAAGTAGACGCCCGTGGAGTTCATGTCCTTGTCCTTGGAGATGTTGTAGGTCACGTGGCACTGGGCGCACACGGCGCTGCGCAGTTCCTGACGGGTGAGCTTGGTTTGGTCCACGCCCATGGCGGTCAGCGCCTTGGTCAGGGTGAAGCCCCGGGAGATCTTGAGCGTCATGTCCTTGTTGTCGTGGCAGTCGATGCAGGCCACGCCGAGTTCCTTGTTCTTCTCCGGAATCATGGCCAGGACGTCTTTGTAGGGCAATTTGTAGTATTCCAGGCCCATCTCTTTTTCGAACCGGGGGGCGTAGGGGGTCTTGCAGGTCAGGCAGACGCCGCCGGCCTTCAGGCGCGAGGCGTCGATCTCGAGCTGGTCGCGCACCATGTTCGCGTGGCCCTTGGGCTCGTTGTACTCCACGCCAAAACCCCAGCCGTTGAACAACAGGGCCATGTAGGGGTATTCGGCCAATTTGTCGCGGGTGATGTGGTCGGCGTCGAAGCCGCGTTTGTATTTGCTCTTGCCGGCCGGTTCGGGCTCGGCGGTCTTTTTCCAGGACTCGAACTCCTCGGGATAGGCCTTGCCCCAAGTGTCGGGATCGACTTCGTTGTCGGGGATGACCACGGTCTTGACCAATTCTTTCTTTTCCGGGGCGCAGCCGTAGGGAGCGGCCAGATAGGCCGAAAACACCACGATCGCGACCAGCCAAAATTTGTTCTTGCCCCTCATGCGCGGTCCTCCCTGTCTCGTTGTCCGAAATGTCATTGGGTCGCCACCAGGCCGCTTTTCTTATGGATCAGGCGGCGGTGGCAATCAACGCAGCTGCGCTGTTTGTCGATCATGTCCACGGCCGTTTCGTGGCAGCGCACGCAGTTGGCCTGGACGGTGGCGCGGCCGTGTCCGGAAATTTCGATGACGTCCGGAACCCGGCCGGAATTGAAGACCACCACGTCCTTGAGGCCGTCGATGGATTTCCAGAGGTAGTGCGCGGCGACGTTGTCGCCCGGCAGGTGGCATTCGACGCAGTTCTTGCGCCGGTGCGCCCCTTCATGGAACCAGGCCTCATACTCGGCTTCCATGACGTGGCAGGAGGCGCAAAACAGAGGCGCCTCGGATTTGGCCAGAAGATCCGGGGGGCCGAAGGCGGCAAAGGCGCCGGCCGCCGCGCCGGCCAAGCAGACCACGAAAACAAGCCGGAACAATCCCGGCCTCGCGCGTTGCATCGGCTTGCCTCCCTGTTTGACCGGTTCGTCGGTTCCCCGGCATCGCGGAACCGGCGTGACAATCTTAATACCGTAATCGGAAAAAATTTCAAGGCCTTATCGCCCGGAGCCGGGCGGAGCGTTTTTTACAAAAAACGCATCATTCCATTCCGGCGGGAACCCGCGCGGCCGGGTTTTTCCCGCGCCCGCCCGGCCGATCCGGGGCTTCTCCGCCGCCCGGACAAAAACGTAGGCCAAACGCGCCGCCTGGTCCGCCCTGGGTAGAATGCCGCCCGGGCCGGAAAATAAAATTGATCCAGATCAATTTTTCGCGCATCTTCCTCAAAATTCCCCGGGAAAACCCAAAAGGCCGCCCGGTCCGCGCTCGCCGCCCGGGCGGCGTCCGGCCGTCGCCCACTTTTACAAAGACCTGCGAGACACCGTTTAACCGGCCTGAAAGACTGCTGAAATGAATATTTTGCGCATTTTCCCATCAAGGCGTCCCCCAAATATATCGCCTCCGGGGAAGTTTGTTTCGCGGCAAACGATTGACGAATTCGCGTTTGTGAAATATATAACATAGTAAGAATATCCACACCGGCCTTTGAACGCGCCAAGACGGCAGCCAAACCGGGAGCCGGAAATGGGACGCAAGGAATTGACCGCAGCCGTCCTGCTGGGCCTCGCCGGATTCGCCGGCAACTGGTTCAAGATCGAATTGTTTTTCAACGTCGATTTCCTGTTCGGCTCGTTCTTCGCCATCCTGGCGCTGTTGCGCTTCGGCCCGGCGGCCGGGATCGCGGCGGCGGCCATCGCCGGTTCATGCACGTATCTCCTGTGGAATCATCCTTACGCCTGGCTCATCCTGATCGCCGAAACCGCGAGCGTGGCCTTTTTGACCCGCCGGGGCGGCCGCGACGTCCTGATCGCGGACATCGCCTTCTGGCTCGCCGGCGGCAGTGTCCTGATCTGGCTTTTCTACCATCTGATCCTGGGCATGAGTCCCGAATCCACGGCCCTGATCGCCTTCAAGCAAGGGCTCAACGGCGTGTGCAACACCCTGGCGGCCTACGCCGTCTCCACCGCCCTGGACGCCTTTCGCGGCAGGCGGCGCGGCGAACTGCCCGCCTTCCGCCAGGTGGTCTTCATTTCCCTGGCGTCCATCGTTCTGTTCCCGGCCATGGCGCTCATGATCGCCACCCTGCGCGCCGAAATGCGCGAGGGCCTCACCGACAGCGCCGGACAGACGGCCGCGCTCTCCAAGATCCTGGCCGACTCCGTGGGCCGCTGGATCGACGAACACCACCAAAGCGTCAAGACCCTGGCCCTGCTCGTATCGAGTCACGCCGCTGACGACGTCCCGGCCATGCAGCGCGAAGTGGAAATCCTGCGGGCGTCCTCGCTGGCCTTCAAACGCATGGGGGTGCTCGACAACGACTCGGTTACCATCGCCTACAGCCCCCTTCGGGACGACAACGGCAACTCCACTCTGGGACTTGATTTCTCGGACCGGCCTCATGTTCCCGTCCTGCGCGCGATCAAAGAGCCCCTCATAGGGGATATGGTCCCGGGGCGGATCGGAAAACCTTCGCCCATGCTCCCGATGCTCGCCCCGGTCGTACGGGGCGGCAAGTATGACGGATTTTGCACCGGCATCGTGGACACCTCGCGTCTATCCGAAATCATGGCCGTCATCACCGCCCCGTATCACGCCCTGGCCACGCTCACCGACCGGAAAGGCGCGGTCGTGGTCACGACGCGCGGCGACCTGGCCATGATGGACGCCTACCGCCTGCCGGACAACGGCGAAATCCGCGACGCTGGCCAGGGCGTATCGCACTTTCTCCCTCGCCTGGAAGCCGGCGTGAGCGTCATGCAGCGCTGGCGCAAATCGTTTTTCCTGAAGGAGGAAAGCGCCGGCCGGGAAACCGGTTTCAACGTCGCCGTCGAGACCTCGCTCGTTCCCCTGCTCGACAAGCTGACCGGGCAGAGCATCACGGTCATGGCCGGGATGTCGCTTTTGGTCGTGCTCGCCGCCGGCTTCGCCCAGATCGTCAGCGAAAGGCTGGTCCGCCCGCTTGCGATGCTCACGCGGGTCACCGAGGCCATCCCCCGGGGGCTCATGACCGGCGCCGGAGTTCCGGATATTCCCGGAGGCAGCCGCATTCGCGAACTCGATGCGCTGATGGACAATTTCCGGCGCATGGCCGAGTTCGTGCGCGGCTCGTTTACGAAACTTACGGCCTTAAACGACACCCTGGAAGACCGGGTGGCCGAACGCACCGCCGAGCTCACGGCCAGCCAGGAACGCTTCCGCGCCCTGCTCGATTCCGCGCCGGCGGCCATCGCCGTCATCGACGCGCGAGGCCGTGGGGTGCATCTCAACCGGAGATTCGTGGATTTCACGGGCTACAGCCTGGCCGATCTGCCCGATTTCGACGCCTGGACGCGCCTGGCCCATCCCGATCCGGACTACCGGCGGGAAATGGTCGCGCGCTGGCGCGCGGCGGTGGCCGCGGGCGTCGAAACCGGCGAGCCCATCAAGCCCGGGGAGGCCGAAATCGTCTGCAAGAACGGCGCGACCCGGTTCGTCGAAGTGCAAACGGCGATCATCGGCGGCCTGACCATGGCGACGCTCACCGACCTGACCGACCGCGAGGCGAGGCGTCAGGAACTGCAAGCCGCCAAGGACATCGCCGAATCCGGGGCGCGCTCCAAAAACGCCTTTCTGGCCAGCATGAGCCATGAGATCCGCACACCGCTCAGCGGCGTCATGGGTATGCTCAGGCTGTGCCTGGACACGAAGTTGAGCGCTAGCCAACGGGAATTCATCGAGATCGCTCTCGACGCGGCCAGGCGCCTGCTCGATCTGCTCAACGACGTCCTGGACCTCTCGCGCATCGAGGCCGGAAAGCTGACCGTCGCCGCCGAACCGTTCGAGCCCCGGCGGCTCTTTCACTCCGTCGCCGCGCTGTTCAAGGAGCAAACCGTCCGCAAAAACGTCCCCCTGCTCTTTCACCTCGACCCCGGCCTGCCGCCGGTGATTTGCGGCGACGAGGCCCGGTTGCGCCAGATCCTGTTCAACCTGATCGGCAACGCCTACAAATTCACCGATCACGGCTCGATATCGGTGAGCATGCAGCCGCTTGGCGCGCCCGGGCAGGACCGCTTCAAGATGCTGTGCATCGTATCCGACACCGGCACGGGCATCGACGGCGATACGGTCGGCCGGCTGTTCTCCCCCTTCACCCAGGCAGAGGGGGGATACACCCGCAAACACGAAGGAACGGGACTCGGATTGTCCATCGTCAAGCGGCTGGTGCAGCTGATGCACGGGGAAATTTGCCTGGACACCGAGCTTGGCCGGGGCACGGACGTGTGTTTCACCGTGGAGGCGTCCGCCGTCCGCGAACAGGAACGCGAAATCCCGGCCGAGCCGCAAAAGAACGCTCCGGAAAACGATCTCGCCTGCCTGCGCGTCCTGATCGCCGAAGACGAAGCGATCAACCGCAAATTTCTCGCGCTCCTCCTGCAAGGCCTGGGAATGGCCTGCGAAGCCGCCGCCGACGGGAACCAGGCGCAGGACATGCTTGAGCGCGGTCGCTTCGACCTGGTCCTGATGGACGTGCAGATGCCGGAAAAAGACGGGCTCGAGACGGCGCTCGCGATTCGCGCCAGCGGCCGGGCATACGCGTCCGTTCCCATCATCGCCCTGACCGCCCACGCCATGCCCGGGGACCGGGAAAATTGCCTCCAGGCCGGCATGGACGACTACCTCGTCAAGCCGGTCGAGACCGAGGAACTCACGGCGGCGATCCGGCGCGTCCTGGCGGGACCGCGCGAGAGAACCTCCGGGAGGAAACCCCTTTTGTGAACAAAAGGGGTTTTCCCCCAGACCCCCTTTCCCCAAAAAACTTTTTTCGGGGACGGGGGTATTTTCGCCGCTTTTCGGGCCAAGGGGAACGAAGCAACGGCTTGGGGCGCCAGGAAAAACATTGCGAATAAGCCTCTTGCAAAATTCATATGCCGCCCTGTCGGACCCGCGACACGGCTGAGCAACTCTTGAAATTGATGCGGGCTTCCAAAGGGCGCAGCCCTTTGGAAGCCCGCGGCGTTGATAAAACAATTTTGCGAGTCCCTCGAATACTATCCTTTGCGCGATGCGCGCGACCGGCTTTACAAGAGAGATTTTTTCCCGCATTCGGGACGCGCGGCCGCAACAAGGCGACGATTGAGGAACGCAGGGGAATGGCTCGAAACAATCCGCCGGGAACATCGTTTCGCTTTCATTGGCTTATTCTGGCGATCGCGCTGACGCTTTTTTGCGCGTACGCCGCCCTGAACCTGTACCGCGACCGGCTCGGCCTCGAAGCCAGGGAACGCGCCCGCCTGCTCACCCAGGCGCGCGTGATCGAGGCCAATCTCAGCCTGCAACTGGAAGGCGCCGCCTTGGCCCTCAAGGGCGTCGGCGAGGAGCTTGCAGGCGCGCCCCCGGGCGGCTCGGACGTCAATCGGAAGCTGCGCATCCTGAAAGCCGCCATGCCCGGCGTCCGAACCCTGATCGTCCTCGATAAGGACGGCGGCGCCTTGTATTCGAACCGCGAAGAGCTGCTCGGGGCGTCTCTGGGAGAACGGGACTATTTCCGCAAGATGCGTAGCGACCCGGCCCCGGCCAAACTCACTCTCTCGCCCCCCTTCAAGACCGTGCTCGGCTCCTGGGCCATGACCCTGTCTTTGCCGCTCGCCGGGCAATCCGGCGGCTTCGCCGGCCTGGTCACCGCCACGCTCGACCCGGAGTTTTTCAAGACGCTTCTGGGGTCGGTCAATTCCACCGCCGACATGCGCTCGGCCGTGATCCACGGCGACGGACAGATGTACCTGACGGCGCCGGAGATCGAGGAGTTGCGCGGCAAGAATCTGATCCAGCCCGGCTCGTTCTTCACGCGCCACCTGGAAAGCGGCAGCCGGGAAAGCTTTTTCACCGGCAAGTCCGAATCGACCGGCGAAGACCGCATGGTCGCCATCGTCACGGTCAATACCGCGAACCCGCCCATGGACAAGCCGCTGGTGGTCTCGGTCAGCCGCGACCTGGCCGCGACCCACGCCGTCTGGCGCGCCGAGGCGCGCGGCCAGGCCGCGACGTTTGGCGTCATCGCCGCGCTCTCCTGCGCCGCCCTGGCCGCCTATCACCGCCGCCAGCGGGCCCACGACCGGGACGCCGCCCTTTCCCGGGCCAAATTGCGCGAAAGCGAGCAGCGCGCCCGCGCGATCACCGACAGCGCCCAGGACGCCATCCTCATGCTCGATCCGGCCGGGATGATCAGCTTCTGGAACCCGGCGGCCGAACGCATCCTGGGCTACAGCGCGAGCGAAGCCCTCGGGGCCGACCTGCACGGACTGCTCATGCCGCCCCGATACGCCCAGGCGTTCGCGGCCGGCTACGCCGCCTTCCAGCGCGACGGAACCGGAGCGGTGCTCGAAAAAACCATCGAGATCACGGCCAGACGCAAGGATGGAGCGGAAATCCCCATCTCCCTGTCGATCTCGGCCCTGTGGCGGGACGAAGGCTGGTGCGCGGTCGGCATCCTGCGCGACATCACCGAGGAAAAACGCGCCGCCGACGAGCTCAGGCGCGAAGGCGAGCTGCGCCGGGCGGTTCTGGACAACAGCGCCGTGGGCATTTTTCTGGGAACCCCGGAGCGCGTCATCGTCAAGGCCAACAAGCGCGCCTGCGAGATGTTCGGCTACGCGCGGGAGGAAATGGAAGGGAAAAACTTCCGCCTGATCCACGTAAGCGACGAATCATACCAGGCGATCGCGGCCCTCTACCCCCAGCTCTCCGGGACCGGGCTCGCCAGCATGGATTACCGGTACCGCCGCAAGGACGGCTCCTTGTTCTGGTGCCAAATATCGGGCACGGCGCTCGATCCGGACGACATCGGCAAGGGCGTGATCTGGACGTTTTTGGACATTTCCGAACGCAAGCGGGCCGAAAACGAGATCAAGGCCGGCGCGGCCTGGCTGCAAAGCCTGGTGAACATCCTGCGCTCGCCGGCCGCCTCGCTCAAAGAGGTCCTCGACGACGCCTTGCGCGAGGCCCTCGCCCTGACCGGCAGCCAGCTCGGCTACATTTACCATTACAGCGAGGAGCGCCAGGAGTTCATCCTGCACGCCTGGTCCGAACAGGTCATGGCGGAATGCTCCATCCTCAAGCCGGAAAGCCACTACGAACTGAAGAACGCCGGACTGTGGGGGGAGGCGGTCAGGCAGCGCGGGCCGGTCATGGTCAACGACTACAGCGGAGAAAACCCCCTCAAGAAGGGGTATCCCGCCGGACACGCCGCCCTGACGCGGTTTCTGACCATCCCGGTGATCGTCGAGGGCCGGATCGTGGCCGTGGTCGGCGTGGCCAACAAGGACGAAGACTACGACGGCGCGGACACGCGGTGCCTGACCCTGTTCATGGACGCGACCTGGCAAGTGATCGGCCGCCTGCGCGCCGAGGAACAATTGAACGAAAGGGCCGATTTCGTCCGCTTCAATCCCGCCCCGGTCCTGCGCGCGGCCAAGGACGGACGCATCCTGCGCCTGAACCCGGCCGCCGAGGCGGAACTTGGACCCAGGCGGGTCGGAACCTCGGTGTACGACATCCTGCCCGAACTTGAGGGCGTACAGCCGCGCGACATCGATCCGGACGCCCCCCTGCGCCTGGAAGTCAGGCTGGACGAGAAATGGTACGCCTTCGACGCGGTCGCCGGCCAGGACGATTCGTTTTTCATCTACGGCAGCGACATCAGCCTGCGCAAGCGCGCCCAGGAATCGCTCAAGGCCGTCTCGATCTACACCCGGAGCCTGATTGAAGCCAACCTCGACCTCATGATCACCAACGATCCCGACGGACTGATCATGGACGTCAACAAGGCCGCCGAGGACATCTTCGGCCGCCCCAGGAGCGAATTGATCGGACAGCATTTCATGCAGTTCGACGCCAATCCCGAGAAGGCCTTCGAGTCGTTCCGGGAAACGATCGCCCTCGGCCCCGTCACCGGCTTTCCCGCCGCCATCCGCCACGCCTCAGGGACGATCACCGAGTTGTCCTTAAACGCCACCGTGCTGCGGGACCAGGACGGCCGGATCATGGGCGTTTTAGCTGTCGGCCGGGACGTCACCGCGCAAAAACGCCTCGAAGAGGACCTGCGGCGCGCCAAAGAGGGCGCCGAGGCGGCCAGCCGGGCCAAAGGCGATTTTTTGGCCAACATGAGCCACGAGATACGCACCCCGATCAGCGGACTGCTGGGCATGCTCGAACTCGCGAAGTCCGCTCCCGATATGGACCAGTGCCGCCAGTGGCTGGAACTGGGCGCCAAGGCGGGCCGGTCGCTTCTGCTCATCGTCAACGACATCCTCGATTTTTCCAAGATCGAAGCCGGCAAGCTCCATTTGCGGGTCCAGCCCTTCGACGTCCAGGAACTCGTCGACGAGGTGACGGCCACGGTTTCCATGCTGGCCCGGGAAAAAGGCCTCGCCCTGAGCGTTTCCGTCGATCCCGGCGTACCCGCCCGCGTGATCGGCGACCAGGGCCGCCTCAACCAAATTCTGCTCAACCTGCTCGGCAACGCGATCAAATACACCGACAAGGGAAGCGTCGGCCTCCAGGTGGCCCTTGCCGCCCCCAAGCCCGGCCGCGACGAAACCCGGCCCACGCTGCGCTTCGCCGTCGCCGACACCGGCATCGGCATTCCCCGCGACAAGCGCGAAGCCCTGTTCACGCCCTTCAGCCAGGTGGACAGCTCCTCCTCCAAACGCTTCCAAGGCACGGGACTTGGGCTGTCCATCTGCAAACGCCTGGTGGACATGATGGACGGGGAAATTGGGGTCGAAAGCGAGCCCGGCCGGGGAAGCGTCTTCACCTTCACGGCGCCGCTGGCCGTGGCCCCCGGGACGGCCAAAACGCCGGGCTTGTCCGCCGCCTCCGCTTCGCCGGCCGCGCCTGCCCCTGCCGCCGCGCCCGCTCGCGCCCCGGACAGTTCCGGGGGCCTGGCCGTCCTTTTGGCCGAGGACGATCCGATCAACCGCAAATTCATCCTCGTCACGCTGCAAAACGCCGGACACAAGGTGGTCTGCGCGGCCAACGGCGTCGAGGCGCTGGCGCTCACCGCCGGGACCCGCTTCGACCTGATCCTCATGGACATCCAAATGCCCCGCCTGGGAGGCGACGAGGCCGCGCGCCGCATCCGCGAACGGGAAGCAAGCACGGGCGACGCACGCCGCACGCCGATCCTGGCCCTGACCGCCTACGCCCTGCCCGAAGACCGGGCGCGCTTTCTGTCGCTCGGCATCGACGACTGCGTCACCAAGCCGATCGACGTCAGCGAATTCTTCGCGGCCATCGCCCGGGTGGCCCCCAACCGGCGCGAAACCGGGGACGCGCGGACCGCGCCGCCGGAAACGGCTCAAGACCGCGCCGGGGCCGGCTTCGACAAGGCCGCCGTGGACAGCCGCTTCCCCGGCAATTTCGACTTCTGGGCCGACCTGGCCCGCGAATTTCTGGATAAATCCTTTCCCCTGTATGTGGCCGGCCTGCGCTCGGGACTTGAACAAGACGATATGGACCAGGCCGGCAAGGCGGCGCACACCTTAAAAGGCGTCTGCGGCACGATCTGCGCCCCGCTCGCCGAGCAACTCGCCGCCCGGGCCGCGGCCGCAGCCAGAGAAAACGACGCTCAGACCCTGCGCGACCTGCTGGACCGGCTGGAGGAAGAAAAACCCCGCCTGGCGGCCAGCCTGGCGGCAGTGCGGGGCGAGGAACGGGAGGCGGAGGCGGGAGAGAGAAAAGAGGGGAGTGAATCGGGGGGAAAACCCCTTTTGTGAACAAAAGGGGTTTTCCCCCCGCCCCCCCCCTTTCCCCAAAAAACTTTACCGGGGAGAATCAACTCATCGACGATATGGTGAATTGCCCGTCCTCTGTCGAGGGGGTCCGGGGGGTTCAACTGCGAGTTGCGGAGGTCTTCCTTCGCCTACTCGCAGTTAATCCCCCGGCGGGGTCTGGAGCGGAGCCCCAGGAAAACGGGCATTATTCCCCGGCCTGCTCGATCGCCCGGTCGATGTAGGGCGGCACGACCACTCCGGCCTTGCGCATGTTGTCGTGGGCGGTGAGCACTTGGGACCGGGGGATCTCGCGTTCGCGCCAGTAGTCCGCCGGGCCGGCGATGAAGCGTTCGATCACGTCCAGGCCTTCCAGGTAGCTCCCGGCCAGGTGGCAGCAGTTGAGCACCCACTTGGGTCCAAGCGGCGGGACCGTCACGCCCTTGGCCTGATTGACCCGAGTCAGCATGACGAATTGCTCAAGGGTCTTCGCCCACAAGCCGTTCCCGTTATCACCCAGCCCCAGGGGATCGACAAAGATGTACGGCGCGGGCAGGCACTGGCCGATTTTCATGAAGGTCAGGGCCATGTTGATCTCGTAGCTGGTGCCGAAGCCGCCGATGTTGAAGACCTTGAACACCGAGCGCCGGTCGAGGATGTCCTGGCGGGTGTTCATGGCCAGGTTGACGAACTGGACGATGGCCTCGGGCGCGAAATTTGATTCCTGGCCGATTTCCTCGGCGTCGATGCCCACGCCCAGGCGCAGAATATCCAGCGAGGCGGCCACGTCGTCCACGATGCGCATGACTCCGGGCCCGCTGCCGTGGGCCACGGCCAGGGCATCGCCGAGCATCGGGTTGGCCCGCAGGCGCGTCAGAAATCCGGTCAGATCCTCGCGCAGCGGCTCTTTTAAGCTGTCCACGCAGGAGCCGAACATGGCCACGGTGGTGTGCGCCTGGTCGAGGCGCTCCTTGCCGCGCTCCGTGACCCACAGTCCCCGGTGGAATTCGCGGACGTGGGCGGCTTGCCCCTCGCCGAGCAGCAGATAAAACCGCATGCCTTCGCCTTCCAGCTTGACCAGCTCCTCGTACAGGGCCTGATCCAAGCAGAGCCTGGGTCTGCCGGCATGGTCGCCGGCGTCGACGCCCTTGGCCAGAACCACGCCCACGCCGTTTCGTTTGAGCACTCGCATGGTGTCCACCGGCGGCAGGCCGTGGGCCACGAAAATCTGGCTGAGATTCTGCTCGCCGCCGATGTACTTCAGATCGTCGAGAAAGGCCCGAAGCCGCATGGGCACTTCATCCCCGGCGAGCACGCCCTCGCGCATGTTGCCCCTGGCGTATTCGTAGACCAGCCGCCATTGGAATTCGGTCAGCCAGCTTGCGCCTTCGTTTTCGAAGGGAATGGAGATCATCTTGCCGGGCATGAAGATGCGGCCGTAGGAACCGCCGCGCGTGGGCGCGCTCGACAGCTCGTCGAACAGCGCGCCGCAGACCGAGGCGTCGAACACGCCCGAGAGTTCGGCGAAGTCCACGCCGCGCGCGAGGATGCAGCGGGCCTTGGCCGGAGTGAGGATCTTGGCCGCGATGCGGGCCACCTGCTCGTCGGCCGGATACAGGCGCAGGCGCACCTTGAGGCTCGCGGTAGGCGCCGCTTCCTCGCCCATGTTGTAGAGTTCGACCTGGCGAAAGACGTTGATCCCGGTGGTGCGGATGCCGTCGAGCAGGCGCGAGGCCAGATGAAAGACGCGCTCGTCGCTTAGGATGCGCTCGATGAACGCGGTGTACGGCCCAAGCGAGATGCGCACCGCGCCGACCAGAAACTCCTTGGGCTCGATGGCCGGGGGCAGTCCCAGGGGAGAAAGCGCCTGGATCAGCCCAAGGCCGTGCTTGCCCTTGACGATCATCTCCGAAAAATTGTGCGGCACGCTCATCAGCCGCGAGGACAGGATATAGCGCACGTTTTCGAGCGGCAGTTCGACGAGCCCGTCCTCGGTCACGACGACGCTCTCCGGCAGCAGAAGCCGGTTGTTCCGCTGGGCTTCGAAAATCTCCTCTCTGGACAGTGAGGGCGACAGGGGGATGAAGAGCCGGCCGATGTCCACCCGGGTCCGTTTGGCCAGGCTGCTCAGATCGGCCAGCGGTTCGGCCAGCACCCGGTTGAGGGCGGTGATCTTGACCGGGACGTCGATGCGCTTGGCCGCGTCGGAGATATCCGGGAACGCCTCGCCGAGCCGGATGTCGATGCCGATGCGCGAATGTCCGCTGCGGCCGCTGATGTCGAGCAGCTGGCGCATGGGCACGGCCTCGGCGCGGGCCCGTTCGCACAGGTCGCGCACCAGCCCGCGCAGGGCGTCGCTGGTGTGCTCGAAGCGCATCACGCCGAGCACCTGGGGCGCGCCGAGACGGGTGTTGAAATGGACTTCGCCGACCTCGGCGAGCTGGCCGTCTCCGGTGATGAAAGGGGGTCTGTTCATGGGTAGTGGCGTCCGTTGCTTGCGGTATGGCGCGGCCCAGACGACGCCCGGGCCGTAGCGGCGCATGATTGGCACACCCTCGCCTTTCGCGCAAGGACTTATGCGGGACGTGCCGCAAATCCGTTTTTTTGCATTGACGCCGGTTTGCGCAAGCGTCATGCTTAGCGCGAAGTGGGTGAATTACCGATTGAAATTGCGAGCACTGTTGCGGACCGGCATCTTTAAGGACTCATTCCTACAAGGAGCGCGCCATGAAGTCCCTGTCGTTCAAAGCGGTCGCACCCATCGTCATCGGGCTGGCCATCTGGCTTTTACCCGTTCCGGAGGGCCTGACCCAGGCGGCCTGGAGTTATTTCGCCCTGTTCGTGGCCGTGGTGGCCACCCTGATCCTGGAGCCCATTCCGGCGGCGGCGGCCGGTTTCATCGGCGTGACCCTGGCGGCGGCGCTTTTGCTCGTGCCGGCCAACCCCCCCGCCCCGCCCAAGGCTGCGCCCGCGCAGACGGTCCAGGCCAAGCCCGCCGAAGCGCCCAAAGCGGCAGAGCCGGCCGCAGTGACCGGACCGGCCGAGAAGGCCACGCAGGCCGGTCCAGCCGAGGCGGCGCCCGCCCCCCAGCAGGCCGAGACTCCCAAGGCCCCGCCGGTCAAGCCCGCCGACGCCATCCGCTGGGCCTTGTCCGGCTTTTCCAACGGCACGGTCTGGCTGATATTCATCGCCTTCATGTTCGCCATGGGCTACGACAAGACGGGACTCGGCAAACGCATCGCCCTGCTCCTGGTCAAGGGCCTGGGCAAGAAGACCCTGGGCCTGGGCTACGCCGTGGCCTTCGCCGATCTGGCCCTGGCGCCGTTTATGCCCTCCAACACCGCCCGCAGCGGCGGCACGATCTTTCCGATCATCAAGAACATTCCCGGGCTCTACGGCTCCACGCCCGACAACGAGCCGCGCAAGATCGGCGGCTACCTGATGTGGACCGCCCTGGCCACGACCTGCGTCACCAGCTCCATGTTCATCACCGCCCTGGCCCCGAACCTGCTCGCCCTGCAACTGGCCGAGAAGACGGCCAAGATCACCTTCGCCTGGGGCGACTGGTTCATGAATTTCCTGCCGGTGGGCGTGATCCTGTTCGCGCTCACGCCGTGGCTCGCCTACCTGGTCTATCCGCCGGCCATGAAGGAAAGCGCCGGGGCGTCCAAGTGGGCCGGAGACGAACTGACCAAGATGGGACCGGTCGGCGCCAAGGAATGGACCATGCTCGGCATCGCCGTGGCCGCGCTCGTGTTCTGGATCGTCGGCGCCGGCTTCATCGACGCCACCACCGTGGCCATGGGCGCTTTAAGCCTCATGCTGCTCGCCAAGGTCATCAGTTGGGACGACCTGCTCTCCAACAAGCAGGCCTGGAACGTGCTGATCTGGTTCGGCACCCTGGTGGCCCTGGCCGACGGTTTGGGCAAGGTGGGTTTTCTGACCTGGTTCGCGACCAAAGCGGCGGCGGCCATGGCCGGTTTTTCGCCCCTGGCCCTGGTGGTCGGCCTGGTGGCCGTGTTCTTCCTGGTGCATTACCTGTTCGCCAGCCTGACCGCGCACACCACGGCGCTTTTGCCGGTATTTTTGGCCTCGGCGCTCGGCGTGCCCGGGGTTCCCATGAAGGCCCTGACGTTTCTCTTGTGCGCGAGCCTCGGCCTGATGGGCATCATCACCCCCTTCGCCACCGGCCCGTCGCCGATCTATTACGGCAGCGGCTACATCAAGCCCAAGGATTTCTGGCTTCTCGGGCTTGTCTTCGGCCTGGTCTACCTGGCCGTGTTCCTCGGGGTGGGCGTCCCCTGGTTCCAGATGCTCAACCCGTGAGCCCGTAAGTCCCCGGTCCCCCGGTGAAGCGCCCTTGGGGCGCTTTCACCGAGGGACCGGGGGGCGGCCGGCGGAATATACCAACCGGACTGGGAACCGCGCCTGGCTTGCCGGGCCGAACGGGCGCGCGCTGTCGCCGCGATCCGTCGCTTTGCTCGATCCGTCGGGCCGTCTCGCGCTTCAACGTCAGGAGTAATCGCATTGACCCCGCAATCAAATGAAGCCGACATGCTTCCGGAAATCCTGCGCGCCGCCAGAGACCTGATCGTGCGCAACGGTTTCGAGGCGACGACCATCCATGACATCGCCCGGCTGGCCGGCGTTGAGGCCGAGGCCGTCGTGACGTTGTTCAAGAAGAAGGAAAATATCCTTTTTATCCTCGCCCGCCAGACCCGGCACAACATCCTCAGATTATCCAAGGCCGCCACGGTCGGCTCGAAAGAGCCCGTGGACACGCTGAAAAGGCTCGTCAAGGTCTTCATCAACTACACCGAGAACAACACCGACGAAATGATCGTCCTGGCCAAGGCCGACCCTTCCCTGCGCCTGGACCTGTCGCGCTTCCCCAACAAGGAATACGATTTTCTGCGCGACGAATATCTGTATTTGTTCGAAAGCGCGATCGATTGGGGAATCCGGGAGAATCATTTCGAGGGCGTCGTGTCGCGGCATGCGGCCAAAGTCGTCGTTTCGCTGCTCAACGGCGTTTGCACGCAGTTGTGCACGGATTTCACGGTCTCGTATCTGGCGGAGGAAATTTTGATGTTTGTCGAGAAACGCTTCGCCGGCCCAGACCCCGCTGCCGGCGGATCGGCCCCTCCGGCCGAGGGATAAACGCTCCCCGGAATTCTCTTCTTGTTTCCCCCTACCCCCTCTGCGCGTACGCCTCGGCCAATTCGGCCGCGCGGGTGGTCATGCCGACGATTTCCTCGGCCAGCGAGCGCATGCCGAAATAAAAGGAAAAAAAGCGCAGCACTTCTTCGAGTTCGTGGTTGGCGGTGGCTTTGGCCAGGCGCAGGGTCTTGATCGCCTCCTCGGCCCGGTTCAGGGCGGCGGCGACATTGTCCGGCGACCCGGGCGCCGCGCCCGAGGCCACGCTCGCGGCCAGCGCGTCCATGGCCGCGAGCGTGGCCTCATAAAGCTCCGCGAGTTGCGGACGCAGCTTGTGGCGCAGGGCTTCCAGGCCGATGGGCGAGCAGGCGTGCTCCATGGCCAGCACGTCCTCGAACATGCGGTCTTCGAAGTTCATCAGCGAGATCATGATTTGTTCGGGCTTGGTCAGGCCGCCGGGCTCCTTTTGCGCTTCGAGGAGCAGGGCGCGGTTTTGGGCGCGGCTGACGCGCAGGTTTTTGCGCGGCCCGTCGATATCGGCCGGGCGCGGGACGCCCTCCTGCCAGCCGGTGAAGACCAGGGCGTACAGGCCGGTCAGTTCGCGCAGGACGGAGGCGATGCCGCAGGCGAGCTCCTGCTTGGCCCGCGACGGCCAGACGAAGAACGTCACGGCCAGCCCGACGGCGACGCCGATGGCGATTTCCAGGAACCGGTCCAGGCCGAGCCTGGCGGCGGCGAGCGCGCTCTCGCCGGCGTTCGCCCCGAGCATGATGACGACCGTGGCCGTGACGGCGGCCAGCCGGGAGCTGTCGCGCAGCATCGCGACGCCCGAGCAGATCAGGATGGTGGCCAGGACGCCGGTCCCGAGCGAGACCGGGCCGTGGCCGAGCAGGATCAGGCAGACGGCGCCGACGGCGGCGCCGGCGAACGTGCCGAGCAGGCGCGACCAGCCGGCGGCGATGGAGCCGCCCAGATTGGTTTGCATGACCAAAAGCGAGGTGATGACGGCCCAGTAGCCCTGTTTGAGCCCCAGGGCCTCGGTGAGCGCCATGGCGGCCAGCGCGCCCAGGGTGGATTTCAGGGCGTGTTTGAATTGGACCGGGTCCAGGGCATATGTGGATTTCATATGGATGCGCCGCCGTTGTCCGTTGGACGGACTCAAATCGCCAAGCGGCCGGCCGGGGTATTTTCCCCTGGCTTTGCCGCCGCAGGCTTCATTATATTACCGGAAGCGAAAAGTATCGTACTTTTTGCTCCCGGCGGCAAACGCCGCTTGGCCCCGCCAAAAGCGCGCCGCTCCGAAGGATGCAATCCGAACGCCTTGCCTTCCCGGCCGCGCGATTTGGGACGATATGCATCTCGCTTTGATGCAACACGGCGCCCGGGCATGCAAAAAAAATAAAAAAATGATTTTTTTCTTGCAAGTTTTTTTAAAAAAAATTACGGGCTCTCAATTCCAGCTGCACACCGGCATCCCGCCGTGGTGAAAATTTTGCTGGTCGTTGAGGAGAAGAGGGAAATGGTTAAGTCTATTTATGTTGGCAATCTGCCCTTCAGCGCCACGGACGACGAAGTTCGCGACCTTTTCGCCCAGTACGGGGAGGTCAAGGCCGTCAAAATGATCAGCGACCGCGAAACCGGCCGCTTCCGGGGCTTCGGCTTCGTGGAGATGGATGAGGCGGATGCCAAGCGGGCCGTTGAGGGCCTCAATGGTACGGATATGGGCGGCCGCTCGCTGCGGATCAACGATGCCCAGGAAAAGCCCCAACGCCCGAAACGCAACGACTGGTAACCGGCTCGAACGCGCCGGCGACCGTTCGCCATTCCCGTGAATACGCCCCGCCCGCGCGGGGCGTTTTTTTTCCATCGCTTGCAGTCCCAAAGGAGAATTCCATGGCCGACCATCAACTCATTTCCTCCGGCTCCAAGTGGGAGCCGCTGCTCGGCTATTCCCGGGCCGTGAAAGCCGGCAACGTCGTGCACGTCTCGGGCACCGTAGGCGTCGGCGCCGACGGCGTCGTGCCCAAATCGGCCAAGGCCCAGGCGGCCCGCGCCCTGGAAATCATCCTGGACGCGCTGGCCAAGGCCGGGGCTACGGCCGCCGACGTGGTGCGCACCCGCATCTACGTCACCAACATGGACGACTTCGACGACATCGCGGCGGCCCACGGCGCGGTCTTTAGCGCCATACGCCCGGCCACGGCCATCGTCGAAGTGAGCCGGCTCGCCGGACCCGACTTCGTGGTCGAAATCGAAGCCGAGGCGATCATCGGTTAACGTAAGACGCACGCGCGATTTTCCCTCCGATCGCCCAAGGCTCGCAGGCGCCGCGTCGCGGCGATTTTTCTTGACCGGTGTAGCGCCCTTGGATAACCAAGGCCGGGTCCTGTCCATCCCCGCGGGCGACGCCTTCAAGCCGGTTGTGGGGCCGGGCGCGAGAGAAGCTCCCGTAGCTCAGAAGGATAGAGCGATCGCCTCCTAAGCGATAGGCCGTGCGTTCGATTCGCGCCGGGAGCACCAGAAAAATCGAGGGCCTTACGGTGAAAGCCGTAAGGCCTTTTTTCATTGCCCCCGTGGTTTGTCCCCGCTCTGTCCCCGCTTTTTTCAGGAAGAAGGGTGAAGCCGGGTGAAACTTTGCCGGTGGAAAGTCTTCCTCTGGGCGGATAAAAATGCTCTTTGTCCGGCGCATTCAGCCGTTCCAAGTCTCTTGAGTTGTCTTCCCCGTTGCTATATTTTGAGCCTGGATTACGCGAGGAGGGCAGCATGCCTATTTACGAATACCAGTGCCGCGGTTGCGCAAAGATTTTCGAGGAGATCACCCCGGCCGCCTGCGCGGCTGCTCCCGAATGTCCAGGCTGTGGATCAAAGAAGACCCAGCGCTGCATCAGTGCGACCGCTGCTTGCGCCAAGCGGTCGCATGCCGCCGGTGGACAGGCGAGCATGCCCATGCCGCCTTCTTCCGGATGCGGCGGGGGCGGATTCTCCTGACGCTCGTGAATTCTCCCCGGCGGGGAGTCTTTTCCGATATCCGGCATAGGATAAATATTGCATGCATCAATTTCTGACCGACTTCGTGACGTTGCTGGTGGTGATCAATCCGATCAGCAAACTTTCAATCTTCCTGGCGGTGACCGCCGGGCAATCGCCGCAACGCCAGCGTTCCATCGCCTTGCGGGCCACGTTGATCGCTTTCGGCGTCTTGATTTTTTTCATCGTCTTAGGACAGATACTTCTCGGCGCATTGGGCATAGGAATCGAGTCGTTCCGCATCGCCGGATCGTTGGTGCTGCTGCTCTTCGGGTTGCAGATGGTGTTCGACAAGGTGGGAAAATCAACCCCGGATTCCCAAGTGGCGGGTTTGTCGAATACTGAAATAGCGGTGTTTCCCCTTGCCGTCCCCGCCATCGCGGGACCAGGCGCTATGCTGGCCGTGGTGGTGCTAACCGATAACGACCAGTTTACCGTTCTTGAGCAGGCCCAAACAGCCGCGACTTTGGTCCTGGCGCTGTTGATCACTTGGGGGGCCATGCGCTTTGCCGCTCCCATCCTGAAACTGATCCGTCCGGCCGGCGCCAACATTGTTGCCCGGGTGATGGGGCTGATCCTGGCGAGTCTGGCGGTGAACGGCATGGTGCGGGCCGTGATCGCCATCGTGCACGGCGCCTCGTGCGGCTAGCCGCCCAAGGCTGGATTCGGGCGCGCATCGATTGCCTCCCGTGACATAAACGCCGGTTCCGAAAAATTCCCGCACTTGCCGAAGAAAAATTTTGGAATCCTCGAATCGAAACATTTGTCCGGGCAGGCGGACATTTCAACTCATTATGCTGAGGGGAAGCCGGGTGAAACTTTGCCAGTGGAAAGTCTTCTTTTGACCTGATATTACTGGGAGCAAAAAGTATCGTACTTTTTGCTCCCACGGCGGAAGCCGCCTAACCGCGCTGACAGCGCGGTTATACTTATAAACAGGAGCACGAAAATTAAGAAATTTTCTGCTCCCGTTAATAAAACACCTCGGCGCCTGGCGCATTCGCCTGGCGCCATCCAATCCAAGGAGTCCAAAATATGGAAATCAAACGAGTCGGATCGCAGGCCTCCATCGCGGGTCCCGCCGATTGGTTTACCGGAACGGTGCGCATTGACCCTTTGTTTCTGGAGGCTCACGATCCGTCCCGGGCGACCGGCGCGAGCGTCACATTCGAGCCCGGCGCTCGGACAGCATGGCATAGCCACCCGCTGGGCCAGACCCTGATCGTGACGTTCGGTTGCGGCCGCGTGCAGCGCTTTGGAGGCCCGGCCGAGAAAATCCGTCCGGGCGACGTGGTCTGGATTGCGCCGGGAGAGAAACATTGGCACGGAGCTACGGCAGCCACGGCGATGACGCACATCGCCATTCAGGAACAACTCGATGGCAAGGCTGCCGACTGGATGGAAAAGGTCACCGACGAAGAGTACCGGGCCGGAGTCTAACAGGGGACACAGCCTCTGCGCCCGCGCCACGGCGATCTCTTCCCATTAAAACGCGGGGACCGCGACCGAAGGGTTGAGTTGCCTGGCTTTGGCGGCGTCGGACTTGGCCTTTTCAATCTCTCCCTTTCGTTGCCACGCTTTCGCTCGTGCAGCGTAAGCATACCCGTCGGGTTTGATTTCGAGGCCTTTTGTGATGTCGGCGATTTCCTGGTCGGTATCGCCTTTGCCATTCCAGCATGAGGCCCGCACGAAATAAGCCATGGCGTCCGGAGAAATTTCAATTGCTCTGCCTAAATCCGCGATGGCCCTGTCGTTCTCACCCGTGACGGACAAGGTTATACCCCGTTGGTAATACGCTTCTCCGAAGTCCGGCCTGATTTCGATGGCTCGCGTATAATCAGCGATCGCTTGATCGTAGTTATTCGCCTTAAAATTCGCCCTTCCGTCCGACAGGTATTCCTCGGCGGACTTGCCTCCTTGGGGTGTGCCCAAGCCCGGCAGGCAGATCAGCATCGTCGCCAATGCCAACGCGACCAGCATATGCGCGCGCATACGACCCCTCCCTTTGTTCACGCCGCCGCAGCGACGCTCACACCGCTGCGATCTCTTCCCGGACCGTCATCCGACACAACAATTGCAAATCTTGATGTTTGAGACAAGACTCGCCGCCCGGCGGGCGGCGGCCGTCAACCTCGCCCATGACGCCACTGGTCTTGCCTTGAGGACGCCAACCCGGGAAAATGCGTTCCGGCTCGCGCGCTCCAAGCAAGAATTCATCGATTATTGGGAAATCTCCACCCCCGATACGCAGCAGTCTCTGGATGCAGCAGGCGGGACACTTGATTTTAACCAGCAACGGGCGTTTGGTCCTTGAATCCCTGGCTTTACATACGTATAGGCTCTACAATTTGCGTCCCGGGCGCAGGCATCCCGGCACAACTCATACCGGGCGCTTGGCAAATCGAAATCGACGTAATCTCCGCCTGGACGATCCGTGTCCGATTCAACCCCTACATTGCGGCGATACGGCGGCTGCGCTGAAGTTGTTTTCCCCTGTGGCGCGGACGTCTTGGCCTGCCCCATGGCCTGGTCCAAAGCCTCGATGGCCTTGTCGGCGTCTGATTGGGCGGAGACGAAGCCCGGGAGACAGAAAAGCGGCGCCGCCAGCAGGAGGGCGGCAAACAGGCGTGCACGCATGGGCAGAATCCCTCCTTTCGGCGAATCGTTCAAAACGCGGGCACATTGATCGAGGGATCGAGCTGCCTGGCCTTTTCGGCGTCGGCCTTGGCCTTTGCGAGTTCACCCTTCTCCTTCCAAGCGAACGCGCGTTTGGCATAGGCGAACGGATGCCCCGGATTTACTTCAATGGCCTTGGTATAATTGGCTATCGCCTGATCGAAGTCGCCGCTCTCCAGCCAGATATTGCCAGTGTTGTTATATGCCGCCCTGTAGTCCGGCTTGATTTGGATGGCCTTGGTCAAGTCCGCGATGGCCTGATCCCGGTTGCCCTTACCGCTCCAGGCGTTTCCGCGGAATTTATAGGCAACGGCGGAATCCGGCTTCATTTCGATGGCCTTGGTCAAGTCAGCGATGGCTTGGTCATAGTTTCTCGCCGCGTAATTGGCCCGTCCGCTCGCGATAAAGTCCTCGGCCGTTTTGCCGCTGGCGGAAGCATCGTGGTTTGCGGGAGAACCCGGTCCCTGTTTTTCCGGAGCGGCGGACTGCTTCGCCTTCCCCATGGCCTTGTCCAGGGCTTCGATGGCTTTGTCCTCGTCGGATTGGGCCGAGGCAAAGACAGGTGTGAAAAGAATAAGCGCCCCCAGAGTCATGGCCATGAGTTTGCTTCCGATCATTTTCAACTCCCTTGGTTTGGTCTGCAAGCGCTTTGTTTCGTCCTTTGATCCATCCTTGCGGTCCGCATGCGACCGGACACCCCGGCGCGGCCGCGCGCGGCCGCGAGTCTCTCCCGGACCTCGGGCGCCGGCTCGCCGGGCAAGGCTCAGCATGGCCTGAAAAAACGAGCGCCACAAAGACTATTGACAAGACCTGGCGCTGGATCGCGGCGCTACATCCTGCGGGCTTTCCAGTGACCAAGTTCTGAACCTTCATGATGCGTATCGCCACTTCCCTCTTGGCCGGTAATTTTGCCTTGCATCTTTCCCGTCCCGGACTTGCCCAGATGGTCGGTCCAGGAGTATTGGCAATTCACCGTCCCAGCGGCGTCCACCGTTCCGGTAATGTGCGCCCTCCAGTAGGCTGGCTGACCATGGCTCGTGAATGTGTAATTGACGTCTCCCTCGATACGGCCGCCCTTGATGACAAACGTCAGCGTATTGGGATTGCCGTTGAATTCCCCCTGGTATCTGCCGTCAAACGACGACTGGGCGCTTTGAACGGCTGGCGGCGGCGGGGCGGCCGGTTGACGGGACGGCGGGGTCTGTCCGGATATCGCTCCAGAGATCCGTTTCCCATATCCGCCCTGCACTCCCTTTTTGAAAGATGTCAACTCTTCGCCATTGTTGATAAACTGGATGTTCACGGTCTCCCCGTTCACCATGATATCCCGGGCGGCGCTCGACCGGGCTACCCAGGTTCCTTTCCAAAGGCCCGGGACTTCCACCTCGCCATTGGAGTAGAATATCATGGGGGCCGGCAAGGGCGCTTGCCCCTTGGCGTTTGAAATGGACCAGCGGCTTTCCTCTGTTTTTGACCCAGACGCGACCGGGGCCTTGGATTGGACCTGCTGACCGGTTTGGCCTCCCTGGGTCTGGTTCGCGAGGGTGGGGGCGGGGCTTGAGCCGCGCTTGTTCTCCTCAACCTTGCGCGTGACTTCGGCCAGCGCCGTCTTGGCATTGGCCAAGATTTCGGCGTCCTGAGGGCCGAGGGCCTTGTCCGCTCCGGCCAGGGCCGTCTCCAGTCTCTGCTTGCAGGTCTCCATATTCCCCTTCTGGCATTCCGTCGCGGCGGCCATGATTGAATCCAAGCGTTGTTTTCGCTCGGCCTCTTTCTGCTTGTCCTGTTCCCGGGCCTTGTTTTGGGCGGCCAAATTCTGCTCGGCCGCAGCCTGCATGTCCTTGGCCTTTTTCACCAGGGGCGCGTCCTGGGGACCGAACACCGCCTCCGATCCGGCCAAAGCGGAAGCCAGCTTGTCCTTGCAGGCCTGCCAGTTCTGCTTGCCGCACTCGTTGGCTCCGGCGGTGATGTCCGCGATGCGCCGCGAACGCTCGGCATCGTCCGGCTTTTTATCCGTGTCCGGCGGCTTCTTGTCCGAATCCGCGTTTTTTTGTTCCGCGTCCGGGGACTTCTTGCCGGCATCCGGTGGTTTTTTGCCCTCGGGCTTCTCGTCAAGCTTCTTTTCCAACTCGGCCAGCGCCTTGGCCTTGGCGTTGATTCTCTTGATATCCTCGATGCGCTGCCTGGCCTGGGCCTCCTGTTTGGCGGCAATTTCGCTTTGCGCCTGGCTGGCCAGGGCGGCGATCTTGTCGCGCCCGTCGCAGTCGCGCCCGGCCTCGGCCTTGGCGGGTTGATAGTTCGCGTCCGGCGCGAGCGCCTGCTTGGACTTGGAGCAGGCCGTATCCACATCGCCCGCGTCCCAGGCGCTTTTGGCCTCGGCCACGAGCTTGTCCGCCGCGGCGGCCTTGCCTTTTTCCGCATCGATCTCTTTTTCCAGATCATCGAGCGGCGTATACTGCGCATTGACTGTTTTGCCCTCGGCCACGGCGGCCAGGGCTTTGTCGTAATCTTTCTTGGCCTTGAAATCCTCGGCCTTGGCCAGAGCGTTCTTGAGCTTGCCCAGGCCGTCGGCGTAGCGCTTCTTGGCTTCCAGCGCCTTGGCGTTTTGGGGATCGCTCTGCAGCGCCTGGCCGACAGCGGACAGCGCGCCCTCGGCGTCGCCGGCCTTCCATTTGGCCTCGGCGCTTTGCAAGAGCGTGTCGGTCTTGCCTGACTTGTCGCGGGCGTCCTTGATCGCGCGCTCCAGATCGGCGAGCTCCTTGGCCTTGGGATTGATCTTCCTGGCCGCGTCCAGATCGGAGGCGGCCTTGTCCGGATCCGGCTTGGCCAGGGCGGTATTGGCGCCCTTGACCAACTCCGCGATCTTGTCCCTGCCGTCGCAATAGGTCTTGGCCTCAAGGGACTTGGGATCGATCTGGGCGGCGGCCTTGCCCTTGTCGCAAGCCGGGCCGGTGTCGCCGCCGTTCCAGGCCTGCTGGGCCTCCTGCTTGAGCTTTTCCAGTTCAGCCGCCTTCTGCTTGCCGGCCTTCACCTCGTCGCCGGAATAACTGACCGTGACGCTCGCCGTTCCCGTGCCCAAAAGAACGTTATTCGCATCGCGCGCCTCGACGGTCGCTTCGATGCCGCCTTTGGTCGCGCGTTGCACCCGGGTTTCACGCGCCGCGGCGTTGCCGGAGACGGTCGCGCCGTCGTTCACGGTCCATTTGTAGCGCAGGGGCTGGTTGGCCGGCGCGGGCTCCACCTCCGCGCGCAGCCCCACGTCCTCGAAGGCGGCGATCTCCTTGTCGAGCGTGACCAGGCCCACGCCCGGCTTCCAGACCACGGGCTTGGCGGTCTCCCCGCCGAAGGCCGGACCCAGGTTGGTCACGCTGACCGCGTAGGTCTTCGGGGTGATGGTGATGGACGCCTTGGCCAGTTCGTCGCCGCCGGTCTTGCCCTTGAGATGTGCGGTGACCGTGACCGGCTTGTCGTCCTTGAGGGTGAGCTTCCATTGGCGCGGGTTCCCGGCCGCGCCGGAGGCGGCCCCGCCCTGGCTGTCCTCCCAGAAGTAGGAGGCGTCGGCGTCGGACATCTTCGGCGTCTCCACGGCCGTTACCGTGACTTCCTGGCCGGGAAAGGGGGCGCTGGGGGAGGCCGACAGCGCAATCGCGGACCCGCCCACGTTGATCTCGATCTGGTTGGACTCCCCGGCGGTGGAGAGCGCCCCGCCGGTCTTGCTCAGGGCGATCGCCCAGACCTTGGTTTTGCCGGGCTTGGTGAAGGTGGCCGTGTTGTCGACGACCCCCGGCCCCTCGGCCTTGGCGAAGCGGACCTCGGTCGAAGGCTCAAAGCGGATCACGTAATCCGACGCCTTGACCGGCTTGCCGTTGCTAGCGAGCGTCACGGTGAACGCCGCCTGTCCGCCGGCCGGGACATCCGCGCCGGCCGGGGATTTCTTGGCCAGCGTCAGGCTGAGCTTGGCCACCGGGATGTCGAGGTTCGCCTTGGCCGTGGCCCCCTTGGCGTCCTTGACCTCGACCGTGGCCGTGAGCTTGTCCGCTCCCGCAGCGGCCGTGACCGTGGCCGTATCGCCCGCGCCTTGGGCAGGCGCGCTCCACGAATAGGAATACGGCGGCGTTCCGCCCGTGGCCTTGGCCGAAAGCTTGGCGCTTTCGCCCACGCCGAGAGAGGGCTTGTCGGTGCGGAGGCTTACCGACACGGAGCCGGCCGAGGCGGTCGCGGCCGCGCCCCCCTGGGACAGGGTTTGGCCGGAGCCGTCAAGCCTTATGGAGGCGATTATCGAGCGCATCTCGGCGAGTTGGGCTTTGGCCTGATTGGTGTCGCCCTGCGCGGTGACGTAGTTGCCGCTCGAGTCAAAGCCGGCGGTGCCGTCGAGCACCGAGCCCGCCTGAACGTTGACGCCGCCCCAGCCTTCGATTGTCACAAAGTCGAGTCCTTTGAGCAGGAAGGCGACGATGTCATTATAATGCCCATCTCCGGAGTTCCCTGTATCATCGACGAGAAAGGATTTCCCGCTCCAACCGTTCGGGATGGAGATGCTTTCCTGGCTTAGGATCTTTCCATGGTTTTTGACGAGAAGTTGTACATACGAAGGCGTGCCGTCGGCCGGCAACGGCAAGGCAGTCACGCCCATAAGGCCAATCTTCATGCTCGCGTTGCCGGTTTGCAACGACAGATTGTCGCCGGAAGCCGTCCATTTCGGCGGCAAGGCGAGTGATACCTTGTTAGGTTTCACCTTGATGTCCACCGCCCCCTTGGCAAGAATGTTATATCCATTCGTGGCGGTGAACATGATCCTCTTTGTGCCGGAGTCGGAGAGCGCATACTGCACCGTGGCCGCATACTCCGTCTTGCCGGGGCTGGCGGCGTCGGACTTGAGAGCCGGCGCGGAATAGGTTTCAAAGCTCACCGCATTGACGTTTTTCGCCGCCTGCTCGGACACAATGGCCTTTACTTCAAAGATGTCCCCGGCGGTCACCTCGCTCGGGGCCTCGAATCGAACATCCGCCGCGCCATTGGAACCGCTTGAATCCTTGGCGGGCGAGCTGGGTGTCGTCGTTTGAGAGGCTCCTTGGTTTGCATTTTGTTCGGACGCATTTTTTGTTGAAGAGGAGTCGGACTGATTTTGCGGCGCGGAATTCTTGTTTTGTCCGGCGGTCTTGTCCTGCGTGATGGATTGCCCCTGGGTTGTCGCCTGATCCGGGCCGGGCGTCTGAACCTGGTTAGCGGTTTTCCCTTGCATGACGGATCGATCCAGACCGTCAGTCTGATTCTGGCCTTTTGTCTGATTCTGCAATGCGGTTTGATCCAGCCCGGGAATACTGCCCTGACCTGAGCCCATGTTCAGCCCGGCGTCGTCTCCCGTCCGGCCGTCCTTGCCGGATTTACCGTCTTCGGGCGTTTTCTTTGGAGGCTGATCCGGCAGGGTCAGAACCACGTATTGGCTGTTCGGGAGGTAATATATCTTCGACGTGGGGTCGGTTCCCGGGTAGGTAAATTGCAGCCTGAGCGTCTGCCCCCGCGCCGGCGGCAGGTTCCAGGTGAACAGCATGGTCTGGCCGGACAGGCTCACCGCCCCGGATGGACCGGAAACGCCCCCGCAGGCGACCGAACCGTCGTCGGCCCGGTAGTTCAGCGTCCCGTCGGCAACGTCCGAGCCCGCGTCGTCCACAACCCGGACGGCGTAAGTGCGGCTGGTATCCGGCGACGGCTTCGGAGGCGTCGAGCCCGCGCCGAACCAGGACAGGATCGAATCCATCACTCCCGTCGCCTCGGCCTGGGCCATTTCCTGCACCATGATCCGGGACGGGGTCGTCTTGACGGCGCCCTGGGCGCCGATGACGGCGTCCGCCGAGGCCACCACGGCCAGGTTCTTGTCGAAAAGCGGCCGAAACCGCTCGATATCGCCCACAATGGCGACCAGGCGGGTCTGCAACTCAACCCGCAGGGTCACCGTGACTTCGCCGGGAGAGTCGAAGTCCAGCACGCGCTGGATCATGTCCGGTTCGAGCAATGGTCCGTTTCCCAGGTAGGGGGACTTGTCCCGGGCGATTTCCGCGACCGTCTTGCGGCCGCCTTGCACCGAAGAGACCGTCCAGACATAATTCCTGGTGACGTCCAGATAGGCTTGGCCGTTCTTGCCTCCCAGGGTCTTCAGGACCGCGTTCGCCTGGTTGATGTCGTCCTCGAAGCGCTTTGTGTCGACGCTGAGAGAGGCCTTGGCCGTGATGCGAGCCACGGCGGCCTTTCCCGAATCGCTCGCGAGCGTGGCGTTTTCCGGATCGAGCGCCATGAGCAGTTGCGCCTTGTTGAATCCGCGCTGCAAGTCCGCCGCGCTCTTGGCGGCGTCGCTTGCGATGTCCAGCCGCCTGTTTTTCCATTTCGTGATGATCTGGCCGGCGCATTTCGCCACCAGCCGATCCTCGATATGCGGGTCCGCCGCGCCGCCGTCCCGCGTCGAGGCGTTGCGGGCATGGAGTTGCACGATCCCGCGCACCTGCTCCTCGGTGGTGAAATTTTTCGCCAGCATGTCGATGCTGGCTTCCAAGCGCTGGTTTTCGGGGACGTCCTCCCGGCCCTTGACCTCGTAAATCCCGGCCAGAAGGTCCTCGCAATCCTGGGCTCTGACAGCGATGTCCCAGCCCAGTTCCTTGGCGTCGTCGAGCAGGCTCTTGGCGATCGAGGTCAAAATCCCGGGACCCATCCCGGCCAGGCCCACGCCCACGTCGGCGTACAATTTCTCGACAAAGGCGTCCCAGCCGTCCGCGCCCGCGGCCTGGGCCAGCTCCTTGGTCTCGTAGGCCGCGGCGAAGGCCATCAGGGCCTTGACGGACGCCTCCCACGGAATCTTGTTCGCCATCTTGTACGTAAATTGCTTGAAGCGCGCCCATTTGCCGGTGTTTGCCTGCAGCAGGTCAAGGATCACTCCCATCTGCCGGGGACTGGCCGCCCCGGAAGCGAATTCGGAAAGCGCGGCGCTCTCGAATTGCGCGCGAGACAAGTTCGAGCGTATGGAGCTCACCAGTTCCGGTTCGTTGTACAGAGCTTTCTCAAGCCGCGAGAGATCCTTGACTGTTTTGCCGTTCACGATTTTTTTATCAACCAGGGAGTCGACTTGCGACATCAGATTGTCCAGATAGGGATCGGCGGCGGCGCTGGCCATGCTGCGGCCCTTGTTGATGTCGTCGCGCATTCGCCCGATATACTTGTAGATATCTTTGGCGTTTCCGGCCATGTCGCCTTCAAGGCTGCCGACGTTGTCTAGGGAGTGGCCGAGTTTGCCGGCCCACTGCCCGGCGGTGTTGGCCGTTCCTTCCACGGAGTACACGCCGGAGCCTTCGGCGAGGTGCGTGAGGTCGGTGAAGCCTTTGCGCACGACGTCGCCGTCTTTGTAAAAAATGCGGCCGCTGCTGCTCTCGTAAGCCTGGCGGTAGGCGATTGAGCCCGGTCCCCAAAGGCCCTCGGGCGTTTCAAGGCTCAAGTTGGGACTGTTGCCCAGCTCGTTGAACCTCTCGACGGCGCCGGCCTCGTCGCCCACCCCCTGCATGAGCTGATCGGGCGGGTAGACGTTGACTTTGCTCAGAACCTTGTCCGCGTCGCCGCCGAACTCCTGTCTGATGCGCTTGGTCAAATAATTCTGGCAATTCTGCCATTCCTCGGCTGCGGCGTTATCGCCGAGTCCGTTGGCGACCAGCCGGATATCGTGGTCCGAGGTTCCTCCCTTGACGAGAGGGTCCATGTAGCCTTTTTTCGAGATCCACGAACCGACGCCGACCATCTGCACGCCGCGATCGCCGTTCATCTGGATATACTCGGTCATGATCTGCTGGATGCGGTCGCTGGTGGATTGGCAGCGCCCCTGAGATGTCCAGAGGGGAATGATGGCCGCAAGAAAGAAGAACGGAAGAAAAAACTTGCGGCCAATCGACACGATCCCCCCGGCATATCGCCGCATGAAGGATGCGGCGGTTGAGGCGAGCCGTACGGGCCGAGGGGAACCGGCCAGGCTATGGCGCGGGGCCGGCAAACCGGGGAAGAATTTTCGAGGCGCCGGTCCCGCTTTGCAATTGAACCGGCCGGAAAAAAGGAGAGTGCGGATGCCTGCGTCGCTACGGATCATAAGCCCTCCATGGTCGCCGAGGGCGTTGCGCCTGAAATGCCGGCGCGGTCAACGCCTCCACGGGTGAAAGCCATGAACCACCAGCCCCGGGAGCTTCACGCGGGCTATCATCGCAAGCTGACGGATGAGACGGATGAGACGGATGAGTGAAATTTCTACGACAGCCGTCCTGATTTGTCAAAAGCGGGGTGTCCCGTTCTCCGGGCGACCCTCTTTCGCTCGACGGCGCGGCGGCGCGATTTTTCTTGATTTCCCATGCGGAATTTGTAGTTATTGCTGGGAGCAAAAAGTATTTTACTTTTTGCTCCCAGCAATAATGCACCTTTGGCGAAATTCTCCTTCACCGGGAGGAAAGATTACGATGCGCCGTCTTGCATGCCTTTTCGCGACTCTCTGCATCCTTTCCAGCGCAATGACCGCGTTCGGACAGGACGATCCGGCCAAAGCCGCTCGGCTTATGGACGAAGCCAAAAAGCTCATGCGGCGGGACAAGGACAGTCTCAAGCCCCAAATCCTCGACCTGGCCAGGCAGGCCGCCAGCCTCGGCGACGCGAAGGGCGCCTGGATCGCCGGCGTAATGACCTATCTCGGCTTCGGCGCGGCCAGAAACGAACAAGAGGCGCTTGGCCATTTCATTCAGGCCGGCGACGCCGGAAACGACAACGCCCGGATGTTCGGCCTGTTTTTGTTGATGCAATACGACCAGCCTGCTTTTTGCCGTCAGGGCAAAGCCTGGACAGACGGCATGGTGAACGAAAACAACAAGCACGGTTTCGCCCTGCGCGCCTTCTACCGGGGGATATGCCAAGGAGAACTCGGCCCGTCCTACCTTGAGGCCATGAAAAAATCCGCCGACATGGGCTCCTTCGCCGGCCACCTCGGCTTGCAGGCTTTGTACGATTCGGGAAACCTGGTCTCCAAGGATGCGGCTTTGGCCAAACAGCACGGCCAGACGGCCAAGGAGCTTCTTGTCCAGGACGTCAAGCGGATGTGGGATGAGGCCATCGCGGACTGACCCTCTCCATGGAGCAGCGCGAACTTCGATCGCACGCTGAGCGTTCCCGAAGGCCCGCCGCTTTTTGCCTGCAGTTTCCCCTTGATTTCTCATGCCGCCTTCAGGTATTTTTTCTTTCATAAACACAGCGATGTTCTCCGGCTCCGCCTTGGACCAAGGGCGCGAACCAGCGCGAGACCCATATGATCGAGCTTCTGCGGCGCCTCATATTGTTCGTCTGCATTCCGGCGGGGCTCTGGCTGTTTTATCTGGCCGACCTTTCTCCGCAATACGCATTGCGCGTCCCCTGGCAAAAGGGTCCGGCGGGAGAATACACCACTCGGAGCTTGGCGGCCGAGTCGCCGGGAGAGAAGAAACAGCGCCGCATCACCGTGTCCGGTCAGGCCTGGAAAGACTTTCTCGCCAAGGCCGCGGCGGTATCCAAGGGGGAAGACCTCGATCCCGGCTGGATTTGGCGCATCGAACCCTTTGAGTTGCATTGGGAGCGTCCCCGGGAGATATTCTTCCGCCAATCGGAGTCCCCGCTGAACGAACTCGCCGGCCTCGTGCCGCAAGACGGCTGGTCGCTGCTGAGCCTTTCCGGGCAAAGCGGCCCGGTTGTCGAAATGGAAGACCGGCGGATAGGCGACGACTCGTTTTCCCCGGGTTCGGGACTTTCACCCTCCGCCCCGCCTGCCCGGGTGATCTATGCCTGGCGGAACTTCGCCTTCGGCGTGTGGGCCTTCGGTTTGTGCCTGTATCTGGCGACCGCCTTTTTCGCCCCGGCCAAGGGAGACGCCGCCTATGCCCGTTGGAGGCTCTGCATCGGCGACTTTGGCTGGATTATCCTGACCTCGGTATTTTTCTGGATGCCCCTGGCCATCGTCGGCGGATCGGTTCAGGCGCTCACGCGCTTTGGCGTGTTCCCGGCGGTCTTGTGGCCTTTGGCCGGGCTCGGCGGCCTGGCGATGTGGTTCACGGCCCAAAACGCCGCCTACCGGCTGCGTATCGGCCGGGACGGACTCTTGATCGGGGGGATCGGCGAAACGCTCGACATCCCGTTTTCGCATATAAAGCGCGCGGTCCCCGTCAATCTCAAGTCGCCCCGATGGCTGACCCGGCTGCTCTGGCTCGCCGCCGCCTCCAGCAAAGGCGCGGGCCGGGCAACAGGAGCCGGACTGGCCATGATGTCTTCGGGCGCGCAAACCAGCGGCCTGGCCCTGGAGCTTCGGGACGGGAGAACGGCTTATGTTTGGCTCGCGGATCTCCTCGGATCGAACTCCATGTCCGGCGCGCAAGCCGTTGAAACGTCGTTGGCCCAGGCCAAAGTCCCTATGGATGCAACCGGGCTCGAAATCATCCGGCTGTTCCCGCCGCGAATTGAGCGGGACGGTTGCGCCGGGCGCGCTTGGCTGGCCTGGCTAGCCGGCCTAGCGATATTTTTCGGCCCGGCCCTTTTGGCGGTCGTGACGGCGAGATGACGATATGATCCGCAAGGGAGGCGAGACGGCCCGGTTCCAAAATGAACATACCCCATGGGGAAACAACGCCATGAGAACGATATTTCTTGCTTGCGTTGCCTGTCTCACGATCCTGCACTCCCCTGCGGCGGCCGGTTCCGGCGACGCCCGCCCGGATGCGGACGCTGCCCGGGACGTGGTGGCCTTCGGCAACCGCCAGGGCGCGGTCTGGCTGATGCGCGGCGACGGGTCGGACAAACGCCGGATCGCCGCGGATGTCGAGCAATACGCCCTGAGCCCCGACGGCGGCAGTTTGGCCTTTCACGACGCAAATCCCAAGAACGCAAACAAGGTCATGCTCCTTCATGCGGCCAGCGGCGCGGTCCGGGACTTCATCCAGGCCAAGTCGAGAGTGTTCGATGTGATTTGGGCGCCCGACGGGAGCAAAATCGCCTGCGAGATCAACCCCCCGGTTCCCTCCCCGGTCCTTGCCAAGCCCATTTCCATTTTCAGCCCGGACGGGAACGCGATAGGGCAAATTCCCGGCCAAGGCCTGTGGGGCGTATCCTTTACCGGAGACGGCCGGGCGCTCGTGGCCCACAACATCAGGGAACTCTTCTTCTTCAGCCTCGACGGGACCGTCCTGTCCAAGACGCCCCTGACCGCTTTCACCGGCCAGCCCGAAAACAAGTTCGACAGCAACGACGTCTTCGCCCCTTCGCCCACGGCTCCCGACATCTTCGTTTGCACGAAGAAGGTCCCGGGAACGAAAGCCTTTTTCAAAGTCACCGAGGAGGACAACTCCGCCTTGTACTTGCATGACAAACGCCAGAACCCGGCCAAGGATGTCCGGCTCACTCCGGAAAACATCACCGCCTTCGATCCGGTCTGGTCCCTGGACGGCAAGCGCATTTACTTTACCGGCTACCCGGACTCGCGGGTCAAGGCGGCCTTTCCCTTTGGGATATACCGGGTCAACGCCGATGGGAGCGGGCTGAGTGAAATCGCCTCCGGGGCGTTGCCCAAGGTAGGCAGGGAGACTTCCAGGCCGTAAGATCCATATGAACGGAAGCGCAAAATTTCTTCATGGTCGCAGTTTGCTCGCGATGCGAACATAGTCCGTGAGCGTTGAAAATCTGCACGCGAACCGGGAGGCCGGCATGCGCGATTGGCTTGGCGAATCCGAAGGCCTAAGCCGCAAGGCGCTCATGGCGTGCGTTGCGGCCGTCTTCTGGTATGTGAGCGTATTCGGGTTTTGGCTCATTCCCTGGACAGGGCGCCTGGCCGCCCAAAGCCTTTTGTCGTCGGCGCTGTCCCGGCAAGTCGCAATCGACCGGATTCGGTTTAATCCCTACACTTTTTGGTTCGGCGTCTATGGCCTGAAGGTGCTTGAGCCTGACGGCGATTCGGTTTTTTGCTCCTTCACGGCCTTTGAGGCCGACATCGAACCGACCCGGGCGTTCTCCGGCGCGATTTCGATCAAGGACATCCTTCTTGACGCGCCGATGCTCCGCCTGATCCGCAAATCCGACGGAACATTCAACCTCGCGGAAATGACCGGCGGCAAAAGCAGGCAAAATCCGACTTCCGGCGATGCCGGCTTCGTCCTGGCCCTGCCTCGGGGCTTAAGCCTCGAACTCGCCAATGTGCGCGTACGAAACGGCGCGGCCGTCTTTGCCGATGAGGTGAGGCAATCAAGGCACGCCATCGAAAACCTGCATTTCTATCTGCCCTATTTCAGCACCGAGGATCTTTCCCGCCACGCGATCCTGGAGTCCAACAGCCGGGTCGACGAGTCGCCGCTTCAGGCGTACCTCGTCGCAAATTTCAACGGCGAGGCCCCCCGGGTCAATTTCGAGATCTCGGTAAGCGACGTCGCCCTGACGCGTTTCGCCGATTTTTTCCCCGCGTTTTCCGGTCTGGACGCCCAGGCGAAATCGCTCGGCTTGGCGGTTAACGCCACTTTCGGCGCGGACGGCGCGCCCGAAGCCACGGCGGACCTGGACGTGCGCGGCATCCGGGCGGCCCTGCCCGGGGGGGAGGATTTTTTTTCGGCCGCCAGCTTTGGCCTGGAAGATATCAGCTACGATTTTCATACCGGCAGAGTGAGCATCGGCCGGATGGCGATGCGCGATTACGCGATCAACCTCAACCTGTCGCACGACGGCGGCATCAAGTCGCCCTTGCCTGCCGCAGCGGCCGAATCGACCGAATCGACCGGACGGGCCAAGCCAAGGCCAAGCGAAGAAACGCAAACCGATGCATCCCCTGGGATATTGACGCCGGCTCCGGATTTGCCCGACCTGGTCCTGGCCAGGCTGACGCTCGACGACGGCGTGGTGCGCCTGACCCGCGAAGGCGAGGACAAGCCCGTTGTCGCAATCGCCCAGGCGGACGTTTCCGGCTGGGGCTTGAACCTGCGCGAGGGCGCTGTCGACCAGATCGATTTTACGGTCAAATCGGACCTGTGCGCCAAGGCCTGGCTGCGTGTCAGCGGGCGCATGCATCCCGCGGAAGGGCAGGCGTATTTCGCCGTGGATGGCTGCGACATGGGGCGCGTGGCGGCGCTTACGCCCAAGCCGGCTAGCCCGTATCATCTGACGGGAAAGACATCATTCTCGGGAACCGCGAAATTTTCGCTCGACAAGGCCGAGCCCAGAGTCGCCTTGACCAAAGGGCATATTCAGATCGCCGGCCTCAAGGTTTCGGGCCCGGGAGCGACCGAGCCCGCCCTGGCGATGGAAACGCTGACGCTTGAGGAAATCGAGGCCCGCTATCCCGAGCGCGAACTTTCGATCGCCAAGGCCGTCCTGGCGGGCGGCGGGGCGAACCTCGGGCTGGACGCCGGAGGCGGGGTCGTCGTAGCCGGTTTGGCGGGGCCTTTCGGAACGGCCGGCGCGGCGCAACCGGGCCAAGCGTCTGAAAAAAAGCCTCGTCTCGCGGGAAAACTGCGTGTGGGCGAGGCCAGCGTCTCCCATTTCACGGTCGCGGCCTCCGGCAGCGCCTTGAGGCTGCCCGTCAAGGCCGAAATCGAGCGGTTGTCGGTCAAAGGCGCGGCGTATCCGCCAACTTCTCCGATCACGGCGGAACTTAAGGCCGGACTCGGGCCGCTCGGGAGCCTGGAAACCTCCATCGAGATCGCCCAAACCCTGGACGCGGCCAGCGGCAAACTCGTGACCGGTTCCTTGTCGCTGCCGGCCCTGGCCCAGTTTCTGCCGCCGCTGCCGGTTGCGATCGACGGCGGCGCGGTTACGATCGACGGAACCTTCGCCTGCGCGTTGCCCAAGACGGGAGGTCCCGACCTGAGATTCGCCGGCGACGTCAAACTGGCTTCCGTGCCCGTCGCTCCGCCGGATGGGGGGGACCGCAGCTGGATTCGTTCGCTGTCCATCGTGAAACTTGCGGCCCAAACGTCCCCTTTGTCGCTTGCGGCCGATTCGGTCGAACTCGACGGGGCGGTCGTACGCCTCGACATGTCCAAGGAGGGAGTTCTGAGCGTCGCCGGGTATCCCCTGCCGTTGAAGCCAAAGTCCGCTCCAGGATCCGAGGCTGCGGCTGCGCCGGCCAACCCAACCGCCAAGTCGCCCCTGACTCTCGGCCGCCTGAAGGCAAGCGGGGTCAAGGTGGAATTCATCGACCACGGCTTTGAACCGGCGTTCAAGGCGAATGTCGCTCTCGATCTGACGCTGCGCGACATCACCCCCAACAAACCGCTTGGACTCACCCTTGGCGTCTTGGTCAACGGCTCGGGCCGGATCAAGGCGGAAGGTTCGCTTTCGCCCCCCGGGGGAGCGCTGGCGTTCGACATGAAGGCCGGAGTCGAAAATCTGGATCTGGCGGAAGGATCGCCCTACGTCAGGCGCTTCACCGGTTTTCCCGTCGCCACGGGCAAACTCAACCTGGCCGGTGAATACAAGTTCTCCGGCCACAAGCTCGACCTGCAAAACAAGATCAAGGCGCAGCACATCCAGCTCGGCCCCAAGGCCCCGGACGCGACCGCGAACATTCCGCTGGATCTGGCCGTAAGCCTGCTCGGCGACGCTTCGGGCAACATCGAACTCGACATCCCGGTCGGCGGGGATCTCGGCGGCGTCAAGGTGGATCTCGGCCAGGCCATCGGCCGCGCGGTGAGCGGCGCCTTCGGCAAGGTTTTGCTCGGACCGTTCGCGTTTTTGACCGTGGGCGGCAAGACCGGCCAGACCATGCCCCTGCCGTTTGCTCCGGGCTCGGCCGTGGTCGAGGGGGAGGCCGCGCAACGTCTGGCCGACATGGCCAAGGCGCTCGCGAACAATCCCAAGGCGACCCTGGAGATCACCGGCTACGCCGACCAGGCCCTGGAAGCCGAAGGCATCAAGCGTTTCGCCGTGCGCTCGCGCGTGGCCGAGGCCATGGGGCGCTCGGGCCAACTCTTGTCCGAGAGCGATTACGCGAGGCTCCTGGGCCGTTATTACACCAGGGCGACGGGCGGCAAGAAGGCCGGCGAGACTGCCGCCATGGAGAACGAATTGCTCTTGGGTTTCACCCTCGGCGCCGAGGACACGCGGACGCTTGCGCGCTGCCGGGCGGTGTCGGTGCGGGAGTTCCTGATCGCTCAAGGCGTCAGCGAAGCGAATATATTTCTTGTCCCGCCGGACAATCCCACGCCCAAACCCATCGAAGGCGTGGCGTTTTCGCGGGCGGAACTGACGCTCAAGCGGTAGAGGACCGGGACCGGGAGTTCTTCAAACCCGGAATCGCGGGCATCCAGGGGGTAACTAGGCTGTAACCGTGTGAGCCGCTTTTTCGATGACCCTTCTTCATGGCAAAGTATCAAAAAAAGCATAATGACAGAGGGTTTCACGAGCTCTATTACCTACAAACGGCTTCCGGCGATGGCTGTGCCGCTGGGCGGCCGTAGCCCGAAACGCCGTGCGCCGGCGCCGTATGGAGCATGCGGGACGCTGCGCAACGGCGCGCCAGAGAGGACGGGACACTCCCTTTCGGTCTGACGCCGCTGCAACCTTGAGGAAGCCCAAAATATGGCCGCGCCTCATCCATATCTTCCAACTGCCGCTGCAAAGGGTCCCGGGAACGGGATCGTCGTCCGGGAGGCGCGGAGGCTTGAGGAATTCCAGGCGGTGTTCCGCTTCCGATACGAGCATTTCTTCAACAACCTCCCCGATGGTTTCCCCGGCGTGGACCACGCCGCGCGTTTGGTTTTCGAGCCCCATGATCTTGAAGCGGTCCATCTGTGCGCCTTTGACGCCCGGGGCGAGCTTGCGGCCGTCAGCACGGCCGTCCCGGCGACCCTGAAGACGATTCCGCCGGCCTGGGCCGACTGGTTCGATTTTGCCGGCCTGGGCTCGGCCCGCCTGGCTAAAGCCGTGGTCAGCACACGCCTGGTCGTACATCCAAGCCTGCGGCGCACGGATTTTTTCGCCCGCTTCCACGGCGCCGTTCTCGCGCATTACCGGGAAGCCGGGATTGCATTCACCCTGCACTATTGCCGGCCGGAATTGGCGGCGCTCTACGAGTCCCTCGGCCACCGGCGCTTTCACCGCGCTTTCGACCTGCTTCCGGGACAACCCCGTGTGCCCATGATCCTGGCCCTCGGGGAATTCATTCCCGGGAGCGAAAAGTATCTTACTTTCGCCCCCGGCGGCGGACGCCGCTTGGCCCCGCCAAAAGCTGGGCCGTACTTATAAATGGGAGCGCGAAAATGAAGACATTTTCCGCTCCCGTTCATAACGACGCGCTCGGCTCGTCCGAGGCAGTGGGGAACAACGCCTCATGTGGCCAGCCCTCGTAGACCGGCAGACCGGTTTTTTAAACTTCACCCCGGAGCTGGCCCGGGCCATGCGGGAAATGCGCTTGGCCGTGATCGGCGCGGGCGGAAACGGCGCGGTCCTGGACCGGCTCGTGCGCCTGGGTTTTACGCGCTTTACCATCGTCGACCCGGACACGGTCGAGGCGAGCAATCTCAACCGCCTGCCGTTCTCCACGGCGCACATCGGCCGGGCCAAGGTCGATGCGTGGCGCGAGCATATAACCGGAGTCAACCCGGACTGCTCCGTCGATACCCATCAGGTAACCGTCAAACGCGACCACGGCCCCTGGCTGGGCGAACTGCTCGCGGGAGCGGACCTGGTCTTCGCCGGCGCCACGGACATCGAGGCGAACATCGTCACCGGCCGGGTCTGCGCCGATTTGCGCAAGCGCATGATCGTCGGCCCGGCCTCGTCCGGAGCCTGGGTGACGTCCACCTTTGTCCACGACGGCGAGATCACGCTCGAACGGGTGGCCGGGCTTGGCCCCGAGGGGCTGGCCTTGCCGGACATCGACTACCGGGCGGCCGAGGAGAAGTTCAGGGCCCTGACTTATTACCCCGGCCGGGCCGGCAAATATGCCCCAGGGATCCCCGAGGCCGTGGCCAGGGGGGAGCTTCCGGCGCGTTCGTGCGGGATTTTCGTCTCCCTGACCAACGCGGCCATGGCCTTCGAGGCGGTCAAGAATACGGCCGAACTTCGCGGGCTGCCCCTGCGCGGCGCCCGGGTCACGGCCATGCCCGTGTTCCACGTCTTCGACCCGTATTCGGGCTGCGCCTATTATTACCATGTCCTCGACAACAAGATCGGCATACCGGACTGGCTCACCGGCGACATTTCCTGGCGGCCTTACCAAGGCGAAAAGGAGGGCGCGGCCTAGCGAAACAGCGATACAATCGGCACTGCAACGTTTGTCGCGAGCGTGGACGGATTGCGTCTGGAGGCAAACGTCGCCGGAACAAGGCTTCAAGCCGCTCCAGGAAACGGGAGCGTGGTCCGGCGGCCAACCTGCTACACCGGGAGTGTTATGAAAAAGAACGCCTTTGACTCGAATCCGGCCGGTCTCGACCGGAGGCAGCTTCTCAAGGCTGCGGCCGCGACCGGCCTGCTCACGGCGGCAGGCGCGCTTGCGCCCCGTTTCGTCATGGTCGCTTGGGCGGCCGGCGAAGAAGGCCAAGCTGCGCGCGCCATTGTCGCCGATCTCGCCAAATGCACTGGCTGCCGGCTGTGCGAGATGTTCTGCTCCTCGTTCAACGCGAGCGCCGACGGCCTGCCGCCGACGCTGGGCAACCCCAGGTACGCGCGCATCACCGTAGCCAACTTCAACCCGGACATGGACGTGCCGGTAGTCTGCGCCATGTGCCCCAAGCCTCCCTGCGTCGAGGCCTGCCCCGTGGCTGAAGACCCGGCCACCGGCCGCAGGGCCATCTACCGGGACAAAGAGTCCGGGACGATAAAGAACGACGCCGCGCGCTGCACGTCCTGCGGCAGTTGCGAGGCGGCCTGCGTGACCGGGACCATCCGCCTGGACTCGCTCCCGGGCGCGGCGCAAAAGCGGCCGCTTGGCATGTGCAATCTGTGCGGCGGCGACCCGCAGTGCGTCAAGCGCTGCCCGGCCGAAGCGCTGTCGCTCGCGCCGGTGGACGAGAATCGGGAATTTTACGGCCAGAGGGCGCAAGCGGTTTTCTCGGTCATGGCCAAACGCTGGTACGGAGGGATATGACATGGCCGCCACGCTGCCCGGTTATTGCGGAGCGATCCTGGAAGTGAACCTGAGCACAGGGAAAATCGAGAAGAAACCATTGAACGAAGCCGATGTCCTGGCCTTTGGCGGCGGCCGGGGGCTTGGGGCCAAGATGCTCTGGGACCGCTTGTCCCCCGGGGCCGACGCATTGGCTCCGGCCACGCCGCTGATGTTTTTGACCGGGCCGTATTCCGGCTTCCCGGTCCCGTGCGCTTCCCGCACCGCCGTGGTGACCAAGTCCGCGCTCACCTCGCCGCTTCACTCGAAGCTGGCCCACGCCTCGACCCTGGCCTATTCCAATCTGGGCGGCTTTTTCGCGCCGGAACTGAAATTCGCCGGCTACGACGCCCTCGTCGTCACCGGCAAGGCCGCTGGCCCGGTCTATCTGGTGATCGACGGCGACAAGGTGGACGTACGCGACGCCAAGAAGTTCTGGGGCAAGGGCACGGACGCCGTGGACAAACTGTTGCCCGCGGAACTGGGCGACAAGCGCTTTCAGTCGGTCTACATCGGACCGGCCGGAGAAAAGCTCGTACGCTACGCCACCATCATGCACACAGCTTCGCGCGCGGCCGGACGCTGCGGCACGGGCTGCGTCATGGGGTCGAAAAACTTGAAGGCGATCAGCGTCCGGGGCCACGGCGCGCCCGGGGCAGCCAGCCAGGAAGCCTTCCTGGCCGCCTATGAGGACGGCCTGAAGGCCATGATGACCCATCCTGATTTCGCCGGCCGCGCCCGCTACGGCACCGCCGCGGGCATCACCGGCAACAGCGAGCGAGGCGCCGAGGCGGTGCGCAACTACCGCGAAGGCGCATGGGAAGGAACCGAGGCCATCGGCGGCGTCGCCTCGGAAAAGCAGTACTGGGTGCGCAATTACTCCTGTTTCGCATGTCCCATCCACTGCAAGAAGTCCGGCATGGTCAAGACCGGGCCGTACGCCGGGGTGTCCCACGACGGACCCGAATACGAATCCGGCAGCATGCTCGGGGCCAACCTGCTGATCAACGACCTTCCCGGGCTGCTCAAGACCATCTACGAATCCGACGATTACGGCGTGGACTTCATCGCCGCCGGAAACACCATCGGCTTTCTCATGGAGGCCAGGGAAAAGGGGCATATCGACAAGAAATTCCTGGACAACGTGGACCTCAAATGGGGCGACGTGGAGAGCGTGCGCGCCATGCTGCGCAAGATCAGCCACCGCGAAGGCGTGGGCGACCTGGCCTCGCGCGGAGTCAAGGCGCTGGCCAAGGCCATCGGCAAGGGCAGCGACTTCTACGCCATCCACGTCAAGGGCCAGGCTCTGGCCGGGCACAACGTCCAGGTCCAGCCGCCCATGGGCCTGTCCTACGTCACATCCAACCGGGGCGCCTGCCACCTCTCGGGCCGCGACATCGACCAGCAGAACCAGCGCGCCGCCCTGGACGCGACCGGGGGCTGCTTCTTCGGCGCCGGCTCCCCGGGCGCGGGCGCGTTTCTCACCAACAAGCACTACGGCCAGTTCCTGGCCGCGATCACCGGCCGCGAATACTCGGGCGAGGACTTCGCCAGGCTCGGCGAGCGGGTGTTCAACCTGGAGAAAATGTTCAACTTGCGCGAAGGCTTCAGCCGCGCCGACGACTGGCTGCCGGAACGCTTCTTCGCCGAACCGTTGACCGTCGGCCCGAAGAAAGGCGCGGTGCTCAAGAAGGACGAATTCACCGCCCTGCTGGACAAATTCTACCGCGACCGGGGCTGGGACCCGGCCACGACCAAACCGTCCAAGGAAAAACTCGAATCTCTCGGACTCGGCTTCACCATGGCCAAGGCCTGAGGATTGTTCAACAGCAGGCCGGTTTGCTAAGGTTCGGTTGCAAAGGCGCAAGGAAATTGGGGAAGGACCTGTATAAAAAAGCGGACCCCTTTCCCACGGTCCTTCCCCCACCCCCCCATTT
>JADFXV010000060.1 GCA_015233395.1 Desulfovibrionaceae bacterium
AATAGCTGGCGACCGGCTCGTCATTATAATCTTCCTCGTCTCCCTCGAAATCCTGGGCTATGAGTCGCAATGGCCTTTTGCGGTCGGAACGACGAACTTACCACTCTGGCGCGACGAAGGTCTCTTCGCGGATCAGGACACCAGATCGCTGACGCTGATGGTTGAACTTGTCGAAGAGACGCTTGGTGACATTCTTTTCCAGCAAGGCGTTGCGGAACAGGCGATGGCAGCGGATCGGGCACACCCTCGTCGTCGAGTGACAAGCCAACGAAACGGACAAAAGAAATCCTGTCATTGACACGCGTCTTCCATGGAGCCGTCGCTGAGGTTGCGCCACCGCTGGGCAAGAAGAATTTTGAACATGGTCACAGGGCCGGGCAGGTTAGGGTTGCCGACGACGGTTGCGTTTCAGAGAATCTTCTCACCAAGAAGCCTTTCGATCGGCTTCCGCTCGATGAGGCGTACGATTTCATCTAGAAACATTTCAGTGAGCCTGCCCCTATGGGCGACAATGCAAGCAGCAATCCAGGGCAACTTGGCCTTGCGTCCGTCCATAATCGCCTCCATCTGCGAAGATGGAGGCACATTATCTCAAATTATGGATAATTGAAATATAAATCATAAAGATTTTCCGTGAAAGACTTTTGATTTGTCAAAAACAGGCTATGCGTCAAGCATATTGGCCGGATACTCGCAGGAAAGACTTTCTAATCTTACCATTTGGAGGCGTTAGGTGTCCAGTATCCATAAGCCCAACAATCACGGACCGGATCGATCATTTCCGGATGGCTTTTTTTGACAAATTTACAGTCTTCTGCGGCATGGCTAATGATCTTGAAGTCCTTCCCGTCCGAATAGTAAAAATATTGTTCGTGTTTGGAGGTAGAATTCCGGGGATCGCGAGGCAATTGAGCGATGAATTCCGGAGCCAGGCCGGGAATCCAATCCGGTCTTAATTCCCCCTGCTGATCAAAGTTACTTTCTGGACCAAAACCCTGTGGATAGGTTCCATATTTGTCATGATTTTTTACTAAAGCCTGCTTGATCGCGTCCAAATCGGCCAAGCGGATCTGAGAACTTTTGGCCTTAGTTATTTCGTCAGCTCGTAAAGCCGGCAGTTGAACGTAATAATAATGGAGTGACCAGGAAATAGCGGCTATCGAAAGCAGGGCCACAGTGGTCAAGCAAACCAAGCGCTTTCGCTGGTAAATATCTTTTGAAGTCATAAGGGAACATTTTTTGAGCCTCTTAAAAGCTTTCTCAAGTCCTTCTTGGCCTGCGTATAACGTGTCGTAAAGATTGTCATATTTTTTAAATACATCTGATGGTTGATTAAGAATCTCGATAACGGCTAAAAGAACCTTCAAGATGCTATTGTCATTGATAAAAGAAAGGTCTGTTTTTCTGGCCACCTGCGACGCCAGAGGGGATTGTCCGCAAATGACCAAGCCAGTGTTGATCATATCCATTGCAAGATATTCCAGAATGATGAATGAATCTTCATAGTTCTGATTTTCAAACAGGAGACAAACTGATTCGATACGTTTCCGACAAGCAGTCAGGCGATCATCAATGTCTTTTTTTCTCTGTTCCCGACTGATTTCGTCGACGGTTAAAATTAGTTTCGACTGCCAAATTGAAAACAATCCTTTAAATAAAATTCTCATTGGTCATTCACCTCGTTAATTCGTCGGAATCCAGGGTTTAAAGCCCGGCCTTAGCCGGGTAGCTTTAGCTAGCAGTTGGCTCTGCAACCACCAGCTAAAGCTGATGAGCTCAAAACCAGCATAGTGAACGTCCAGCTAAAGACCCGCAGGCTTCTGGAGTTGCCCCCGTTAAACCGGACACCTCACGTTTTCAAGTGAACGGATGAATTCACGAGGCGATTTCATCCGCAGGCCCTTGTGGGGGTGACTCTCGTTGTAGTCTTCGAACCAGGCCGCAAGACGGCTCAGCACAGTCCGCGCATCAGGGCGATCATGAACGAACACGTAGTCACGCTTGAACGTTTTGACGAAGGCCTCGGCCATGCCGTTGCTCTCAGGACTTCTGACCGGTGTGAACCGGGAGATCAAGCCCGGATCGGCGGCAAACGCCACGGTCTCTTTGGCCGTGAAGCAGGAACCGTTGTCGGAGAGCCACTCCACGCGGTGCGGCGCATGATCGGAACCAAAGCGATTTTCCACGCACTCCAGCATCAAATCCCGGATCATGCCGCCGCTGATCCCGCTGGTTGCGGCGACGAACGCGTCGTCCGCCTTGGAATACCTGGGAGGTCGCCTGCCCGGCGCCTCGCCTACGCGCTGCGCAAGCCTGGACCGCGCGACCTCAAGTGCCTCGGCGATCCGCTTCATTGGGAACCGTTCTCGAAGGGCAACGGCGTGCGCGAGATCAGTTTTTTTCACGGGCGATCTCGATGGCTTCCTTGAGGATCTCGACCTCCATGGTCTTTTTGCCCAGAAGCCGTTCCAACTCGCGGATACGTCGCTTCAAAACCTTGAGTTCGGAAGCCCCGACCACCAGGTCGTCAACCCGTATCGCTTCCTTGCCGCCGTCGCTCATGAGTTTCCTCCAGCGGAAGAGGAGGTTGGGCGCAATGCCATGCCTGCGGGCGACGAAGGAGATGCTCAGCTTCTCGGCCAATGTCCAGCGCCGGCGCTGGACATTGGTCAGCACCTCGACCGTTGGAAATTCGTTAGCACTATGTCTGGCCATACCTCCAGCACTACCTCCTAAGGGCTTGGAGGTGTCCGGTCGATTTGGGGGCTACTCCAGCTTCATCATTGATTACTGAAAGTTGTGCATAGCGCTCGACACACTCGTACAACTTACTTACGATAGACTCAAAATTCACACTAGAGCAGTGTGGGTGCCTGAGCCCGCTGGGCCAACGACGCCGAAACAAGTAATCTCGACAGGCTTCTTCCGTCGAGAAACGCGCTTCAAGTTCAACAATATTTCCAGGGTAATCCTTCATAAGCAGCGTCATTACACCATTTCCCGACCCGACTCAAGTGGACACATATATAGTGTCGCGAGCAGACGATATGACCGACTTAGGGAGCAGATGATCTGACCGATTGCCAATAGTTTTCCCTGAGGAGGGCTAAACCATGCGGCGAGCGGCAGCCCTAAACGAGGTCATCCGTTTCACCGTCAAACATTTCCATGAAAAACTTGCGCGGTACGGCATCGCGCGCAGCTACACCTGGACAAAAAACACGTTGCAAACCGCCGGGTTCGCGACCCGCGCTCCCAAACGCGGCGCCCATCGGCGTAAACGTCCGCGCAAACCCCTGCCCGGCATGATGTTGCACCAGGACGGCTCCCGGCACGAGTGGGTTGCGGGTCGCTCCTGGGATCTCATCGTCACCCTCGACGACGCCACCGACGACATCTATTCCGCGTTCTTCGTGGCCGAGGAGGACACACTGAGCGCCTTCGAGGGCGTCCGCCCAGTCATTGCCAGGCACGGCCTGTTCTGTTCGCTTTACGTCGACCGGGGTTCGCACTATTTCAAAACGCCCGAGGCTGGCGGGAAGGTGGACAAACTGGTCCTTCAGGTTTTTCCGTTGGTAGCTAACCGGCTAAAGTCCTCCCCGGAGGGCACCCATGAAGGACGCGGACCTGTATTCGCGGATTCTCGACCTGGCCGAGTTATGGTTTGTCGAGGCTGCTGAACTGGACACGGCTGAAGGGCGTGTGGACATCCGAGTTGAGCACGGCGTCCTCCAGGTTGGCGTGCCGTGGGCCGAAGCTAAAGGGCGTTTCACCCTGCTGATGAAGCGGCTGATCATCGACGTGTTGACCGAGTGCGCTACTCTCACCGGCGCACGCCGCATCATGCGCATCACTTGGAACGAGGCCGGGGGGGCATGGAAAGGGCTGTGCGCCGATGCCGGGAACGCAAACAATCGAATCCCGCGCGGTATCTTGGCGTTGACGAGAAGGCATTCCGCAAAGGGCACGACTACGCGACCGTGGTTTGCGACCTGATCGGCAGCACCGTGGAGTTTGTGGCGGATGAGCGCAAGGTGGGGGAGATGATCCAAAGGCATCTGGAGAACATCCTGACCTTCTGCCGCCACCGGATCACAAACGGCGTGCCCGAAAAGCCGGGCAGCGCGTTCACCGCGTGGCTCGGCCCAGGCCTCGGCGATCTCCTGTGCATCCAGCAAGAACGGGTCGTGGCCAACGACAACACCATCCGCCATAAAAGGAAACGCATGCAAATTCAGCATGATAAGCACCGTTTTCGCTATGTGGAAGCCACGGTTCGAGTCCATGAGTACCCAGATCAAAGCCTGGCGATCTTTCATGGCCCGCGCCGTCTGGCTCACTACGACGCGACCGGCGCGCTTCAAGACAAGAAGACAAAGTCGGCGTGATTTGCCTTCCGTGGGGGGGCACATTGATTCGGTCAACTCATGTGCTACGTAAATCGGTCAGGTTCATTTGTGATTGACAGCTCATAATACAATTTAAGTCGTGTTAGTCTTACTGTCACATCAACCATCGCCATGCAACAACCTGAACAATATAAGATTCTTATGGCTCAATTCAGCTTTTACGCATGACTGCGAGGAAAAAACCCGGCATCGGCACATGCAAGACTCTGTTCACCATGCCGAAAAAAAGATTATGCATTTCTCCCGCTTTCAGGCCCGCACCGCGACCGCCAAGGCGGCTCAGCACGTTGATAGCGCGGTCCAATCGAAAGTATCCCCACTGAATTCGTATGGAGCATGACTGGAAACCGGATATGCGGGAAAGTTCGCGAATGGACTTTCTGCAGGGTATGTACAAGCTGTGGCAATCCCGCCAGGCCGAGAATGCACCGACAAAAAATTTATTGAGCAGTTTATTTTCCAGAAAATTCATCACAAAAACTCCGTCGGGCGCGAGCAAATCGTGAATCCGCCGCCACGATTCTTTGGGCTCAAGGAATATGTTGTCCGCATTCCACAAGGTAACGGCGTCATAACTCCCGTGCTTGGGCTGGACATTTTCAAAATCGCCTTGCACGATATCGAGATGGTCTACTTCTCGGCCGTAAGTGGACATCGCCTCGGAAAGCTCGATACCGGCCGTAGCAAAACCCTGCTCGCGGGCCACCTTGAGAAACGTCCCGGTTCCACAGGCGATGTCTAAAATCCGGCCATGCTGCGGCAACAACCGGGACAAGTACCTCACCTTGGCTCGTTCGTTGCAGATTCGTATTTCCTCGTCAGCAAGATAATTATCGTATCCGAGGATGCGCTCTTTCTCGTCAACGGCTACGCCGCGCCAAAAATTTGCGCTCTGGTAAAGCAGAGACAGACTTTCTTTGGTCAAACGCGGGTTCTGATATATCAACCCGCAATTGACGCATTCCTCCCAGCAAAAAGTGTGGCCCAATTTTTTGAACGAATTTGACTCTTTCTTCTTGCTGTCTCCGCAAAAAGGACAAAACTTAATATTATGAAATGCAAAGTCTGGACGCTGATCCAGGATCGACAAAGACGAATCATTTTCCGTGTTCAAATCGTTTTTCATGTAACCTTCCTGAGCATAAATCACTAATAACCCTGGAGCACGTCGTCAATAAGTGGCCGCATATATTTAATTTTTCAAATGTTTTTTATTCCAGGGAAAAAAAATAGAAACAAAGCATAACAGATTATTGCAGTTGAAACAATGTGGCAAAGCAGAATGGCCATAATAAATGGCCATGGCTGGTAGAAAAAATGAATGAGATGTTCGCCGGCATCGACCTTGACGGCTTTAAAAGCCAGCTGCGAAGGTACAACTGGGGATCTTTTGCCGTCTACGTCAGATTTCCAAAATTTATCAAACCCATCGGCATACGAGAGGTACCCCTGAGTTTTCGTACGAACACTCAAAATCAAGTCATTATAATCGAAGGATTGCACCTTGTATGTAAAATCCGTGTTCTGCTCCCGGCACTGACCGGCGGAAAGAGTCGGCGCCAAATCTTCCTTCGCCATGCTCGAGTCAAGTAATAAATAGTCCGATGCATTCTTTGCAATGCTGTCCATCATTTCCTCTTCGGGCATGGTCCGCACGCAACCGAGAGGATAGAATCGAAGCACGGGCGAAGTCCCAACTCCGGTAAGTTTATCAAGGGTTTCCTTGGGCAGACAGGAAAAATTAAGTTTCCAATATCGTGATGCCACGTAGAAGGGCAAAGCCGCATTATTATCGTGAAGCCAAAGGTATTTAAAAAACTCCTTGGCTGGTCGACGGGTAAAGATGTCAGCGATGGCCAGAGGTTGACAGGGTGCTTCCTCACTGTGATACATGCCAAGATTGAGCGGCGCTTCAACAGCCATCAATTCGTTGATTTTTCCCCTCAAGGGATAAAGATCTTTGTAATCAAAGCCGCTGCTTATAATATGACTTAACTCCTCCCCAGGAACTTCAACCCCAGCGTCATGGTATTCTTTGGAATTCTGAATAAAAACTGCCAATAAAAACCTGATCATCTCGTATATGTCTGAATTATTTGATTCATCAATAGAATCAAAGGAAGCATTTGCTCGAGATATCATTGGAATTCGATGCGAAAAATCACCCGTCGACCTCGGAGAATCGCTAATGTTAACTGAGCTAAAGGAAGCAGTCCCACTATATCCCTTGAGGACACCCAGGCGAACAATAATCCACTTGGAATTAGGACGAGGGATTATTGACGCCTCAATAATACCGTCAGCAACTCCTGGAGTTGCGACAACATTAACGGGAGAATTTTCCATCGATTCAATGGATAAAAATATATTTCCTGTGTCTTCATTGGAAGATTTATAATGAGCGCTCACATACAAAGGCTTACTTTTCGCGGACAGATTCAGAGGAAGTCGAACAAAGATGAAGGAACGGCCATAACTTGAAGAGGTCATGTTGGCGATATAAAAACCATCCTGGGAACGAGTCATATTGACATTTCCACCAGCACCGTCCTCGGCATACGACCACCCAGCTGGAAGTAGAAATTGAGGCTTGGAAAGTTGATCTAACAATGTATTAAACATCTCAAAAAATGTCAGTTTGTTCCAATCCAAGCCGAACAAATGGGTTGGGCCGTCTTTGGACATTGCTTGTTCGAAAAGCGCGGAAGGGTGTGAAAAAACGACACGGGAACCCGGAAGTTGATAATCAAGATAGCTGGTCGGCATCTTGAGGATATTGCTTTCGTACCGGCCCAAACCAAGAGTTCCGATCATTCGAGGCAAGCGATGGTCATAAAATACCAGTGGCTTGGAAGTAAGTGAACTGGGTATCTCCGGTCGCGGCTGGAGCAGTAAGGACAAGAAGCTATTGCTCACCGAGACCATGTCCAAAAGGAAAAATAAACTCGCAAAACAAAAAAACAAAAATTTTATTTTTTTGTTGCCTGTGAAGGCTTTCACAAGCAGCACAACCGCTGTCGCTATGGCGACAACAAGAAAAAGAGGAAGCGAATAGTTCGCCAAAGGAAGCCCCATTGGGAACAATGCCAACCCGGTAAGGCAAATAAAAACCAATATTGCGCAGGCAAGAACGATTATATCTGGTTTTTTTGAGTCGTTTTTCAGCGCGGATAAACGAGTCAAAAGCAAATCAAGCCCCATAGCCGCAAATAAGATCAAGCAGAAATTGATGTATGCCCCAAAAAGATGCATATGTCGCGAGAATCGAATAGGAGGAAATATTGTAAAAACAAAGGAATGAACCGGAGTAAGCGGTCCTAGAAAAAGAAGACACAGCAAAATAAACGTTCCCAAAAGAGGAAAACGGATCACTGATTGGCCGCGTATCAAACCCAGGAAAGCCAAACAAAGAGGGAAAAGACCGATATACAAAAAAGACTCGGAAAATGAGTCATTATTGGCAAGATGACCTTTCAGGGCAGCAGCCGGTGCGAGCAGGCCCAGGAAATCGACGAGCTTGCCATGAGTGCTGTATATTGATGTTGCGCTTGCTTGATACTCGGAGTCAAGGCTCATGCTGACGACTTTACCTTCTCTGGCGCGCACGACCGGCATAATGGAATTTCGCTCAGGGTACAGCGAAAGCAGAGGACTACCGATGGCTATGGCGACAAAAACCGCCAGGGCCAACAGAAGAAGAACTCGCCTCTGAAATAAATGTCTGAGGGCATGGCAATGTACTATAAGTGAAAAAATCGCCATGAGCGTGAAAAAAACAAAGCCGTAGCTGGCAGAATAATTTAAAACGCTCCAACCAGTACAGAACCCTAGACCCAATGCCATAGGTATTGTTTTTTCTCGAAAAAAACGGAGCGCAAAATAGAGTATCCAGGGACAAAGAAAAAAATTATATAATAAACCATTTTGATGAAATACCGCAAGTGCTTGCGCCGAAAAAAGGGTCATTATAAAAACCAAAACCCATGTCACTCGATACTTAAAAAGTTTTTTTGCCAGGAAGTACGAACCGTAGGCCATTATCAAAATACGAATTACAAAAATCCAATGAAAGAAAAAAATTATATCTGGATTAAACAACTTGCAAATTACCCCCCCCGACAAACTCAGGGGATCGTAAAGATGATGCATCCCCAACATAAAATACATCGGCATACCGGTCGCAAGAAAAGGATTCCAAAACGGAGGCGAGCCACGAAGCAAACCATCGAAGAATGCAAAAGGAAAACCGAGCCAAATGTAGGAGTCATGAGTAAAAACATATTCTCCGGTGATCAGCACGGGAAAAAGATTCGCGACAAACAAGCCTACGATAAAAAGAGTAACTGGTGCAGGAAAGAGGTTGTATCCGCGTTTCGAGCCTAACACACCACAAGAATTGTTATTTTTTAAAAAGCATTTCATATATTTATTCGTCCGAATTCAAGATTGAAACCTTTGGCTTTAGTCGAGTAGCCTCAAGCTAGCAGTTAAATTGAGGACGCGAGCATGGACTTCCGATGTGACAGTCAAACCAAGTACAAAATCATGCACTACTCGTCTTGGCAACGAAATATCGTTACCAGATTCCTGCCAAAACCATAAGTTCAAGATCTACTCGCTTACGAACGCTATCCACCGCTTCACCCACATGTCTCATGATGTGGATTTATCATGGACAATTGTATTCTCCACTGCAGGGACATGCTCCAGCGTGGTCTGGAAGTATGGCTTCCATATGATGGCCACGACTTTAGCCTGCTCCAATTGCTCTGGAATAAATAGCAGGTGGTACCCCTCAAGGCTCTCGGTCTTGCAATCCTCAGCCACAACATACTCCACCGAACTCGCCATCAAGTCGTACGCGATGGTCACGTAGTCGCGCCCCTTGCGGAAGGCCTTCTCGTCAACTCTCAAATAATGCACCGGCACCTACAGCTCTGCGTGGTCCCGGCAAGGTAACTTTAGCACGCGCACCTGAAAGGGCCAACGTTCTCCAAGATCATGGCCCTCATGGATATCCACACGCTCATCGACGTCATCCAAATCAACGACGTCAACACCCCAAGGGGCGCAAAACCTAAGAGTCGGCGAATAACGCTTGGTGTCCATCATGGCATAAAAAAATTATCGCTTTTTTGCGACAACAAACATTTCATTTGTAGGCAATCTACAACACACATCTAAAAAGGGAAAATATTTAAACAAGTAATCAATGGGCTTCACCAGCCATGGGAAAAGCAAGTGGTTTACTCTGTACAAGAACTCTGATAACTTGTAAATTCGAAAGTAAGGCTTTGAAATCTTAATATCAAACCCATGTCGACTAAGCATCTGCTTGAGTTGTGGCAGATTAAAGTAATAGAGATGCTCAGGCGGTTTGTACTTATAGACATGCAGGAATCTTCCCGCATTGAGGGTCACGATGAGAAGAAGTCCGCCAGGGTTTAAAATCGATTTAATTTTTTCCAAACTTAAACGTGGATTAACAAGATGTTCAAAGACTCCTATCAGAGTCACAACGTCAAATGTCTGACCACAAAAATCATACTCTTCTAATGTGCCGCACTGAATATCAACTCCATATTCTTTTTGTGCCAAGTTGGTGGCGTATAAACTAGGATCAATTCCTTTGGCTGACCATCCGACTTCTTGCATTACTTTCACCAGCAGGCCGTGGGCAGCGCCAACATCAAAGAGCCTTCGGCCTGGAGACAAATCAATCAAATCCTTATGGAAGCGAAGATAATTTAATCGATCTGCCTTGTAGTTGGTGGAATATTTCTTATAACCTATGAGTTCCGAGGACTCATTATTGAAGTAGATAAACTCGTAAAAGCCATCTAGATCTTCGCGGGTTACAACTGAAACGCGGATCAGGCCACACCCTGAACATTTTTGTATAGTATATGTTTCTATGTCTTGGACATGGCGCCAAACTGTCTCAAGACAAGCAGGACAGCTCCTCTCGATGAGATTCATAATAGTTTTTGAGTCCATTAAAATCTTAATCTTTTTTCGGGATCTGACTACTGGTGGTCCTGCGAAGCCTGCTTATATCTCTAAATTTTAAGTTTAAGGCCAGATATGCAGCGCGGAGCACCTTATGCATTAAGGAATGTATGTCTATCCCAAGGAATTCCTCCGAGTGGTAAAGCGTCAACATGATCTTCGCGCCCAATTTAATGAAGGAGCGATGAATCCATGACTTCTCCTTGTGGATATATTCGGCTATTGACGCAGCGGATGCGTCGTTCTTAAAACCTATAAGGCTTTTATTGGACATATTAGTGAGATTTATCAAAAGAGTTTTGAATTGGTGATGATCGGTTATAGAGTAAAGATAGGCCTTTTCGTCGGCAATCTTGGGTCGAGCGTATTCATAAAGAGTTGTATTCGGATATGCTGTTGCAAATGATGGCCAATAAATGAGTCCGTGCTTTATACAAAAATCCCTTGCTTTAGCAATTGTTTCTGGAGTTTCCCAAGGAAGTCCAACAATGAACCCCCCTCTTGGCTCCATCTTGTATTTTTTAATAAGGAATATCGCTTCTGATATCCGCTCAATAGTTATTTTTTTGTTCATTTTTTTAAGCAATTCATTGTCAGCAGCTTCAATGCCGACAAATACCCAGCGACAACCCGCATCGGCCATAGCGGCAACTAGTTCTTCATCGAGCAAATCTGCACGAGTTACTGCTGTCCATGTAATACATAAAGGTTTCAAGCGTTCACATAAATCCATCACTCTATCACGTTTAACCGTAAATACTTCAGATGCAAAAACTATATCATCAATGTTGTACTGCTCCTTTAGAAAAATAATTTCTTTAATGACATTGTCTACTGAGCGAAGACGGTAACGCCCATCATTTTTTGAATTGATACAATAAACACAACCATAGGGACACCCCCGAGACCAAACAACTTCTAAAGTCCTAGTTCCAAGGGTTGAATTAAAATATCTCCCAATATACCGCTCAACATCAAAAAAATCCCTATTAAGCATTGGGATGCGGTCAATATCTTTAATTTTGGCAACACCCGGATAACTGATAATCTGGTCTCCATCACGGTATGCCACCCCAGGAATTTCTGGAATGGGGAGGCCTTGAAGTATGCACTTGGCGACTTCAACGGCTACAACCTCGCCATCACCACGCACTATAACATCTACGGGACATTCATCAAAAAGAAATCTCTCTGCCCCGTTAAGCAAAGAACCTCCCAACATAATCTTGATATTGGGGGATGCAATCTTAAGTTGCCTCACCAATCTAACAATGGTTCCCCACTGGGTCAGAAAGCCGGTTATAGCAACCATTGGTGCGCGACTGTCGACCACAGTGGCGACGGCCTCTTCAATTTCTGTCTGGTCCAAATTCATGTCTAATACGCGAACATTCAACCCGCCCAATGCCATGGCATGAACAACATATGCCATCCCCATGGGAAGATAAACGTGAATATTTTTACTTCTGTACGGAGGGTTTATAAAATATACATCAACTGGAAGCATTACAATTACTCCTTTACCTGCACAACCACCAGCTAAAGCTGGTGGGCTTAAATCCCGCGGACTGAAAGTCCTGCAAAAAAGCGGCAGGCTTCGCAACCGGTTGCTCTACATCGAAACCATCGTGGGGGTCGCGTTCGAAATGATGCGCAAGGTATTCTTGAATCATCTCTTTTGTGCGCTCGCCAGCTGTGACGCAGAAATATCCTCGCGCCCGCACATGTCTGCCCCAGTACCTCACAGCAGGAAATTCTTCGAAAATCTTGCTGGAGGTTCTGCCTTTGACCCGACGCATGGTCTCGGATGGCGTTATTTCAGGCGGAGCGGCGACCAGGATGTGAACATGGCCTTTGCTCAAAACTCCTCGCAATATTTGAATTTCAAATCGCTCGCATACGTGACGTACAAGTTCTCGAACTCGCAGGGCAAGGTCGCTGAAGAACCCGATAACGATGTTCCGTTACTCATGCGAAGCGTTGCTCGATTTTGCACCTGGTATGGCTGCCACGTCGGCAGTCCTCGCCCGCTTTCTTAATTCAACTGCCAAATGAAAGCTACCCGGCTAAAGCCGGGAGTTTAGGAGCCGGGGACGAGTTCGAGTCTGAGTCCGTCGAAATACGCCGGTGCGTCGGCATCCTCCCTGACTAGGCCGGCGATAAACAGGTTTTTGAGATCGGTTGGGACCTTGAAGGTCAGCGAAAGCCGCTCCCATTGACCCGAGTTGGCATAATACGCGACAGGAAACTCCTCCACTTTGGTCCCGAAGCAAAACGCCAACCCGACCTGACCCGGCCGAGAGTTGGCGGACTTGACCCAACCATCGAGCTGGACCGTCCTGCCAAGATAATAATAGAGTTTGTCCGCAGCGATGCCGTGGAACAGGATATCGATTCCCTTGCCCTTGGGGATGATGGCTACGGACCTGCCCCCTTCCTTGACCAGGTCGGACGACTCCTCCATCGCCACGCGAGCCCCCTTGCCGTCGAACTGGGCGAAGTTCCAGCCGTCGGGCGCGGCCGCGGGGACTTGGGGCGAACCTGAGGGCGGCGTCCAGAACTCGAAGCCGCCGACCTGTGCTGGGTCGATCTCGGCGTTGACGATGCTAGCCGCCTTGGCTTCGTCAATCTCGTCCCTGGTCGGCGACAGCAATACCCCGCTGCCGACGAATACCCCTACCAGTAAGACGACTCCGGAGGCAATGACCGCCCGTTTCCAAAGCGCCCTGGGGTCGCTATCGAGCTGCGGGTCGGCGATCGTTCGGGCAAGGCGCGCGCCGGCCCGCCCCGGCCCCCGGGGCGCGAAGCGACAAACGAGGCGCGCGGCATACCAGGCCAACAAAGAAATGGATCCGGCCACCAGAAATATGAAGAGCGGGAAATAGGCCGTTTGATGCGACGGGGTCGGCGGAAAGTATATTCCCAGCGAGGTAACGAAGAACGATGCCTGCCAGAACCCGGCAAAGAGGAGAAGGAACCTCTCGTCGCCGACGATAAAAGAGATTGCCAGGGCTATCAGGATCAGGGCCAACAGGACGTGTGACGCGTAAATGGTCGCCGTCGTGTCGTAAGATTGCCTGGGATTGAGTATCCCGGCAAAACGCGGGGCAAAGATGTTGCGTACCTCTCCCCCGTAATTCATGGCGAACCCACGCTCCAAATTGAAGACGAAGTTCCTCAGGAAGATATCCGGCCGCTCCTTGAACAGCTCGATGGATTTCTTCTTCATGAAGGAATCGAAGTAACCCATGGTCACGCCGCGTTGATTGAAGTTCGGTCCGCCCTTGGCGATCGCCCAGTCGATCATGGTCAGGTCGGCGGTGTCGTGTATCCCGAACGGGTTCGGATAAAAGCCCAGGCCGCTGATGACGCCGTGCCAGAATCCACGGTTGCTCAACTTATACTTCCCGTACCAGGTCTTGGTGATCTCCATCTGCGGCAAAACGACAATGGCCTGGCCCAAAGCCATGCACCCGATAAGAAGCAGGGAGGCGACCGTCTTACGCTCCTTGAGAAATATGAACGGAGTCATAACCAGGGCCAGGGGGAAAAAGACGAGGCGCACGAAGGTGGCGAAGCCCATCGCGAGGCCGTAGAGAAAAAAAAGTCCGGATTTGACGTGAAGGCTCCTGTATCCCTTGGCAGGAAGGTAGACCGCGACCCAAAACAGGAGGCTCAGCATGGAAAAAGGAATGGACCAGTAGTAATAAACCACCCAGGTCGACATGTTGATGGCCGGGATGAACAGGGCATAGAGTAGCGCCGTGAGGGCTCCGGTCCAGGGCCCGCCCAAAACCCTGCCGCAGAGGAACAGGGCGGCGACAACGAGGAGTTCGATCAAGATCTGGAGACGGCCGGCGATCCGGGCGATGGTCTCCAGGCCGACGGTCTTCTCCGGGATGATGAGCGAGAGAATGTAGGCCCAACCCTTTTCGTTCTCGAATGAGGCCGTGGCCTTGTAGCCGGGCGAGGTGCTAAATACATACCCCGAAGGGTTCTTCATTATATCTAGATATTTGTCGAAGCTGTACCCGCCAGGTTGCTCGCGGAAGTGCGAGGCCATCTCGACGAAAACGCCAAAGCCGTTGGTCACCTCAAAGTCTTTTACTGCGTGCTCGGATCGCAGCCCGGTCGCCAGGACGGTCGCCAAAACCAGGACGGCGTAGGGAAGTTTCTTGATCAAGGAAGTTGTATTCAAAAAGGGCTCCGCGTCATGATCGGCATATTACGTGGGGTATAACGGGGAGGCGCGGCCATGAGGAAATAGATGTCGGAGTCGGGCCGGCCGAGGGCTACTTCTTGCGGCACATGAAATAGAGGATCGCCCCGTCGCCAAAGAGACACCGCTCGTTGCGGGCGAGAAAGCCGGCGAACGACTTCTCCTTCAGATACGAGGAACTGGGATTTACGACGTCCTGAAAATCCAGACCGGAGGCGGACAGGAGGGCTCGGAATTCTTCCCTGCCGTAGACGAATTCATACGGCACATAGGCATGGTCCAGCAGGACGCTCATGTTGAAGTTGGAGCCGAACAGCTTGTTGGCGACTTTGAAAGGGACCACGGTCCCCAGGGCCCGCATGACTTTCACGGACCAATCAAAGAGGGAGTTCCTGAAGCAGTAAACGCTGATGTGGAGAATGCCCCCTGGTTTGAGGATACGGACCAAGTCGCGGATGGCGGCCACCGGGTCTGGCGTGTGGTGGGCCACGCCGTTGCACAAAATGAAGTCGAAGGTCTGGTCGGGAAACGGAATCTGCAAAAGGTCACCGCAGATGAAGCGTGTAGCCGGGATATTTTTGTACTGCAGGGAATGAGTCCTGTTGATGTCCATGGACAGAAGCCTGGCAGGCTTCAGTTCGTTTATCAACAGGGTTCCCTTGCCCGTGCCGCCGCAGCCGGCGTCCAGGCAGACGCCGTTTTCGATCACAGCCTTGGTGGCCGCGTCGAATTTTTCCAGATAAAAGGTGATCCAGCGGTTGAAAAAGTCGGTCTCGTCTCGCACCGACTTGTGCAGATCGTTGTATATGCTGAGACTCTTGCCCATTATGCACCTGTTGGTAAGAATTTCCACAAACCTGTGACGCGCGACCGGACCAATCAGACTCGTCGCGGTCTCGGATGGGTTAACGGAAATACGCTTATCGCGCGGACTGTCGATGGCGAAGCCGCTAACACAAAAAAGAGCGGAAAGATACGGTCCGGTCACGGGGAAATCCCCCCGGGCGCACTGGTATCTCGGCCTATGCCCCCCTGAATCGGCTCCGGACAAAAAAACCGAGAGCCCGCGATGCGCCTTGCAGCACAATCGACACGGATGTGGCCGTGAGCAAAGCGAATATCGGTATGTACCCGCCCATCCAGGGAATGTAATTTACGAAGTACATGGTGACGAGCAGCAGAAATAAAAGTCCCTGACTTAAGGCCGTGAGATAGATGAATAGTTTTGGTCGGTCGAGGTAATACAGTAGAATGATCGAGGCGAGAACCAGCCAGGGGAAAACCGCCTTGAGGCGATCCTTGTCCTGATCCGTGGAGAGCAGGCCGTGGAAGACCAGAAAATGCGGGCTCACGCTCAAGCCGGCAGAGAAGTTGGAAAGGAAGTTCCGCAGGAAGATGTCAGGACGCTCGCGTATGAGTTCAAGGGACTTCTTCTTGCTCCAATCGTCCCAGGCGGAAAGCCCGGCCGTGTTCAAATCCGGACCGCCTTGGGCCACTATCCAGGTATTCAGAGTGACCTCCCCGGAATCAGTTATTCCCCATGGATTGGGGTAAGCGCCCACCCCTTGGAGAATGCCGTGCCAAGCCCCCCGAGTGGTGATCACCGCGCGGCCAAAATTGCTTTTGTTCTGGGCGACCAGCAAAGAAACCGCCATCAGGTGGCCGAGGAGAAATATAGATATGACCACCAGGGATTTTTTGCCACATTTCCCCTTGAAGGCCATAAAAGGGATATAGACAAGGGGAAGCAAAAGAAAATGGAGCCTGATATGCGTGGCGAAGCCAATAAATAAACCAAGACCCAGGGCATACGACAGCTTGCCGACCGAGTTCCGCTCAAGGGGAAACAGTTCGTAGAACTTGACGAAGGCCAGCAGGGCCGCGACTGAAAGAGGAATGGGCCAGTAGTAATAGACCACCCAACTGGCCATGACCATGGGCATCTGAAATATGGCGTAGGCCAGCGGAGCTGCGATCGCCCCGACTATTCCGGCGATCGCCCGACCCAAAAAATAAAACATCACGATCACCAGCATATCCAACATGATCTGGTAGCGCAGGACGATCATGGCGATGTTCTTTATGCCCTGCGTCCCCTCTGGGATGATCAGGCTCAGAATGAAGGGCCAGCCTACTTCATTATTGATCGACCAGCTCGGAGGCAATTCCCTCGTGTCGCGCCGGAAGACGTAATCGTCCGGATTGGCGTTGATGGCATTGACTTCGCTTTGATCGTACCTGCCTAAGGTGGTCCGATAGTGGGCAGCCAGATCGACGAAGACCGAAAAGCCATTCCATATTTCGAATTTCTCTTCCGCAGTCTGGACCCGGTAAGCACCGCCGATGACCAACGAAAGGATAAGGCAGACAAAGGGGAGCTTGTCCAATGTCTGGCGCGCCCAATCCGGCAAAAACCAGCGTTGCGAGCCGGGAATCTCCCGGGTGGCCCGGATGGCTGCGTTCATGATCGTCCTCCTGCGGGCGGGATTGATCCGGCAATTTTCCCAGGGCGTTCACGCTAATCAGCAGGGTCGACCTTGGGCTCCATACCACACGCCCGGCCAGGTGCGGTTCGACCGGATCATATAGTCAACATGCATTTCTTGTTCGAAAATGATGCATTAAAATATGACAATTTGTGACATAAATCAAAGCGTTGTAATATTTATGGGCTGACTAACTATTGCAAGAAACATAAAGGGAGGCATGCGCGGAAGCATATGGAGAAAACAATAAAATAACCAGCCAGGTCAAGTATTTTAAGTCAGATGCTGAAGTATATTTATTTACTAACGATATAGTTTCCAATTATTAAATAGTCAATCTCTGTATTCAGAAAGCAATCTAAAGCATCACTGGGGCTATTTACTATTGGCATTCCTGCTACATTAAACGATGTATTTAGTATCACAGGGATATTTGTGAGATTGTTAAATTCTTTTATTAAATCATAAAATAACCCATTGGTGCTTTTATTTACTGTTTGAATTCGCCCAGTGCCATCTACGTGAGTTACTGCTGGTATGACATTACGTTTTTCATTCTTTACATTAAAAACAAAAAGCATAAATGGTGAAGGATAATTGATTTCAAAAAAGTCGCCAACGTATTCTTCCAAGATTACAGGGGCAAAGGGTCGATAAGATTCACGATGCTTGACACGTTCATTCAGGATATCTTTCATTTCTGCGGGAAAAGGGGCCGTCAGAATGCTGCGACACCCAAGAGCGCGGGGACCAAATTCTGCCCTTCCCTGAAACCATCCAACTATTTTTTGTTGAGCAAGGAGTTCAGCAGCTTTCCGTGCCGGGGCATCGAGCTTTTCATAAGTCACAGAAGCTGATTTCAAACAATTTTCAATTTCTTGATCGCTAAATTGCGCACCAACGCAAGCTGTTTTGAACCGAAAAACCCTTGGTTTCCCAAGGATTACATTGTAGACATGGAACGCGGCGCCAATCGAACACCCGGAATCGGAAGCTGCTGCCTGTACAAAAATATCATCGAAAATACCTTTAGCCAAAACCTTTCCGTTCATCACCGAATTGAGAGCAACTCCACCAGATAAACATAAATTTTTACTGTTTGTTTTCTTCCTTAGGTGAGTAAGAATATGAAAACAAGCCTCTTCAAGTACTCTTTGTAGGCCCGCAGCAACATCCTCATGATGTTTGGTTATTTCTGCCCCCGGCATCCGGGGAGGGCCAAAAATTTGTTCAAAACATGGGGAATAGCGGTTTCTTGTTCGTGAAACGTGATAATTAAAATATTTAAAATTTACTTTAAACCTACCTTCATCCAAAAGGAATATGGATTTTTTTAATTCATTGTAATAGCGATCTGGGTCTCCATATGAAGCAAGCCCCATGACTTTGCCTGGACCCTCGAGAAATGTAAACCCCAAATACTCACAAACTGAATTATAAAATGTACCTAGCGTATGCGGCGCAAATATTCTTTCCAAAATATCAATTCTATTGCCATGCCCATGTGCAGTCATGGTTGTACACCATTCTCCACAGCCATCTACCGAAAGACATGCAGACTCATCAAAAGGTGAAACTAAAAAACTGCTTGCCTGGTGACAGATATGGTGTTCAATAAAATGAAATTTAAAACGGGGTTTGTTTTTTTTGTAGGCTTCTCGAATTTGTTCACCTACACGCAACATAGCAAGCGGATCCATGAGCGGGCCATACGGTATGTAATCATCTTTGTTTTTAGCGATACGTCGATCGTAAATTAAGTGCAAACTCTTGGGCAGATATTTAAAGAAGTGAGCGATCATGGGCCAATATCCCAGCCACGGGCGAAGATAGAAACCGATATGATCTACTTCTTCAATTCCAATCCCACCTTCCTTGAGACAATGCTCAATCGAATGTGTTGGGAAAGCATGCGAATGCTTAACTCGATTGAAACGTTCTTCCTCAACTGCTGAAATCAGCTCGCCGTCTTGAACCAAAGCCACAGAGGAATCATGTCCATAGCATGTTATACCCAAAATATTCATATCGGCATTTCCTTCGGAGAATTATTAATAAAATGACACGAGTGTCTCAACGTCTAAACTTGAATGCGGCTAAAAATTTTGTTTAATAGCAGAAAATTATAAATGTCATGTAATAATCTGAAACTTTTCTTAAAATTCAGCCATTCTCGATCCCCAGATTAGGGAGGACTAAAAAGTATATCCCGGAAAGTTCATCTTTTCCCAGGATTTGAAGTACCTCCTTCTGCGGACCTTTCATCAATGTGTGCCCCGCCTTCGTGGCGAGTACAAGGCGAAGGATTTCTCTTGTCTCGATCAATACAGATGCATGGTCTTTGGCCAATGCAAAATGGTTCGTGACTGGCGAATTTAAGCCGACTTGGCACAGGCTCTCATCTTAATCTCCAGATCAAGCAAACCTACGCATAAAAAAATACGGAACCGCAGAGAACGCCGTCAAAACACAAATTTTGATCGTAATTTCAGTATATTTCTCGTTGCCATCAGGAAATAAGATCTCAAAATCCAAGCAAGCCTCTACACAATTTTACAGATTTTGGGCGTGAATATTTTTGGAATAACCTCGTTATCGCAGCATGTTGCGCAATTAGGCTACAAATGCCCACCAGGACGTAAGCCTGACCAGCTACATTTATTTGACTAAACTTCGGGGCGCTCGTGATAAAGCGATAAAACAAAATACAACACCTATTAAATATCGGCTTGCGATCGTCAACCAATATTACGTAGCCCAAAATATCAACCTAGATAAGAAATTATCACGCAAAATCTTCTTACTTGCCTTACTTGTTATCCGAAAATTGAACTAGCTGAAAATTTCCTCAATCATCTTTGCGTTTGTAGCCGCCAAACCCCAAAATAGTCAGCATCCCTCTGAACTTGGTGAAAAAATGAGAGGGGGCGCGAACAGAAAGCAATTGTTTGAATATTTTTGAAGGCTGAAAATAGAACTTTCGATAGCACACCTTGAGTAATGAACTTAGTTCTTCGCGACTTAAATATTCCTCCCAGATAGGGATAGCTACATTTGGCTTGGGATTGCGGATGTAATCCGGCCAAAAATTAGCGGGTAAAACACCCTTCTCAACGCCATTCGCGAAAATTGGCGTCTCCATATACGGGATAAGAATATTAAACTGTGCATAATCGGTCCTAGTCTTGATTGCAAAATTCAGAAGATCCAAAACATCTTTACGGCTTTTATGAGTCGGCAGGCCTATAATCCAATTTGTGCTGGTTTCCAGCCCAAATTTTTTGCAAGTAGCTATCGCATCCACAACTTGTTTAGTTGTAATATGCTTTTTAATGGCCTTTAAGTCCTCGTCGCTACCAGCCTCAACACCGAAAAGAATTTGTCGCAAGCC
>JADFXV010000061.1 GCA_015233395.1 Desulfovibrionaceae bacterium
GGAACCCTTTTTGAAAAAAGGGTTCCTCCCCCGAGCCCCCACCTCCCAAAAACTTTCACGTTTCGACCGAGCCTGCGGCGGCCAAAAGGCTGCTCCCTTTGGAATCCCGCATCATTATACCGAATTCCTCGCCGTGCTGCGCGCTTGGTCCGGCGGCGCGGCCTTTCCACTTGACCGGGGGTCGCAAGGCGGTACATAACTCCGGGACGGACGGCGTCCGGCCCCTGTTCGACTCCGGTTCGACTCCGGTTCGGCCCTGAACCGGCCTGCGTTCGGCCCTGATTGTATCGTGTCCAAGGCCGCGCCTTTTGCGGCCTCAATTCCCACGGGAGCTTACATACACGCATGCGAGCCATCGAAACGGTTCGAAGTCTTCTCGAACACACTTTGCGGACGAAAGGCTATCGTTGGCCCGAGAACGCCGAAATCGCCCCGCCCAAGGACGCGCGTTTCGGCGACCTCTCCTGCAACGCGGCCATGATCCTGGCCAAGCAGGCCAAAATCAAGCCCCGCGACCTGGCCGAAAGCCTGGCCGCCGCCATGCTCGGCGCCGATCCCCCCGAACCCTCGATCGAGCGCATCGAGGTGGCCGGGCCCGGGTTTCTCAATTTCCATCTGACCGAGTCCTTTTGGCGGCAAACCGTTCTCGACGTTCTGGCCGCCGGGGAGCGTTACGGCGCAAGCGGCGCCGGAGCCGGCCGCAAGGTCCAGATCGAATTCGTTTCGGCCAACCCGACCGGCCCCCTGCACATCGGCCACGGACGGGGCGCGGCCCTGGGCGACGCCCTGGCCCGCATCCTGCGCGCGGCCGGGTACGACGTCGCCACCGAATACTACGTCAACGACGCCGGACGGCAGATGCGCCTGCTTGGCGATTCCGTCTGGTCGCGCTACCAGCAGGCCTGCGGCCGCGCCGTCGAGCTCATCGAAGACGGCTACAAGGGCGATTATATTTCGGACCTGGCCCGGGACGTCATCAAAATCAAAGGCGCTTCCCTCCTCGAAATTCCCGAGGACGAGGCCCGGGCCTTTTGCCGCGAATTCGGCGCCCGCGAGATTTCCGAAGGCATTCGCGCGGACCTGGCGGATTTCCGGGTCGGCCACGATGTTTGGTTTTCTGAATTAAGTCTGGTTGAATCTGGAACCGTGAACCAGACTTTGGAGCGTCTTAAATCCGAAGGTTTGGCTTATGAGATGGGGGGGGCGTTATATTTTGATTCAACGCGGTTTGGCGACGATATGGAGCGTGTGCTGCGCAAATCCTCGGGCGAACTCACCTATCTCGCCTCGGACATAGCCTACCACGCCGATAAAATCGCCCGGGGCTTCGACCTTTTGGTCGACATCTGGGGCGCGGACCATCACGGCTACGTCGCGCGCCTCAAAGCGGCCGTCAGCGCGCTCGGACGCGATCCGGACATGCTTGCGGTCATCCTGGTCCAATTGGTGAGCCTGTCGCGGCGCGGCGAAAAGGTGGCCATGTCCACCCGGGCCGGGGAGTTCGTGACCCTGCGCGACGTCGTGGCCGAAGTCGGGGTCGATTCCGCGCGCTTTATGTTCCTGTCGCGCAAATCCGACAGCCAGCTCGACTTCGATCTGGAGCTGGTCAAAGAACAATCCATGGAAAATCCGGTGTTTTACGTCCAATACGCCCACGCCCGGGTGCGCTCGCTCTTCGCCAAGGCGGGAGAGCGCGGCCTGGCCGCGCCCGAGCCGCGGAACGCGCGCCTGGACTTGCTCGACACCCCCGAAGACGGCCGCCTCCTGCGGCTTTTAGAGCAGTATCCGGACACCGTGGCCGCGGCCGCCGCGTCGCTGTCCCCGCATCTGGTGAGCTTTTACCTGCGCGAACTGGCCGGGGCCCTGCACCGCTACTACACCGCCCATCAGGTCCTGGCCGCCCCGGACCCGGAGCGCGTGCGCGCCAGGATGCTGCTTTTTTCCGCCGTGGCGACGGTGGTGCGAAACGGCCTGGCGCTGCTTGGCGTTGACGCCCCTGATTCCATGCGCCGCGCGACCGGCGAAACGGGCGAAACGGGCGAAACGGGCGCGGCCGAAAGCCCGGAACCGGACCAAGGATGAATATGGCCAACCGCTTCCGCATGCCCGAGGAAAAAACCGACGGGCCGAGCAAATTCACCATCGAATTGTCCTTTTCCTGGGTGGTGGCCGTGTCCCTGGTCGCCGTCCTGGGGCTGGCCATGGCCTTCATCGTCGGCCTGATGCTCGGACGCGGCCAGAAACCGGAAAACGCCGTGCCCGAACTGGCCCGGATCATGCCCGCTCAGGTCGAACCGCCCAAACCCGCCGACGCGCCGACCGTGCTCAAACCCGAAGAACTCCAGTTCATGGAAAATCTCCAGGGCAAGGGCAAATCCGGCGAAGCCGCCGTGGTCGTCGATTCCACCAAAGGCGCCTCGGATTCCACGCTCTCCAAATACGCCGCGCCCGAGTCCGGAGACAAAGGCAAACTCGGTCCCCAAGCCAAACCGGCCGAAGGACCGCCGCCCAAAACCGTCCCGGACAAAGCCGCCGCCCCGGCCAAGCCGCCGGCCTCCAAACGCTACGACACGATTTATCAGCTCGGCGCCTACGCCAACAAGGACCAGGCCAAAGCCGAAACGGACAGCCTGGCCAAACGCGGCTTCAAGGTCGCCGTGTCGGAAACGAAGTCAGGAGCCAACACCCTGTATAAAGTGACGATCCAACTGCGAGGCAACGAGGAGGAAATCAAGGCCTGGCTGGGGAAAATCGGCGCGAAAAACGCTATACTTCGCGACAAAAAACCCTTATGAGTTCACTCCCCGTGCAGGACGCCCGGATAGTCTCATTGAATGGAGGACCGCCGATGACAGGACAGTCGTTCGTGCCGACCAAGGCCTTTTTCACCAAAGGCGTCGGACGTCACAAAAACAAGCTGCAATCCTTTGAGTTGGCCCTGCGCGACGCGGGCATCGAAAAACTCAATCTGGTATATGTCTCAAGCATCTACCCCCCCAATTGTCAAATCGTTTCCGTCGACGAGGGCGTTTCCTTCCTCTCGCCCGGACAAATCACCTTCTGCGTCATGGCCCGCAACGCCACCGACGAGAAAAACCGCCTGGTCGGCAGCGCCGTGGGCATGGCCTTCCCGGCCAGCAAAGACCACTACGGCTACATCTCCGAACACACCAGCTTCGGCAAGGATGAAAAAGAAATCGGCGACTTCGCCGAAGACCTGGCCTCCACCATGCTGGCCACCACCCTCGGCATCGATTTCGATCCCGAAACCGGCTACGACGAACGACGCGAAATCTACCTCATGAGCGGAAAAATCGTCGATTCGACCTCCATGCCCTGCGTCACCTCCGGCGTCCCCGGCCTCTGGACCACCACCATTGCCGCCGTCGTGTTTCTGCCATAAGAAGAAAGAGAATCGGGGGGAAACTTTTTTGTAAAAAAGTTTCCCCCCGAACCCTCCTTCAAAAAACTTCATTCGGGGCCGTTGGGCCGTTTTTCGCGTAGCGAAAAACGGCCCAACGGCCCCGAAACGTTTTTGAACGGTGGTCCGGAGGGAGAACATATTTCCGGGCAGCGACAAGCCCCTGACGAGGGGGTCCGGGGGGCATGATGCCCCCGGGTGGGGTTTCCAAAGGGGCAGCGCCCCTTTGGCCCCCGGAGGGATTCTCTCTACGCAGGCCAGGCGGCGCGCAGGGTAAGGACGATCATGGCGGCGCCCAGGCCGATTTTGGCGGTCAGTCCCAGGGCGCGGCCGAAGAAGGCGCCTTTGGCGGCTTGGCTTGCGGCCGGGTGGGGCATGCCGTGCAGCCGTTCAAGCAGGTAGCAGCCGAAAAACGCGCCGGCCAGCGCGCCCGCGAGCGCGCCCAGGCCGAGCAAGAACGGCGCGCCGAGCACGGCTCCGGCGAACGCGCCGAGCAGCGCGCCCAGGTTGCCTTTGCTTGAGCCGCCGTAGCGTTTGGTTCCGAGGTATTGCGCGGCGAGTTCGATGAGTTCGCCGGCCAGGGCGAGCGCGCCGAGCAGGATGAAGAAGGCCTGGTTCATGGCTTCCGGGTGGCGCAGCCAGGCGAAGAGGGCGGCCGCGCCGAGGATCAGCCAGTTGCCGGGCAATCCGGCCAGGTGCAGGCCAAGCAGCGGGAGCAGGAAAAGGGCCAGGGCCAGGGCCCAGGCCGCGTTCACTCGGATTTCTCGCGCAGGTCGAGCACGCGTTTGGCCTTGCCGTCGCTTTGGGGCAGGGACTTGTGCTCCACCAGTTCGACGCGCGGGGTGAGCAGAAGTTCGTCGCGCAACTTGGCGGTGATCTTTTTTTGCAGTCCGGTCAGCGCGCGCATGTCTTCGACGAAGTATTCCTGTTTGACCTCGACCTTGACTTTGATCTGGTCGATGGAGCCTTCGCTTTCGAGCACGATCTGGTAGTTGCCGCCGACTTCGGGCATGCCCATGAGCACTTCTTCGATCTGCATGGGGTAGATGTTGACGCCCTTGATGATGAGCATGTCGTCGGTGCGGCCGGTGATGCGTCCGATGCGCCGGTGGACGCGGCCGCAGGGGCACTCGCCGGCGACGAAATGGGTGATGTCGCGGGTGCGGTAGCGGATGACCGGCATGCCTTCGCGGCACAGCGTGGTCAGGACCAGTTCGCCGCTCACGCCGTCGGGCACGGGTTCAAGCGTGTCCGGGTCGAGGATTTCGGCCAGGTAGGCGTCCTCCCAGAGGTGCATGCCGTTTTGCTCCAGGCATTCGAAGGCCACGCCCGGGCCGTTCATTTCCGATAGCCCGTAGGAATTGTAGGCTTTGAGCGCCCACATCTCCTCGATGCGCCGCCTTGTTTCCTCGGAATGCGGTTCGGCTCCGATCAGCGCGATGCGCGGGGTCAGCTCTTTGGCGTCGATGCCGGCGCTGGCGATCACCTGTCCGAGGTGCAGGGCGTAGGAGGGGATGATGTGCAGGGCGGTGGTGCCGAAATCCCGGATGATCTTGATCTGGCGCTGGCTGTTTCCGGTTCCGGCCGGGATGGTCAGGCAGCCCAGGCGTTCGGCGCCGTAGTGGATGCCCAGTCCCCCGGTGAACAGGCCGTAGCCCGAGAGGTTCTGGAAGACATCGTGCGGCCTGACGCCGGCCATGAACATACAGCGGGCCATGAGCGAGGCCCACCAGTTCAGGTCGTTTTGGGTATGCATGATGGCCGTCGGCGTGCCGGTGGTTCCGGAGGAGACGTGCATGCGCACCATGGCCTCGCGCGGGACGGCCAGCAGTCCATAGGGATAGTTGTCGCGCAGTTCGGCCTTGACGGTCAGGGGGAGCCTGGCGATGTCGGCCGGGGAAGCGATGTCCCGGGGGGTGACGCCCGCCTGCTTGAATTTGGCGGCGTAGAACGGCGAGCGGGCGGCGCGCTGCATGGCGGACTTCAGGCGCACGGTCTGCAGGGCGTTAAGTTCCTGGCGGCTGAGCGTCTCTGCTCGGTCGTAATACTGCACGGCGTGGTCCTTGGCGGCTCAGGTTCCCTGGGTGTAGTAGGCCGATTCCGAGGGCGGCGGCATGAGAACGCGGTTTTCGAACAAGGTGAATTCCTTGAAAAAGTTCAAATGGACCAGACCCGTGGGACCGTTGCGCTGTTTGCCGATGATGATTTCGGCGGAGGTGTCGTGTTCGGTGATTTCGTCGCGTTTTTTATAGGCCGCCTCGCGGTAGAGGAAGACGATCAGGTCCGCGTCCTGTTCGATGGCCCCGGATTCGCGCAGGTCGCTCATCATGGGGCGCTTGTCGCCGCGTTCCTCGACCTTGCGGTTGAGCTGGGACAGGGCGACCACCGGGACGTGGAGTTCCTTGGCCAGGGCTTTCAAGTTCCGCGAGATGTCGGAGATTTCCTGCTCGCGCGAATCGATGCGCCGTGAGGAGCGCATGAGCTGGAGATAGTCCACGAGCACCAGCCCGAGGGTGTGCTCCGAAGCCAGGCGGCGGCAGCGGGCGCGCATTTCCATGACGGTCAGGGCCGAAGTGTCGTCGATGAAGAGCGGGGCAGGGGAAAGCTCGCCCGCCGCTTCGTACAGTTTCTGCCAGTCGGAATCGTCCAGGCGTCCCCGGCGCAATTTGGCCAGGTCGACGCGTCCCTTGGAGCAGAGCAGGCGCATCATGAGCTGCTCTTTGCTCATTTCCAGGGAAAACACTGCCGTGCCCACGCCGGCGATGGCGGCGTGCATGGCGATGTTCAGGGCGAAGGCGGTCTTGCCCATGGCCGGGCGGGCGGCCAGGATGATCAGGTCCGAGGGCTGGAGCCCGGCGGTGAGTTCGTCGAACTGGTGGTAGCCGGTGGGCACGCCGGTGACGAGCTCCTTGCTGTCGACGCGTTTTTCGAGCTGGATGAAGACCTGGTCGATGAGCTCCTTGGAGCTGTGCAGGCCGTGGGTTTTCTTGAAATCGGCGATGCGGAAGATGGATTGTTCCGAGGTGTCGAGCAATTCCTCGACATCGCTTGCGCCCTCGTAGGAATTTTGGATGATTTCCGCGGCGGCGTCGATGAGTTTGCGCTGGATGGATTTTTCCCGGACGATCCGCGCGTGGTGCAGGGCGTTGGCGCTGGAGACCGTGGCTTCGGAGAGTTCGGCCAGGTAGATTTCGCCGCCGATCTCGTCGAGGGCGTTTTTCTTGCGCACTTCCTCGGCCAGGGTGAGCAGGTCGATGGCCGTGTTGCGCCGGGACAGGTCCAGGCAGGCGAGATAGATGATGCGGTGGACCGGGGAATAGAAATCGTCCTCGGAGAGGATGTCGACGAGCGAATTCAGGATGGAATTGCGAAGCAGCACCCCCCCCAAAACAGCGCGCTCGGCCTCGATGTTTTGGGGGGGAATGTTGCGCGAAAGCAGGGCCTGGGCCCCTTGCAGGGCCTGGGCCTTATCCTTGGAGTTCTGGCGCGGGCCGCCCGGAGAGTTATCCGGCAGCCTGTTCTCCCGCGACGGGTCCATCGCCATCCTCGGTTTTTGCCGGTTTTGGTTCATCGGCCAAGGCGGCGGCGGCTTGGCTGCCGATCGGCATGACCGTGACCGACACCGCGGCCGTGACGTCGGGGTGCAGTTTGACCGGCACGGCGTAGACGCCGACCGCGCGGATCGGATCGTGCAGGACGATCTTCTTGCGGTCGAGTTCGATGCCCAGGGCGGCCAGGGCGTCGACGATATTGCTCGACGTGACCGCGCCGTAGAGCTTGTCGCCCTCGCCGACGCGCACGCTGATGACCACCTTGGCGCTGGCCAGCTTGTCGGCGAAGGACGCGGCCTCGCCGCGCGCGGCGTCGCGTTTGGCGGCCAGCTTGCGGCGCTCGCTTTCAAACACTTTGAGGTTGCCGGCGGTGGCCTGCATGGCCAGACCGCGCGGAATGAGGAAGTTCCGGCCGTAGCCGGGTTTGACCGTAACCACGTCGCCCAGGCGTCCGAGATGCTCGACGTCGGCGCGCAGGATGAGTTTCATTAACATGACGCCGACCCCCTAACCCATCTTCTTCTGGACTTCGCTGGAATGGACCGCGGTGTACAGGAGCAGGGCCATCTGGCGGGAGCGCTTGATCTCGGTGGTCAACCGGCGCTGGTGCTTGGCGCAGGTGCCGGTGATGCGCCGGGCGATGATCTTGCCGCGCTCGTTGATGAAATCGCGCAGGATGTCCGGACGCTTGTAGTCGAGCGGATAATCCTTGTGCGCGCAGAACTTGCAGAACTTGCGCTTGGGGGTGAATTTTTTCTTGAAGCTCATGACTCACCTCCTTCGGCAACGGGTTCGGCGGCCGGTTCGGCCGCGGCCGGCGCATAGTCGTCGTCGAGCTGGACGGTGATGAACTTGTAGACGCCGTCGCTGATGCGGATGATGCGTTCGAGTTCGGCCACGGTGTTGCCCGCGGCGGAGTATTCCAGCCTGACGTAATGGCCGCGCAGGTGTTTGCGGACCGGATAGGCCAGATCTTTCATGCCCCAGTCGTCGACGGCCAGGATTTGGCCGTTTTCGCGCTCCACGATTCCGGTGAAGCCGCCGATGAGCGTTTGGCTCGCTTCGGCTGGCATCTCGGGATTGAGGAGCACAAGCGTTTCGTACTTGCGCATTGATCCTCCTTATGGACTATGGCCCTTGCCGCGCAAGGCAAGAGCAAGGTGAACCGGCCTTGTTACTTGCCGCTTGCAGGCTTGTCAAGGGGCAGCCGGGCGATTTTGTCCGCTTCAAGCGGGTTTGCGCAGGATCAGGCAAACCGCCTCGGCCGGTTTGCCGGTCAGGGTGACGGCGGACAGAGGCAGGGTTTCCAGGCGCTTGAAGCCGCCGGTCAGCTCGGCGAGCCAGGCCGGATCGTGATGGCGCGCCAGGCCGCCGCCCGTAACCTCGAAAACGCCGTACCGCCCGCACTTGGCGGCGAAGCGCTCGTAGCGCTCGCGGTTGCGCGCGTCGTTTTGCAGCGGGAAATCGCACAGGAGCAGCAGGCCGCCCGGCCGCAGAACCCGGAAAATTGCGGCCACAAGCCCGCGTTGATCGTCGTCTTCGGCCACGGCCGTGAGCACGCCGACGAGCAGGACGGCGTCGGCGCAAGCGTCCGGAACCGGCAATTCCTTTGAGGCCAGAGGACGCAGATCGAGCCCGGGATGCTCGCGGCGGCCTCGTTCAAGCATGGCCGGGGAAGGGTCGAAGCCGGTCAGATCGGTGAAGCCGAGCGCGGAAAGCCCGGCCAGGCTGCGCCCGTAGCCGCAGCCGAAGTCCAGGATTTTCGCGTCCTTGGGCAGGTAGTTCGTGAAAAGTTCAAGCGGAGGTTGAAGGGTGCAGTCGTGCGCGGAAGCGACGGCGTCCCAGTAGGCGATCTGGTCCTTGCTGGCTGGGTGTTGCATGCCTGTTGCACCGTGCGCGGCAATCGAGCGGGACAAAAAAAGGGGGAAAGACCTCGGTCTTTCCCCCCCGCTGCCGGTCGATGGGTTATTTCTTTTTCAGCCAGCTCATCATGGAGCGCAGTTTGCCGCCGACTTCCTCGATCATGTGGGCGGCGTTGATGCGGCGCATGGACAGGAAATGCGGCTTGCCGGCCTTGTTTTCCAGGACGAATTCGCGGGCGAAGCGGCCGTCCTGGATCTCGCGCAGGATTCGCTTCATTTCGGCGCGGGTCTCGTCGGTGACGATGCGCGGGCCGCGGGTGTAGTCGCCGTACTCGGCCGTGTCCGAGATGGAGTAGCGCATGCGCGCCAGGCCGCCCTCGTAGATCAGGTCCACGATCAGCTTGAGCTCGTGGCAGCACTCGAAATAGGCGATTTCCGGCTGGTAGCCGGCGTTCACCAGAGTCTCGAAACCGGCCTTGACCAGTTCGCTCACGCCGCCGCAGAGCACGGCCTGTTCGCCGAAGAGGTCGGTTTCGGTCTCTTCGGTGAAGGTGGTCTCAAGCACGCCCGAGCGCGTGCCGCCGACGCCCTTGGCGTAGGCCAGGGCCATGTCCTTGGCCTTGCCCGAGGCGTCCTGGTGCACGGCGATCAGGCAGGGCACGCCGCTGCCTTCGGTGTACACCCGGCGCACCATGTGGCCCGGACCCTTGGGCGCGATCATGATCACGTCCACGTCTTTGGGAGCCACGATCTGGTGGAAATGGATGTTGAAGCCGTGGGCGAAGGCCAGGGTCTTGCCGGGGGCGAGATTGGCCGCGATCTCGTTTGCGAACAGGTCGCCCTGGAGCTGGTCCGGGACCAGGATCATGATCAGGTCGGCCTTGGCCGTGGCGGCGCCGGCGTCCATGGGAGTGAAGCCGTCGGCCTTGGCCTTGTCGAAGTTGGGGCCGCCGGGGCGCTGCCCGATGATGACGTTCACGCCCGAGTCGCGCAGGTTCATGGCGTGGGCGTGGCCCTGGGAGCCGTAGCCGATGATGGCCACGGTCTTGTTTTTGAGCAGCGTCAGATCGGCATCCTGATCGTAATACATTTTCATGACAAACCTCTTTTTCTCCTCGATATTTTTTGGACTTATTTCAAAAACGACGAGCGGCGAACGCCGCCAGCCCCGTTTATGAGATCAAAACCAGAGAAGGACTTGCAAAAGGAGTGGTTTTTTAACGCCTCCGGCGGCCAAAGGGCTACGCCCTTTGGAATTCCACTCAATAAAAACCAGAACCGATTATATTTCCCAGGAGTTATGCCCCCCGTCAAAGTTTTTTGGGGAAAGGGGGTCTGGGGGAAAACCCCTTTTGTTCACAAAAGGGATTTTCCCCCAGATTCATTTATTGCATTCCCCGCCGCATGGCGACCGTGCCGGTGCGGGCGATTTCCTTGATGCCGTAGCGCGACAGCATGTTGATCAGGGCGGCGATCTTGCCGGTGTCGCCGGTGCATTCGACGATCAGGTCTTCGGGGGAGACGTCGATGATCTTGCAGCGGAAGATGTCCACGATGCGCAGGATCTCGGCGCGTTTGTCCCCGTCGGCGTCGATTTTAATGAGCATGGTTTCGCGTTCGACGGCCTTGAGTTCTGTCAGGTCGACGACCTTGACCACCGTGACCAGCTTGCGCAGCTGCTTGATGATCTGTTCGATGATCGCCTCTTCGCCCGAGGTGGTGATGGTCATGATCGAGAGGCCTTCTTCCAGGGTCGGGGCGACGTTTAGGGTCTCGATGTTGAAGCCCCTGCCGCTGAACAGGCCGGAGACGCGCGAGAGCACGCCGGGTTCGTTTTCCACGAGAACGGAAAGGATGTGCCGCATGTGATGTCGCTCCTCGTCTTGCCTTGAACGATCCGGGGAAACGCGTCGGATTTTTGTCTAGACCAGGATCATTTCGGTCAGCGACTTGCCGGCCGGGACCATGGGATAGACGTTTTCCTCGGGATCGATGGCGATGTCGACGATGGTGGTTTTGCCGTTGGCGAAGGCTTTTTTCAGCGTGGATTCCACCTTTGCGGGGTCGGTGATCCGGTAGCCGGCCGCGCCGTAGGCCTCGGCCAGCTTGACGAAATCCGGGCTCGCGTCCAGGCAGGTGGCGCAGTAGTTCTTGGCGTAGAACAGTTCCTGCCACTGCCGGACCATGCCCAGGTAGCCGTTGTTTAAGATCACGATCTTGACCGGCAGGCCGTAGCACACGGCCGTGGCCATTTCCTGGATGTTCATCTGGATGGAGCCGTCGCCGGCCACGTCGATGACCAGCTTGTCCGGAAAGGCCATCTGCGCGCCGATGGCCGCCGGAAAGCCGTAGCCCATGGTGCCCAGTCCCCCGGAGGTCAAAATCGTGCGCGGTTCGGCGAAATCGTAGAACTGGGCGGCCCACATCTGGTTCTGGCCGACCTCGGTGGTGATGATGGCGCGGCCCTTGGTCAGCTTGTTCATGACTTCGATGACGAACTGGGGCTTGATGAGCGTATCCGAGGGGGTGTAGCGCCTGGGATGCTTGGCCTTCCACTCGACGATCTGGTCGATCCAGCGGTCCGACTGCGGCGGGCAGGTCTTTTCGCTGACGCAGATTTCGAGCTCTTTTTTCAGGGCCATCAGGAACAGGCGGCAATCGGCCACGATCGGCACCTGCACGGGCACGTTCTTCTGGATCGAGGTGGGGTCGATGTCGATGTGGACGATCTGGGCCTTTTGGGCGAAATGGCTGATCTTGCCGGTGACCCGGTCGTCGAAGCGCGCGCCCACGGCGAGCAGCAGGTCGCAGTTGCTGATGGCGTGGTTGGCGGCGAAGGTTCCGTGCATGCCGAGCATGCCCAGCCACAGGGGGTCGTGGGCCGGAAAACAGCCCAGGCCCATGAGCGTGGCCGTGACCGGAATCCGGAAGTTCTGCGCCAGCCAGACCAGTTCCTTGTGGGCGTTGGAGCTGATGACGCCGCCGCCGGCGTAGAGCAGGGGAGCCTTGGCCTGGCGGATCAGTTCGGCGACTTTCTTGACCTGGCGCGGGTTGGGCTCGTAATGCGGATTGTAGCTGCGCATCGAGATTTTTTTGGGATAGGCGTACTCGCACACGGCCTGCATGACGTCCTTGGGCAGGTCCACGAGCACCGGCCCGGGCCGGCCCGAGGCGGCCAGGAAAAAAGCCTCCTTGATGGTGTGGGCGAGCTTGGCGACGTCCTTGACCAGGTAATTGTGCTTGGTGCAGGGGCGGGTGATGCCCACGATGTCGACTTCCTGGAAGGCGTCGTTGCCGATCAGGGCGGTCGGCACCTGCCCGGTGAAGATGACCACCGGAATGGAGTCCATATAGGCGGTGGCGATGCCGGTGACGGCGTTGGTGGCGCCGGGGCCGCTCGTGACCAGGCATACGCCGGTGCGGCCCTTGGCTCGGGCGTAGCCGTCGGCGGCGTGGATGGCGCCCTGCTCGTGCCGGACGAGAATGTGCTTGATGGGGTAGTTGGGAATCTGGTGGTAGATGTCGATCACCGCCCCGCCCGGAAATCCGAAGATCACCTCCACCCCCTCGCGCACGAGGGATTCGAGCAGTATCCGCGCTCCTGAAAGTTCCATGCGCTCTAAGCCTCCGCTTTGCGGTACTTCTGAATGAGGGCGTCGAGTTTGGTCTTGCCGGCCAGCTTCTTTTTCTTGATGTCCTTGACCTCCAAGTCTTCGCTGGGGGTGCGGAAGGGCTTGGTTTCAAGGCGTTCGAGCAACTTTTCGTAACGGATGTGGTCTTCCCACAGGGTCTTGAGTTCCGCGTCGCCGGCCAGGTGTCTTTCGATGAGATCAAGTTCGCGCTGTTCCATGGAACGTTTCTCCTTGCTGATGATTCGTTTCCGTCACGACCCCTGGGACGCGAACGCCTCGAAGGCGGGCGTGGCCCCGGGATCGACGCGCAACGTTTTTCTTCTGCCGGTTTGGCCCGAGGCGACCGAGACGGCCCGCCCGGGCACATGCAGCACCTTCGCCAGATAGGCGGTCAGAGCCGTGTTGGCCTTGCCGTCCACGGCCGGGGCCGCGATTTTCACCTTCAATCTTTGTTGGTAGACGCCGTCCAGGGCGTTTTTTTTCGCCCCGGGACAGGCCCAGACCGCGATCAACCACGCCCCCGATGTATCACGGGACAGGTATTCGGGCAAATCCATGGACCTTAGTCGCGCCCGTCCGGCCCGTCCGGCCAATCGGCTTCGCCCGGCTCCGCCGCTTCGCGCGGCCCGTCCGCTTCAGCGGGACCGTCTCCGGCCCCAAGCGACAGGGGATGGCCGAGTTCGGCCAGGCCCCGGTCCTGCTCGCCGGCGTCGAGATAGCGCAAATGCGATTCGAGCAGCGCCCGCAAGCTCATCTCGAATTCGATCCGCCGGTGTTTTAAGTCCATGACGTCGCGCTGGACGCCGGCGACGCTCTCGTGGGCCTCGCGGATGACCTGGGCGGCCTTGACCTTGGCGTCCTCGACGATCAACCGGGCCTGTTCCCGGGCGTTTTCCTTCAAATCCTCGACGATCTTCTGGGTGGCGGCCAAAGTCTGGCGCAGGGCCGACTCGCGCGCCTCGAGCGAATCGGCGGCCTTTTCCATGTCCCGGATTTTTTCCGTCAGCCGCCGGTTCTCCTCGGCGGTCAGGCCCAGGGCCTCGGCGGCCTCGGACAGGACCGAGTCCACCTCGGCCGGGCGGTACCCGAACAGGCTTTTGGTGAACTTCGCACCTTGCAGATCGACTTTGGTGACGGTCATGGGCCTGCCAGCGCCGGTTGGGCCGTTACAGGGGAAGGTGCGGCCCCATTCCGATATTGTAGAGGCTTTGCACCAGGAAGCGCTGGACGAACTGGATGATCAAAAGGACCACGATGGGCGAGAGGTCGAACCCGCCCAATATCAAAAAAGGCAGCCAGCGCCGCAGGCGGTAGTATACCGGCTCGGTCACGGCGTGCAGAAAGCGCACGATCGGATTGTAGGGATCGGGCCGCACCCAGGTGAGCAGCGCCGAAATGATGACGATCCAGAAATACAGGTTGAGGACGGTGTCCAGCAGGCCGGCTATGGCGGTGAAGAAATTTCCGAAAATCAAGACGCCCTCCAATTTTCCCAAAGCGCGCGGGCCGTTGGGATCGATCGTATCCGAGAGCAATGAAAATTGGCACAGGCCCTGGGTTTAATCAAGGCCTTTTTTCCCGCACCCGGCGACGCGCCGCAACCGCCTGGAAAACAGCCGTTTTTTTGACTTGCTGGCACGAATCTTGATAGTCGATTCCCGTAGCGCCATGAGGCGCGCGGAGGGTTCGCGGGCGCAGGGCGGGTCCACGTGACACCCCCCCGGAACAGGTCGCCTCGGGAAACCGGTCAGGCCGTCGCGGCAACCTCGATATTGTTGCGAAAAATCGGCGGGAACCGGAAAAAAATGTTGAAAACAGTTGCGAATGGAATACAGCAAAGCCGGTGACCATGAACGACAGCAACCAAGAGCCACAGCCCCGCCCCGCGCGGGCGGAGCTTGCAGCCGCAAGCTCCGCCGGTCCCGGCCGGCCGCGTTCCGATTCGCCGCGCCCGAACGCGGGTTTCTCCGGCCAGGCGCGCGCCGCCTCGCGCCTGGCGGCCGTTCTCGCGCTCACCCTGGCCCTTGCGGCCTGCTCGCTGCTGAACACCTCCTCCGTCGATAAACCGTCGCGCTCCGCCCCGGCGAACAAGATCGTCGAAACCGCCAAGTCCCAGATCGGCAAGCCCTACCGCAACGCCGGAGAATCGCCCAAAACCGGCTTCGACTGCTCGGGACTGGTGCAATGGACCTACGCCCAATACGGCATCAACCTGCCGCGCAAAACAGCCGACCAATACCAGGCCGGCAAAAGCGTGCCCAAAAGCGCGCTCTCGCCCGGCGACCTGGTCTTCTTCCAGATCGGCTCCAGGCGCTACGACTCCATGCACGTCGGCATCTACTCCGGTGGCGGCGAATTCATCCACAGCCCAAGCCCGGGCGGACGCGTGCGCGAAGAACCCCTGAACAGCCCCTATTGGGAATCATACTACCTAGGCGCCAAACGAGTGACGCAGTAGGAGAGACGGAGAGGGTGGTAGGCTGAGATAAGGCTTATCTATAGACTTGGGGATTCCAAAGGGCGCAGCCCTTTGGCCGCCGGAGGCTTTCTTTACACTACGATGCAGCAACCACCTACGCCACTTTTCCCTTTTCCAGCATGGCCACGGCGGTCGCTTTTTCGTTTTGCAGGCGGTTTTGCACGGCCTGCCGGACCCGCGAACCCTGGCCGCCGAATTGGGTTGAGCGCAATTTGTAGACTTCGTCGATCATCGATCTGTCAAAATTTTGAGTGGTCGGGGTCGTGCCTTTGGCCTGGAGGTTGTCGGCGGCGGTCACGAAAATATCCGTGGCGCCGTGGGCGCCGTGCTGCACCGCCGTGCTCCACAGGACCTCGCGCAGGGCCTGCGACTTGTTGGCGACGTCCATGCCGCACACCATGTTGATGCTTTTGGCCGCCGGTTCGTAGTGGCTTTCCCGGATGAATTCGTGTTGCAGGTCGTCGAAGCGCTTGCCTTGGTCGGCGGCGACCTGTTTCCAGACCTGGGGCATGGACCCGGACTTGCCGCCGGTATTGGACGGACCAGCCGAGGCCAGGCGTTGGGCGATGTCCGGAGCCTTGGCGTCGAGAAATTTCATGAATCGGTCCATGGTTCCGGTGTTCGAGGCGATTTGGTATAAGCCGTACGAGGTTCCGCCTTTGGAATCGTAGCCGATGGCCGCGCTGTCGCCGCCCGATTCGTAGGTCGCGCACAGATTGCCTTGCGGTTCGACCTTGCTCGACGCTTGTTTGACGCCCTGGCCGCGCATTTGTCCGCCGCCGGAGCCGCCCAGGACATGGGGCGCGCCGCTGCCCACGAGCGAGCGCGGAAACATCCGTCCGGCGTACATCAGCTTGGATTCAGACGCCGCGGCCCGGAGCAGCAGGTCTTCTTCCTTGGGCGAAAAGCCCTTGGTCGAAAGCGAGCCGTTGGCGTAATCGCGCAAATGGCCGAGATCGTCGGGATGGCGCGCGGTTTTGCTGACCCGCATGCGGATCTGGCTGGGATCGTACTGCCCGCGCATCTGCCCGCCCATGTTCAGGACTTGGCCGGCGGCCGCGTCGTAGGCCTTGACCGGGTCCTTGTTGCTTTTGTCGGCGCCCTTCTTGGCCGTCGTGGTCATGATGTCGCCGTTGATGCCCAGGCTCGTTTGCAGCATGGTCTGAAAGGCGGTGGCGTCGCGCGCCGGACCGTTGTCCGGGGGGGACGTCCGGGAAACGGTTGCCTGAAGGGCGTCGGGCGAATATGCTTGGGTCTGCGTTACGGGCATACGGCGAACCATTCCTGATTGTACGTTTGGTTTGCGCTGCTTCATGCAAACAACATGCCCAAGGCGCCAGGCTGCGGCCGGAGCCTCGGGCGAAAACGACCGGAAGTCCCCATGACCCGTTTCGATCCCCCGCGTCCTTCCCGCGCCGGCATCGCCATCCGGCTGCTTTACACCGTGGCGACGCTGCTGGCCCTGGAGATTTGCAAAATGCTCGCGCTGCTCGCCGTGCTCGTCCAGTACGCCTTGCTGCTCATCACCGGCCGTCACAGCGAACCCTTGCGCAGCTTCGCCAACTCCGTTTCGTTCTACGCCTACCGCTGCCTGCGCTACGCCAATCTGTGCGAAAATCCCAAACCCTTCCCGTTTGCCCCCCTGCCGGACGAGCCCGAAAAAATGGCCGACACCATCCGCTTCGGCAAATAAGAGAAAAACCGGAGGCGCCGCCCCTTCGCCCCGCCAGAAGAAGCTTTGCCTCCTCTGGACTCCCGCGCTGGGGGCGATAATCGCCCCCAGACCCCCATGGCGCCGGGTGCGGCCGGCGCCTGAACGCGTACCGGTCGGCATTGACAATGGTGTCTCTTGTGTTACCATGGCCCATGGGTATCGTTGTTCAGGAATATTTGGACGAGGGGGGAAAATCCCCCTTTGCCCGCTGGTTCGGGGGGCTGGACGCGATGGCGGCGGCCAAAGTCGCAACGGCCTTATACCGCCTGGAGCAAGGAAACTTTTCAAATGTCGAAGGCGCCGGAAGCGGTATTTACGAGTGCAAAATTCATTTCGGCCCAGAGTATCGGATTTATTTCAGCAAGGACGGCGATAGGCTTATCATTTTGCTTGGCGGAGGCTCCAAGAAGCGTCAAAGCGAGGATATTGCAGCCTCCTCGGCCCTCTGGCGTGATTACAAGAGGCGAAAGCCCTAGGAGAGAACATGGCGCTTACAAGAGAATTCAGGACAACATTATTGAAGCGCGCCCGGCAAGACACGGAGTTTCGCCAGGCGATGCTCAAGGAAGGCATTGACACCATGCTAGCCGGGGATGTGGAGGCGGGCAAGGCGATTTTGCGTGACTATATCAACGCCTCTGTAGGTTTTGGGAGCCTCGCGGAAGCAACCAACATTCCAGCGAAAAGCCTCATGCGCATGTTCGGGCCGAAAGGCAATCCCCGCGCGGACAATCTTTTTCAAATTATCCATCATTTGCAGACTCGTGAGGGCATCCACTTGGGCGTTGGCCCGTGTTGACCGGGACCGCGCATCAGTGCGGAGCGGTCAGGGTGAAGCGGTCGATTTCCTTCCATTCGCCGTCGGCCTTGCCCATGGCCCGGGCCGTGAGCGTGTCGCCGTCGATGTCCACGAGCAGGTAGTTGAAGACGGTCGCGACATGCCAGTCGGCGGTGTCGCCCAGGAAGTAGACGGTGTTGTCCAGGGGCGCGCCCGCGCCGCCGGAAATGACCTGAACGACGCCGCCGTGGTAAGCCGGGTCCACTTCCGGACCGATCGTCTTGCGGGCGTACGCGTGCAGATGGCTGGCCAGGCTCATGGCGAAGCCGTTTTGGTCCAGGATGTTCCAGAGTTCGCAGTGTCCGGCTTCCTGGCATTTGGGCTTGGGCGGGTAGATCGGATTGAAGGTGGGCGCGTGCATGGCCACGAATTTGAACCGGGCCGTGGTGTTTTTGAGTTGGCCGCGCAACCAGTCGAGCTGCGCCTCGGTGATGAACGAATCCTTGTTGCTGTAAGGGGCGGTGGCCTGGCCGGGCGGGATGTAATAGGTGTCGAGCACGGCGAAAAAGGCGTCCGCGCCAGGCGAAACGAAGGAGTAGACCAGGCTTTCGTAACCCTTGGGTCCGTTTTGCGGCGTCATGCCCGCGAAGGTCTTTTGGTAGTATTCCTGGCTTTCACTGTGCAGCACATTGCGCTCGTCCTGATACAGCTCGTGGTTGCCGAGCACCGGATAGATTTTGATCCCGGCGTCAGTGACCGGTTTGACGGCCCGGATCCAATCGTCGAATTTCCATTGGCCCGCGTTTTTGGAGCGGTAGACCAGGTCGCCGGTGAACAGGACGAAGGCCGGTTTGGGATCAAGCGCCAGCAGGCGAGCGTTGATTTCGTTCATGACAGGCAGGTCGATGGAGTCTTCGGGCGAGGCGCCCCGGCAATCGCCAAGGACCGCGAAGCGCAGTTTTTCCGCCCGGGCGGGCAGGCACGCGAGCAGGACCAGAGCCAGCGCGGCGGCGATGCGGCCGCAGGCGAAACGTTTCATGATCGTGTTCCTCCAGGGGGCCAAGGCGCTCGCGGCGCGGCCTTGCCTCAGGGTTGGACCAGAAGCAGAGCGTTGGCCGTCACGGCGCAACAGACGGCGAGATACATCAGGACGATCGCCCCGCAGGCGAGTTCCTTGTAGCGCAGCGGGGTGAGGCTGCGCGAAACGGCGAACCAGACGGCCGCCGCCAGCAGGCCGCAGGCCGGGGCGGCCGGCCACAGCCACGCAAGCGGCGACAGGGTTTCGGTCGATTGAATCAGCGCAAAATTGCCGCTGCAACGCCAGATTTCCAGCCCGGCCAGGACCGGGACCGGGAACGCGGCCCAGCGCAGGCACAGGGACGCGGTGTAGATGTAGTAGTCGCGGCCGAAATCGTCCGCCTTGCGCCGGGTGAGAAGATAGAGAAAGCAAAGCGCTCCGGCCAGGGAAATTCCGGTCAGGATCAGCTCGAAGACCTCCAGGGGCGGGATGAAGAAGATCATGTCGGCCGCGCCGATCACGGCTTCGGCCGGCGGCCGCGCGGTTCTGGCCGTCTGGAACCCTCCGGCGGCAAGGGCGACGGCCGCGAAGAAGGCCAGAGAGGAGCAAAAGCCGATCGCGGCGTGCAGGGTCTTGCGGTCTTTCAGGCCCCGCCAGGTTGCCCGGTAGATCGCAAGCAGCGCCGCCGCGAGGCAGGCGATCCCGGCCGGCAGCCATAAAAACGGGGAAAAAAGACAAGATTCGCTCGCCAGGACGGTCGGCGGCAGTGCGGCCGGTTTGGGAACGCACCAGGCCGCCGCCGCGCCAAGCAGGCTCAGCGGGAGCAATATCAAGGCCAGGCTGGCGGCCTGCTGGCCGAATTTGTTCCGGAAGATCTTGGTCCGTTTGGCCTGGGACAGGCCGGTGGCGGCGGCGACCAGCGGAATTGCGGCCAGGGCCAGAAACAATGCGGCCGGCAGGATGAGCGCGGCGCTTTGGCCGAGCCAGGCGAAAACGGAAGCGACCGGGGTCATGCGCAACTCCTTGGAAAGCCGCGAGGGCGCGCCAGGCGCTTGGCCGCGCGGCCGTGGGCTTTGTGCCCTAAATCGCGCTCGCGGGCAAGCCTGGTCGGGGAATGCGCGGGAGGAGCGCGGATCGCCTTGCGGCTGTCGCGGATTTCCGGGAAAGTCGTTCTTGATAAATATTCCCATCTTGCGTATCCACGCCGGAACGAACGAAAAATCGCAACCGGAGCGGCCGATGCCTCGCGCGCCACGCACCACCTTTTTCCCGGCGTTCACTATTCTCGGGCTGGCCGCAGCCGCCGGGCTTTGCCTGCCGGGTTGCGCCGGTTTCGGTCCGGCCGACTCGCTTCGCTTGCACAATCTCGAAGCCAACGTGGCCAAACTCGAGGAAAAGTCCAAGAAGGAAGACGAGGAGCGGGCCAAGCGCGAGGCGGTCGTGTACGGCCGTTTGATGGCCATGGAGAACACGCTCGACCAGGTGGCCGCCAAACTCGGCGTCGCCCCGCCTCCACCGGCGCAATCGGCCCCCACGGTTCAACCGGCTCAACCGGCGCAATCGGCCCCCACGGTGAAACAGGCGAAACAGCCGGCTCAGGCCGCGCAGGCCAAACCGCCGGCCGGCCAAGCGGCCGGGACCCCGCCTTTGGGGCAGATCACTCCTCTGGCCAAATCCGGTCCGGCTCCGCTCACGCCGCAACAGACGGCCACCTTGGCGCAGGCGCCCGGTCAAATCCAGTCCCGGGACCTGCCGCCCGAAGCTCCCGCCGCCGCGCCGCCGCAGGCTCAGGTCCCGCCCCCGCAGTCCCCGCCGCCGCCCGCCAAGCCCGGCGACCATCAGCCGCAGCAGTATACCCCCTCGCAACAACTGGCCATGTCCAAATATTCCAACAAGCCGGCCCCGGGCCAGAAGGGCAGGCCCTTTCCCCAGGCCGCGCCCGCCCCGGAACCCCAGCCGCAGCCCGAACAGGCCGTGGCGGCAGCCATGGCCGCGCCG
>JADFXV010000062.1 GCA_015233395.1 Desulfovibrionaceae bacterium
CCCAAAAACTTTAAAGTTTTTTTGGGAGATGGGGGTTTGGGGGAAGAACCCTTTTTGTTCACAAAAAGGGTTCTTCCCCCAATCTCCGCTCGCTCCCGTCATGGCAGCTCCCGGCCGAAACGTTCGCACAGCCTGGCCAGGACCGCGTCCGGGACCAGGCCCCGGATGTCGCCGCCGGCCCGGGCCGCTTCCTTGACGATGGTCGAGCTGATGTACAGCCACTTAAAATCGGTCATGAGGAACACGGTCTCGATCTCGCGGGCCATGCGCCGGTTCATCAGGGCCATCTGGAATTCGAAGTCGAAGTCCGAGACCGCCCGCAGGCCGCGCAAAATGACCTTGGCCCCGCGCCGCTTGACGTAATCGACGAGCAGCCCCTCGAAACCCTCGACCACCACCCCGCGTTCGCCGGCCAGGGCTTCGCCGGCCATGGCCACGCGCTCCCGCAAGCTGAACATGGACGTCTTGTGGGTGTCTTTGGCCACGGCCAGCACCACCGTGCCGAAGATCGACCGCGCCCGGCGCACCAGGCTCACGTGCCCGTTGGTCAGGGGATCGAAGGTTCCGGGGTAGACGGCGATGCAGGTGTTTCGTGTCGCCATAGGAGCATCCTCGTCTGGCCGTAGCGCCTGTCGGCAAGCAGGCGAAACGCGCCGGGCAGTGAGAGTTTTTCGGGATCGACCCGGATTTCCACCTCGGCCGCGATCAGCGCTTCCGGGGCGGCGAAGCCCGAGGCCGCGACCAGCGCGAGCGTCTGGCCCAGCAGGTCCCGGCCGTAAGGCGGGTCGATGAAAATCAGGTCAAACGCCTGTTTGGCCTGGCCGCGCAGGTAGGCGAGCGCGTCTTTGGCTTCGACCCGCGCCCGCCCCGGCCCAAGCTCGAACTGCTTGAGATTGTCCCGGATCGCGCGCAGGGCGGGCGGATAATTCTCGACAAAGACCGCCGCCGCCGCGCCCCGGCTTAAGGCCTCAAGCCCCAGGCTGCCGGTCCCGGCGAACAGGTCGAGCGCGAGCGTCCCGGGATAGTCCAGCCCGCGCGCCTCAAGCATGGAAAAAAGCGCCTGCCTGGCCTTGGCCATGGCCGGGCGCAGGCCCGGCCCGACCGCCGTCTTGAGGCTTCGCCCCTTGAAATCGCCACCGGTTATGCGCACCCGCCACCCCATCCGTTCCGGCCGTCGCTATAGCTCAAAACGCAGCGTCGCGCCACGGGCCGCGCGGGCGAAAAATCCGCCCGGCCTCGGGCCTTGCGCGTCTCGAAAGTCCGGTCCGGCGGCTAGACGAGCCCGTGCTCGTTGAAGAATTTTCCGTAGCGGCGGTCGGTCTTGGCGATGTGGTTGACCAGCCAGTCCTTGAGAAAATGGAACAGGTCCATGGACAGGGCGGCCTTGCCGGACCGGAACTGGCCGATGAAATCCATGACCTGGCCCTTGAGTTCGGTGTGCAGCCGCTTGTGGTCCCTGGTTTCGGGGTAGCCGAAGCGGTCGAAATAGCGCTCCTCGTTGTCGAAGTGGTAGACCGTGTATTCGGCCAGGCCCGTGAGCAGCTTTTCCTGGACGCCGTGCCCCTGGCCGGATTTCATGGCCGCGTAGAGATCGTTGATCATCTTGATGAGCACCTTGTGCTGCTCGTCGATCTCATGCACGCCCACGGTCAGATCCGACGTCCAGTTCACGAAGGTGTCCGCGCCCTGGGAATTCTTGAGGTCGGCAATGAGCACGCCGAGTTCCCTGGCCAAGTCCGACAGCTCGGCGATGGAGAGCGCGGAATCGTGGATGCCGCCGGCGATCTCGGCGGCCACCTGGCTCACTTCCTCGATGGCCGTGGCGATGTGCTGCGAACTGGCGGACTGCTCCTCGGAGGCGGCGGCGATGCCGTGGATCATGCCGGTGTTTTCCTCGGCATGGCCGAGGATCAGGCGCGCGGACTCCCCGGACAGTTTGGACATGCCGGCGGCGTCGCCGGTCTGGGCCACGGCCTGGTCCATGTCGGCGATGTTGGCCACGATCGACTCCTGGATGGAACGGATGGAATCGCCGACTTCCTTGGTCGCGCCCATGGTCTTCTCGGCCAATTTGCGCACCTCGTCGGCGACCACGGCGAAGCCGCGCCCGGCCTCGCCGGCCCGGGCCGCCTCGATGGCCGCGTTCAAGGCCAAAAGATTGGTCTGGTCGGCGATGTCGTTGATCACGTTGATGATGCGGTCGATGGACTTGGCCTGTTCGCCGAGCGTGCCCATGTTGGCCTTGAGCTTCGTGGCCACGGTGCTGACCTTGGCGATGGCCGCGGTCGAGGATTCGGCCACCGCGGCGGACTCCCGGGCCTTGTCCTTGGCCGTCTCCACGCTGGCCGCCGCCTGCCCGGCGCTGCGCGAGATGTCCATGATGGCAGCGTTCATCTCGTCCATGGACAGGGAGGTTTCATGCATCCGCGTTTTCTGGGTGTCCGCGCCCCGGCCGATGCGCTCCATCTGCCGCGTCAATTCCTCGGACGATCCCATGATGCGCAGGGTCATGGCTTCGAGCTTCGAAGCCGCCGCCAGCATGCCTTCGGCGCGCGCCTGCTCGGCCAGGGTCGAGGCGTCCCGCGATTGGGAGATGGCGTCGTCGGCGCGCGTCTTGACCGCCTGCGTTTCAGCCAGGGCGGCCTGGACGTCGGCCTTGGCCCGGTGAAGCCGTTCGGCCGTCGCCGCGAAGGCCCGGGCGAGAGAACCCAGGGCGGAGAAATCCGCTTGACCGGGCAAGGCCGCCTTGTCCCCGGCAAGCGCCGCGAGCGCCGTCTCCAGAGCGCCCAAGGGAGAAAACACCATGAGCGCAAGCGCCGCGAGCGCCCCGGCGGCGCACAGGGCCGCGACAGCGGCCGCCCACATTCCTCCGGCCGAGCCGGACAAAAACGCCGCCGCGACGCACAGCGCGATCACGGCGGCCAAAAGCGCGATCAAAAGCGGTTTGGACTGCATGGACCTGCTCCTTATTCTGAGTGCAACCGGAAAAATCGGACTAATTTCGTCTACAATAGCCTAGGCGTCGCCGGGCCGCAAGACCCGCCGCGCCGGCCTGGCCGTTTTCTGTAATTTTTCTTGCCGGGCCGCCTTTTCCCGGTCATGATGGCGTTTGCTTTGGTCTTGCCATTGCGGCCGTTTTTTGAAACAGGGACGGGGCGGGCGGGAAGCGACCGCCGCGACGCGCCAAACCAAAGGCCGGGCCATGCCGGAAACAGTCGTCCTGGCTACGCGAAACCAGGGGAAAATCAAGGAGCTGGCGGCCATGCTGGCCGGCTCGGGCATTGAGGTTCTGGGCCTGGACGCCTTCCCGCGCGTAGGCGAGATCGCCGAAACCGGCGCCAGCTTCGCCGAAAACGCCCTGATTAAGGCGAAAGCGGTGGCCGCCGCCAGCGGTCTTGTCGCCGTGGCCGACGACTCCGGACTGGAAGTCGACGCCCTTTCCGGCGCGCCCGGCGTCTACTCGGCCAGGTACGCCGGGGAAAAGGCCGGCGACCGGGAGAACAACGCCAAACTTCTGGCCGCGCTGGCGGGCGCGCCCAGGGAAAACCGCGCCGCCCGCTTCGTGTGCGCCATGGCCGCGTGCGCCCCAAACGGCGAAACCATCGCCGCCCGGGGCGTCTGGGAAGGCCAAATCGCCATGGCCCCCTCGGGCGCCGGCGGCTTCGGCTACGACCCGCTCTTTTACGACCCTGCCCTGAACAAAACCGCCGCCGAGCTGACCGGCGAGGAAAAAAACGCCCGCAGCCACCGGGGCCGCGCCCTGCGCGAGCTGCTGACGCTGTGGCCGCAATATATGGAAAAGGCCCGGGGCAAGGGCGCCGGCGAAACGTATCCATAAAGGATGCTTTCCCGGTCTTTCGTCAAGCAACGCATCGATGGCCTTGACCAGCTCGAAACCATAAAAGTTTTTTGGGGAAAGGGGGGTTCGGGGGGAAAACCCCTTTTGTTCACAAAAGGGGTTTTCCCCCCGATTCCTCTTCTCGCGCTTCCCCTCCCCGGACAGCCCATGCCCACCACCTCCTCCACCGCCGCCATCGCCACGCTTCTGATCGACGTCGGCAACACCAACACCAAGGTCGGCGTCGCCTCGCCGGGCGCCGCGCTGGCGTCGTATGTTTTCCCCACCCGTTCCCAGGGTACGCCCGACGCTTGGGGGCTCTTGCTCCGGGGGGCGCTCGGGCACGCCGGTTGCGACGTGTCGCGCTTGGCCGGGGCGGTGATCTGCGGGGTTGTGCCCCCGGTGCATCCCTTGATATCCAAGGCGTTGATGCGGTTTTTCGGGATCAAGCCTCTGTTTGTGCCCGACGACCTGCCGATTCCCATGGCCAACAAGTATCAGCGGCCGGCCGAGGTCGGCGCGGACCGGCTGGTCACGGCGTTCGCGGCCAGGCGGCTTTTTTCCGAGCCTTCGCTGATCGCCGTGGATTTCGGCACGGCCACGACGTTTGATTGCGTGACCGGCGACGATTACCTGGGCGGGCTGATCTGCCCCGGGGTTTTGTCCTCGGCCCAGGCTTTGGCGTCAAATACCGCCAAATTGCCGCACATTTCCCTCGAACTCGACTCAAAGGAGCTGCATATTGGCCGCGGCACGGCCGAAAGCCTGAGCCAGGGGCTGATCTTCGGCTTTGCGGCCCTGGCCGAGGGGCTGATTGCGCGGCTGGCGGCGCAATTGCCCGGCCCGGTGGCGGTCGTGGCCACCGGCGGTTTCGCCGAGGTCCTGGGACCGGTCTGTCCGGCCCTGGGCGCGGTCCGGCCCGATCTTCTCCTTGAAGGACTCGGGCTTTTATGCGAAGAATCGGGAATATTTCGCTAACGTCCGCTATCTGCTGTCTTCCGGGGTGTTCCGGGCCGGCCGCCCGGACGAGCGCTTCGCCACATCAACAAAGGAGAACGTTTATGAGCACGATCATGGCTGTTTGGGCCAGGGAAATACTCGATTCGCGCGGCAACCCCACCATCGAGGTGGAAGTGACCCTGGACAACGGCGTTTCGGGCCGCGCGGCGGTGCCCTCGGGCGCGTCCACCGGCACGCGCGAGGCCCTGGAAATGCGCGACGGCGACAAGGACCGGTACGGAGGCAAGGGCGTGTCCAAGGCCGTTGAAAACGTGCGCGGCGAAATCGCCGAGACCGTGGTTGGACTGAACGCCTTGCAGCAGGTGGCGCTCGACAACCTGCTCATCGAACTCGACGGCACGGAAAACAAGTCGCGCCTGGGCGCCAACGCCATCCTCGGCGTGTCCATGGCCACGGCCCGGGCGGCCTGCAATTTCCTGGGGCTGCCGCTGTACCAGTATCTCGGCGGCATCAACGCCAAGGTCCTGCCCGTGCCGCTGATGAACATCATCAACGGCGGCATGCACGCGCCCAACAACCTGGACATCCAGGAATTCATGATCGTGCCGCTTGGCGCTGAAACCTTCGCCGACGCCCTGCGCATGGGCGCTGAAACCTTCCACACCCTCAAGGCGATCCTGGCCAAGGACGGCCTGGCCACCTCGGTCGGCGACGAGGGCGGCTTCGCGCCGAACTTCAAAAATCACGACCAGGCCTTTCAATACATCGTCAAGGCCATCGAAGAAGCCGGCTACCGGCCCGGGTCCGAGATCTCCCTGGCCATCGACGCCGCCGCCTCGGAATTCTATAAAAACGGCAAATACGATCTCAAGGGCGAAGGCAAAACGCTCAACAGCAGCGAACTGATCGCCTTCTACGAGGATTTTATCGGCCGCTACCCGCTGATCTCCATCGAAGACGGCCACGCCGAGGGCGATACCGACGGCTGGAAGAAAATCAGCATGGACCTCGGCGACCGCATCCAGCTCGTGGGCGACGACGTCTTCGTCACCAATCCCGACATCCTGGCCGAGGGCATTGAAAACGGCGTGGCCAACTCGATCCTGATCAAACTCAATCAGATCGGCACCCTGACCGAGACGCTCGACACCATCGAAATGGCCAAGCAGGCCGCCTACACCACCGTGATCTCGCACCGCTCGGGCGAAACCGAAGACTGCTTCATCTCGGACCTGGCCGTGGGCGTCAACGCCGGACAGATCAAAACCGGCTCGCTGTGCCGCAGCGACCGGCTGGCCAAATACAACCAGCTGCTGCGCATCGAAGAAGACCTCGAAGACCAGGCCATCTACTTCGGACCGATCATGGCCTCGCAGTGGTACGACGAGGAAGAAGGCGAAGAGTAGAGGAAGAAATCGGAGGGAAACTTTTTTGAAAAAAAGTTTCCCCCCGCCCCCCCCTTCAAAAAATTTTTATCTCGGGCCGGTCTTCGATTTTCGCATGGCGAAAATCGAAGACCGGCCCGAGAAGAAGTTTTGAATGGGGGGAACCGGGAACGTTTTCACGGGCCGTGAGATCCCCCCCCGGCGGGGTCTGGGGCGGAGCCCCGGCGCAAAAGGACAGCTTCATGATTTTATTGGACGGGAAAAAACCCGCCGCCGAGGTGCGCTCGCGGGTGAAGCGCGAGGTCGAGCGGCTGCGGTCCTTGTACGGCCGCGCGCCGCATCTGGCGGTGATTCTGGTCGGCGACGACCCGGCCTCGCAGGTTTACGTGCGCAACAAGGAGAAGGCCTGCGAGGAGACCGGCGTGGTGTCGCGCGTCTGGCGGCTATCGGCCGAGACCACGACCCAGGACAAGCTCGAGGACCTGATTTTGGAGCTTAACGACAGCGAGGACATCGACGGCGTTTTGCTGCAGATGCCCATTCCGGACGCGCTCGATCCCCTGGCCTGCCAGAGCCTGATCGATCCGGCCAAGGACGTCGACGGTTTTCATCCCGAGAACATGGGCCGGCTGGTGCTCGGCATGCCCGGGCTGCGGCCGTGCACGCCCGCAGGGGTGATGCATATTTTGGAGCGCTATTCGCTCTCTCCCTGCGGCAAGAAGGCGGTGGTGCTCGGGCGATCGAACATCGTGGGCAAGCCCATGGCGATCATGCTGTCCCAGCCGAGCCTTTTGTCCAACGCCACGGTCACCATGTGCCATTCGCGCACGGCCGACGTGGCCGCCGAATGCCGCGAGGCGGATTTTCTGGTCGCCGCCATCGGCAAACCGAAATTCGTCACCCGCGACATGGTCAAGCCGGGCGCGGTGGTCATCGACGTGGGCATCAACCGGGCCGACGAAGGGCTGGTCGGCGACGTGGATTTCGAGAGCGTCAAGGACGTCGCCAGCGCCATCACTCCGGTCCCGGGCGGCATCGGCCCCATGACCATCGCCATGCTCATGTCCAACACGCTGCAAGCGTATGTCTGGCGCATGGAAGAGCAGGGCGGGGAAGAGCCGCGGTAGAGCGGAAAAGAGCAATTCCTCCCGCGAAAAGGCCGTACGGCCGCGCGAGCGCAAAGCCGCCTTCGGGCGGCTTTTGTGTTGGGCCTGCCCGTGGGCGCAAAGAGGGCTAAAATGACGAGGGATTCCAAGGGGCTACGCCCTTTGGCCGCCGGAGGCGTTAAAAATCACTTTTTTTGCAAGTCCCCTTCGCGGCGGTCCCCGTCCCGCCGTCTTGACATCGCGCCCCGGAAGGATTTCTGATTGTCCAAAGCAACGTCTCCAGGAGCACCGGCATGGAAGAACGAATGCAGATCGGCGGCCTGCGCGTCGCTACGGCGCTTTACCAGTGCGTCGCGGACGAGATCGCGCCCGGAAGCGGCGTCGAGGCGGCCGGGTTTTGGGCCGCGCTGGAAAAGATTCTTGAGGAGTTCTCGCCGCGCAACCGGGCTCTGCTGGACAAACGGGCGGCCCTGCAGGCGGCCATCGACGACTGGCACCGGGCGCGGCCGGGCGCGGCCTTTGACCCGGGCGAGTACAAGCGCTTGCTTTACGACATCGGCTATCTCGTCCCCGAGGGCGAGGATTTCACCATCGAGCCGGGCGCGGTGGACGAGGAGATCGCCCGGATCGCCGGGCCGCAGCTGGTCGTGCCCGCGACCATCGGGCGCTACGCCGTCAACGCGGCCAACGCCCGTTGGGGCAGCCTGTACGACGCGCTCTACGGCTCGGACGTCATCGCCGGGGACGGTCCGTTCGCCCGGGGCAAGGGCTACAACCCGGAGCGCGGGGCGAAAGTGGCGGCGTACGCGGGCGCTTTTCTCGACAAGACCTTTCCCCTGGCGCGGGGCAGCCACGCAGGCTGCGCGGGCTACCGCGCCGCCGCAAGCGGCGGCGGTCGCAGGCTGGAGGTTGTCTTGTCCGATGGCGGAACTTGCGGCCTGGCCGATCCCGGCCAATTCGCCGGATTTTCGGGCTCAGGCGAGCCGGGGGAGATTTTGCTGCGCCACCACGGCCTGCATGTCGCAATCGTCATCGACCGCGACTCCCCCGTCGGCCGGGCGCATCCGGCCGGAGTCAAGGACGTGATCCTGGAAGCCGCCCTGACGACCATCGTGGATTTCGAGGATTCCGTGGCCGCCGTGGACGGCGCGGACAAGGCCCTGGTCTACCGCAACTGGCTGGGGCTGATGCTCGGCGATCTGGAAGCGGTCTTTCCCAAGGGCGGCCGCACCGTGACCAGGCGGCTCAATCCCTGGCGCGACTACACCGCTCCGGACGGCAGCAGCCTGCGCCTGCCCGGAACGAGCCTGCTGCTGGCGCGCAACGTGGGCCTGCACATGACCACCGGCGCGGTCCTGGACCGCCGGGGCCGGGAAATTTTCGAAGGCGTGCTCGACGCCATGGTCACCGCCCTGATCGCGCGGCGCGCCCCAAAAGGCGAAGGCGCGCGTCAAAACAGCCGCGCGGGCCTGGTCTACATCGTCAAGCCCAAGCTGCACGGCCCGGAGGAGACGGCCTTCACCCGCGACCTTTTGTCCGCCGTCGAGGCCGCGCTCGGACTGGCGTCCGGCCGGATCAAGATCGGCGTCATGGACGAGGAGCGCCGCACCTCGGTCAATCTCAAGGAGTGCGTGCGCCAGGCGCGCAAGCGCGTGATCTTCATCAACACCGGCTTTCTCGACCGCACCGGCGACGAAATCCACACGGACATGGAGGCCGGACCGGTGGCGCGCAAGCAGGACATGAAAAACGAGCCCTGGATCGCGGCCTACGAGGACAACAACGTCGACGTCGGGCTGGCCTGCGGTTTTTCGGGCCGGGCTCAGATCGGCAAGGGCATGTGGGCCAAGCCGGACATGATGCTTGAGATGGTTCAGGCCAAGATCGCCCATCCCCTGGCCGGGGCGAACTGCGCCTGGGCGCCTTCGCCCACGGCGGCCGTCCTGCACGCCCTGCACTACCACGCGGTGGACGTGGCCGCCCGCCAAAGGGAGCTCGCCGGCCGGAAAGCCGCGTCCCTGGACGATCTTTTGACCCTGCCGCTGCTGCGTTCGCGGCCCGGTCCCGGGGAAATTCAGGCCGAGCTCGACGCCAACGCCCAATCCATCCTGGGCTACGTCGCGCGCTGGGTCGATCAGGGCGTGGGCTGCTCCAAGGTGCCCGATCTGACCGGCGCGGGCCTCATGGAAGACCGGGCGACGCTACGCATTTCAAGCCAGCTTTTGGCCAACTGGCTGCGCCACGCGCTATGCACGCGGGAACAGGTGAGGGAAACCTTCGAGCGCATGGCGCTCGTGGTCGACCGGCAAAACGCGGGCGACCCGCTCTACCGGCCCATGGCGGAGGATTTTGAGGCCAGCCTTCCCTTCCAGGCCGCCTTGGAGCTTGTTTTCAGCGGACAAGCCCAGCCTTGCGGATACACCGAACCCATCCTGCACGCGCACCGGCTGCGGGCCAAAACGAGGGGCGCGTGACCGGCGCCCCGGCCCTTTGCCCTCGCGCGGGCGAAAAAGCGGCCTGACCCATGGGTTCGCTGGAGGGGAAACTGTGTCTGGCCATGGTCGGGCTTCCGGCCATGGGCAAATCGACCGTCGCCTTGCGCATCGCCGAGACCCTGGAGGCCGAGGGCGTCGGCGTCCGCATTTTCAACAACGGCGATGTGCGCAGGCGCATGCTGCGCGGCCAGGACACGGCCGGCCCCGGCTTTTACGATCCGGCCAACAGCCAGGCCTGCGCGCAGCGCGAAAACATCGCCAAGGCGAGCATCGGGGAAGCCAGGGAGTTTTTGGCCGCTCGCGGCGAGGTGGCCATCCTCGACGCCACCAACCTGACCCGGGCCAGGCGGCGGCTGATTCTGGACAATTTCGCCGACACCCGGGTTTTGTTCGTGTCCTGCGTCAACGACGACCCGGAACTCATGCACGCCAGCATCCTGCGCAAGACCAAGCTGCCCGAATTTTCCCACCTGACGGAGCGGGAAGCCTACGACGCCTTTTGCGAGCGCATCGGCTACTACCGCAGCATCGCCCAGCCGCTTGCCGATGAACCCGCGTATCTGATCGTGGACACCTTAAACAACCGCATCCTCGGCGAACATGTGGACCGTCATCCGCCCCATTACGGCGTGATCCGCGACCTGCTGGTCTCGGACTGGGTGAAAAACCTGTACGTCGCCCGCCACGGCGAGTCCTACGACAACATCGAGGGCCGCATCGGCGGGGATTCGCGGCTCACGCCCAAGGGCCTGGCCCAGGCCGGAACCCTGGCCGCCCATTTCCGGGGCATCACCCTGAGCTATGTTTTCACCAGCCGGCTGACGCGCTCGCGCCAGACCGCCGAAGCCCTGGTCAAGGGCCGCGAGCGGACCACGCTCATGGCGCTGGCCGAGTTCGATGAAATCGACGCCGGGGATTTCGAGGGGCTCAGTTTCGACGAGCTGCGCCGGTTCCACCCCGAGCAGTACGAGGCCAGGAACCGCGACAAGTACGCGTATGTCTATCCGGGAGGAGAGGGCTACGCCGCCCTGCGCGAGCGGGTGAGCAGGGGGATCAAGAAGGCCCTGTATCTGTCGGGCAATTCGCCGAGCATCATGATCGTCGGCCACCAGGCGGTCAACAGGATGATTCTGTCGCACTTCCTGTTTCGCCGCGAGGAAGACCTGCCGTACGCGCTCATTCCCCAAAACCGCTATTTCCACCTCGTCAGCACGCCGCGAATGCGCCTGGTGGAACTCAAAAGCTACTGAAGACTGCCGGCCATAGGACGCAAACGCGCCCGCCCGGGGCGCGTTCGCGCGACCCCGGGCGGGACGGGACACGGGCGGGGGCCGGTCCCTCGACGCAAAAAAACGTCTGCCGTGGAACGCCTATTTCACGGCGTCTTTCAGGCCTTTGCCGGCCTTGAACTTGACCGCCTGGCTGGCGGGAATCTTGATTTCCTTGCCGGTGCGGGGATTGCGTCCCTTGCGGGCGCCGCGCTTGACGGTCTCGAAGGCGCCAAAACCGGTCAGGGTGACTTTGTCGCCCGCCTTGAGAGCCTCCTGGATGGCCTCGATCAAAGCGTCCAGGGCCTTGCCCGCCTCGGTCTTCTTGAGCTTCGCCAGTTCAGCCAGCTTGGCGATCAGATCGGCTTTGGTCATGATCCTTCCTCCTGCGTTGTTTTGGCCGTTTACCCGGGTCGAGGTCCCGCGCATCGATATTTCCTATGAGGCCGAAACCAAGCGAGGTCAAGTCTTTCCATCGCTTTGGGCCAAATCGGCCGCAAAAAATCCGCCGGCGCGAAAACAGCCGTCCATTGTCCCCGGAACCCGCCCGGCAGGGCATGCGCCCGTTCGCCCCGTTCACAGGGTTGCGGCCGCGCATTTTGCGCATTTGGCGCTTGACATCGAGGCCTTCTTTGCCTAGCCGGAAGGAACTTTTTTTACTGGCGGACAGTTCCGGGGTCCCCCCCGCTTTCGGAGAACGCATGACGCTCCTCGTCCTCGCCCTGGCGGTCCTGGCTGCCGGGGCCGCGGCTTGCCTGTGCGCCGGCCGGTCTAGAGCCGCCAATGCGCTCGGCCCGGTTTGCGCCGTCGCCGGCTGCCTGCTCGGTTTGGCCGCGACCCTCTCCGGGCCTTTTGGCCAGACCGTCTCCGGCGTTCTGCCCTGGGGGCTGCCTTTCGGCTCGGGGGCCATCGGCCTGGACGCCTTGAGCCGTCTTTTCCTGCTGCCGGTCTTCGGCCTGGGCGCGGCCTGCGCCCTGTCCGGCCGCGTCAATCTGGCCCACTGCGCGGACGATCGCAATCTGGGCGCGCACTGGTTCTTCTTCAACCTGCTGCTTTTCTCCATGGTCCTGGTTCTCGCCGCCCGCGACGCGGTCCTGTTTCTCGTCGCCTGGGAAATCATGTCTCTGGCCCCGTTTTTCCTGATCTCCTTCCACGACGGCGAGGAGCGGGTGCGCGAGGCCGCCTGGATCTACCTGGTCGCCGCCCATCTGGGCGCGATTTTTTGCCTGCTCTTTTTCCTGCTCCTGTGGAACGCTTCCGGGGAGACCGGCTTTGCGGCGCTTGCGGCCGCAAGCGCAAGCGGCGGACCGGGCGCGGCCTCGGCGCTCTTTCTCCTGGCCCTGATCGGTTTCGGGGCCAAGGCCGGGATCATGCCTATGCACGTCTGGCTCCCGGCCGCCCACCCGGCCGCGCCCAGCCACGTCTCGGCCTTTCTCTCCGGGGCCATGATCAACGCCGGCATTTACGGCCTGGTCCGCGCCCTCGGCTTCCTCGGACCGGCCCAGGCCTGGTGGGGCTGGCTTCTGCTCGGCGCGGGCCTGGTAAGCGCCCTGGGCGGAATCCTGCACGCCCTGGGGCAGCGCAACATCAAGCGCATGCTCGCCTATTCCAGCGTGGAGAACATGGGCCTGATTCTGATCGGCCTGGGCGCGGGACTTGTCGGCGCCCGCTCCGGCGACGCCTGGCTCGCGACCTTTGGCCTGCTCGGCGCGTTCATCCACCTGCTCAACCACTCGGCCTTCAAGGGCCTGCTCTTTCTCGGGGCGGGCGAAGTCCTGCACGCCGCCGGAACGGTCCGTTTGGATCAGCTGGGCGGGCTGCAAAAACGCATGCCGCGAACCGGCATCCTGTTCCTTGTCGGCGCGGCCTCGATCATGGCCTTGCCGCCGCTGACCGGATTTTCCGGCGAGCTGCTCCTGTATCTTGGCCTGGCCAAGGGGTTCGCGGCGCGCGGGCTGCTTGAACAAATCGGGCTTCTGGGCTCGTTTTTCGCCCTGGCGGCCATCGGCGGGCTGGTTTTCGTCTGTTTCGCCAAGGCGTACGGCCTGGCCTTTTTGGGCGAGCCCCGCTCGGGCGCGGCCGACAAGGCCCGCGACGCCGGGGCAGCCGCCTTATGGCCGCTCGCCATCCTGGCCCTTGCCTGTCTGGCCGGCGGCCTCGGCGCGCCCTGGATTGTGTCTTTGGCCGCCCAGGCGGCGGACCAGCCGCTTACCCTGTATCCGGCCGTCGCGGCCCAGGCCCCGCTCGTCGCCGGGCAAGGCGCGCGGATTTTGACCGGCGTGGCCCTGGCCGGACTGGGGCTGTTCGCCCTGGTTGGCGTTTTGGCCCTGCTTCGGGCCGCGCTGCTTCGGGGCCGGCCGGTCAGGGCGTTTCGCACCTGGGATTGCGGCTATGTCGCCCCGGACGCCCGCATGCAGTATTCCGGCGCGTCTTTTTCCGAACCGGTGAGCGCCGCGGTCGGTCCCTCCGTGATCGCCAAGGAGACGTACGTCGCCCCGGAGGGCTATTTCCCGAAACGGGCCGTCTTAACCGTCGCGCCCCGCGATCTGCTGGAGACCTTTTTCTTTGTCCCGCTTTTCGAACTGATCGGCCGGGCCTGCGACCAGGCCAAGGTGCTCCAGCACGGACGCATCCACCTCTATATCCTGTATATCCTGGCCGTGCTGGTCGGCCTGCTCCTGTGGAAGCTCTAGCCATGGCCGCGCCCGCCGTACTTCGCATCCTGACCGCCCTGGTTTTGGCCCCGCTGCTGCTCGGGGTGATCAACCGGGTCAAGGCGATCTTCGCCGGCCGGCAGGGCAGGCGGCTCTCCCAGCCCTACCGCGACCTGTTCAAACTCGCGCGCAAGGGCGCGGTGTACAGCCGGACCACGACCTGGATATTCAAGGCCGCCCCGGTGGTCTCCCTGGCCGCGATCCTGGCCGTCCTGGTTCTTGTGCCGCTTGGGCCAGGCGGCCCGGCCCTGAGTTTCACCGGGGATTTCATCCTGGCCGTCTATCTGCTCGCCCTGGCCAGGGCGGCGGTGGTCCTGGGCGCGCTCGACACCGGTTCGAGTTTCGAGGGCATGGGCGCGAGCCGCGAGGCCGCCTTTTCCGCGCTGGCCGAACCGGCGCTGTTTTTGTGCTTCCTGGTTTTGGCCGCCAGCACCCACGGTTTGACCCTGGGCGTGCTGCTGCGCGGCGCGGCGCTTTCTTCGACCGCGCCCGAGCTGGCCCTGGCGCCGATCGCGCTGTTCATCGTCCTGCTCGCGGAGAATTCCCGCATCCCGGTGGACGATCCCAATACGCATCTGGAGCTGACCATGATCCACGAGGTCATGATCCTGGACCATTCGGGTCCGGACCTGGCCTTCATCGAATACGGCGCGGCCGTGAAGCTCTGGATTTTCTGCGCCGTCTTGACCGGCGCGGTCCTGCCTCCCCTTACCGGCGATCCCTGGCTCGACTTCGCCCTGGCCGTAGCCGGGGTCTTCGCCTGCGCCGCGTGCGTCGGGGTGGTGGAATCGGTCATGGCGAGGCTGCGCCTGCCGCGCGTTCCCAAACTGTTGGCCCTGGCCTGCGCCTGCGCGACCATCGCCCTGATCCTGACATTGTGGAGATGAACGTGGCCGCCCTGTTCGAACCCCTGATGATCGCGCTGATCCTGACCAATCTGGCCCTGCTGGTCACCAGCCGCACGGGCGTGCTCATCCGCCTGATCGCCGCGCAGGGGGCGATATTGGCTTTCGCCCCGCTCTTTCCGTCCTCGAATCTGCCGGTCCACCTGGCGCTTTTGTGCCTGGCGGTCTTCGCTATCAAGGCCGTGGCCTTTCCGTACCTGCTCTCGCGCACGCTGCGCCGCATCGACGCCGATCCGCTGATCGAACCCTATCTCGGGGCGAACCTCTCGGCCGCGGCCGGCATCGGCGGGCTGCTCTTCTCGCTGTGGCTGGAACACCGGCTTCCGGTCCCGCCGGGGCTTTTCGCGCCCCTGCTGTTCCCGGCCGCGTTGACCACGATATTCACCGGCCTGATCCTGGTCGTCACCCGCAAAAACGCCCTGACCCAGGTCATCGGCTACCTGGCGGCGGAAAACGGCATCTTCCTCTTCGGCGCGCCGCTTTCGCGCCAGGGCTCGGTCTGGCTGGAGCTTTCCATCCTGCTCGACGTCTTCGTCGGCGTCTTCGTCATGGGCATCGCCATCCACCACATCAACAAAACCTTCGAGTCCATCGACGTGGACCGGTTTTGCACCCTGCGGGATTGACATGCTTCTGCTGCTGCTCCTGATTCCCCTGGCTTCGGCCGCCCTGGCGCTGGCCATCGCCGCGGACACGCCGCGCCGGCTGATTCTTACGCTCGCCGCCGCCGCCCACCTTGCGCTGACCGTGGCGGCCTTCGCCGCGCCGCCCGCCGCCGCCCTGGGCGGACTGCTCGACCTCGACCCGCTCGGACATCTTTTCCTGGCGGCCACCAGCCTGTTGTTTCTGGCCGCCTCGGTGTACGCGGTCGGCTACCTGCGCGCCGAGGGCAAGGGCCAGCGCCGCGACTTCCAGGAGGGCGCGGCCTTTTCCAACGCCCCGGAGCGCATCTTCACCGCCTGCCTGCTGGTCTTTCTCGCGGCCATGACCCTGGTCGCCTGCACCCGCAACCTGGGGGCGCTCTGGGTGGGCGTGGAAGGCACCACCCTGGCCAGCGCGCCGCTGATCTATTTCCACCGCCACCGCCGTTCGCTGGAAGCGACCTGGAAATACCTGCTGATCTGCTCGGTGGGCATCGCCCTGGCCCTGCTCGGCAACATCCTGCTCTCGGTGGCCTTCTACGATCCGGCGGCGGCCTCGACCTCCATGAACCTGACCGACCTGGCCGCCCGCGCGCACGTCGCCCAGGCGCCCTGGCTCAAGGCGGCCTTCATCTGCATCCTGGTGGGCTACGGCGTCAAAATGGGCCTGGCCCCGATGCACAACTGGCTGCCCGACGCGCACAGCCAGTCGCCCTCGCTGGTCTCGGCCCTGCTCTCGGGCGCGCTGCTCAACTGCGCCTTTCTCGGCATCCTGCGCGCGCATCAGATCTGCGTGCTGACCGGGCTTGAGGCGTTCAGCCAGGAACTGCTTACGATCTTCGGCCTGATCTCCATGGCCACGGCCGCGGCCTTCATCGTCGGCCAGGGCGACTACAAGCGGCTGCTCGCCTATTCCAGCGTGGAGCACATGGGCCTTCTCGCCCTGTCCGTGGGCGTGGGCGGCGGCGCGGTCTTCGGCGGCATGCTCCACCTGCTCGGCCATTCCCTGACCAAGGGCATGCTCTTTCTGGTCTCCGGCAACATCCTGGCCCTGTACCGCACCCGCTCCTGCCACGACACCCGGGGCATGGCCCGGGCCATGCCCATCACCGCCGCGCTCTGGACCGCCGGGTTTCTGGCCATCGCCGGCTCGCCGCCGTTTGGCCTGTTCGTCAGCGAATTTTCCGTCCTGTCGGCCATGATCCGCCAGGGACATACGGCCATCGCCTGCGCCACCCTGACCAGCCTGGCGGTCATCTTCGTGGGCATGAGCGTGCCGGTGCTGCGCATGGTCCAGGGACCCAGGCCCCCGGCGGTGACCGGCGAGGCCAGGGAGGATTTTTTCGCCGTCGCTCCGCCCTTGGCCCTGTGCGCGCTCGTGCTCATGCTCGGCTTGTATCTGCCGGAAAGCCTGATTGTGATCCTGACCCGGGCGGCCGGGGTCGTCGTCAAGGGACTATAAGGGGGCTGTGAGATGACCATGGCCTTTACCCACCGCGAGCCGTTGCCGCTTGAGGCGATCGCAAAGCGCAACCCGGACGAATTCGCCGATTGGGTGAAACGCCAGGTCGCTTCCGGCGGGCGCATCGTGGCCTTCTTCGGCGCGCCCGAGGAAGACGGCGTCCACCTCACCGCGATCGTGGCCTTTGACCGCGACCACGGCCTGGCCGCCGCCCGCACCGGACCGGTTGAGCGCTATGAGTCGCTCACCCCCGACTGTCCCCAGGCCCATTGGTTCGAGCGCGAAATTTACGAACAGTGGGGGGTTTTGCCGCAAAACCATCCCTGGCTCAAACCCATCCGTTTCCACGCCGGCCACGGCCGCGATTCCCAGGCCCGGCCGCGTCCCGGGGAAACGAGCTATTTTCGCGTCGAAGGCCCGGAGATCCACGAAGTGGCCGTCGGCCCGGTGCACGCCGGGGTCATCGAGCCGGGCCATTTCCGCTTCCAGTGCCACGGGGAAAAGGTCTTGCACCTGGAGATTTCGCTCGGCTACCAGCACCGGGGCGCGCAAGCCGTCCTGTCGCGCGGGTTCGGGCCGCTGACCGAACCGATGATCGAGACCTTGTCCGGGGACGCAACCATCGGCCACTGCCTGGCCCACCAGGGCGTGGTTTCGGCCCTAAGCGGCGCGGCCGCGCCCCCCAGGGCTTTGGCCCTCTCGCGTCTGGCCCTGGAACTCGAACGCCTGGCCAACCACGCCGGCGACCTGGGGGCCATGGCCGGGGACGTCGGCTACCTGCCCCCGGCCTCGTATCTGGGCCGCATCCGGGGCGATTACCTGAACATGACCGCGCTGATCTGCGGCAACCGTTTCGGCCGGGGCGTCGTCCGCCGGGGCGGGGCGGGCTACGACCTCGACGAGCGCCTGCTTACGGAACTGGCCGGCCGGCTCGCCCTGGCCCGCACGGACACCGCCGGGGCGCTTGATCTGCTGTTCGAATCCGCCTCGACGCTTGGCCGCTTCGAGAATACCGGCAAAATTTCGGCCCAGACCGCCCAGGAGCTTGGCCTGGTCGGCCCCCCGGCCCGGGCTTGCGGCCTGGCCCGGGACACCCGGCGCTGCTATCCCGCGCTGTCCTCGATGGACTGCGACGGCTTGGAAATTGCGCAGCACCTGCCCGACACGGGCGACGTGCACGCCCGGGGATTGGTGCGCCGCCTGGAAATCGAGGCCTCTCTCGACTTTTGCGAGGCGGCCGTGCGCGGCCTGCCCGGCGGCGAGCTTGTAGCGCCCCCCGGAGCGTTTGCCGCCAAGAGCCTGGCCGTCGGCGTGGCCGAGGGCTGGCGCGGCGAAATCTGGCACGCGGCCATCACCGGCGAAGACGGGCGCGTGCGCGCCTACAGGGTCGTGGATCCCTCGTTCCACAACTGGTTCGGCCTGGCCATGGCGCTGCGCGGGGAACAGATTTCGGATTTCCCCCTGTGCAACAA
>JADFXV010000063.1 GCA_015233395.1 Desulfovibrionaceae bacterium
AAAAGGGGGTTTTCCCCCCGAACCCCCCTTTCCCCCAAAAAAACGTTAAGGTTTTTGGGAGGAGGGGGTTCGGGGGAGGAACCTTTTGTTCACAAAAGGTTCCTCCCCCGATTCGCTTTTTAAGGAGGCGCACAATGAGCCAGTACATCATCCATCCCATCGTCATGGGCTCCAAAGTCTTCGACAAGGGCATGATGACCTACCAGCACGGCTACGGCACGCCCTACACCATCCCGATCTACTGCTGGTATCTCGAAGGCGGGGACAAAAAAATCCTGGTGGATACCGGGGAAATGAGCCCGATCGCCTCGGCCGAACGCGAGGCGGCCATCGGCGGCAAGATCTACACCTTCGAGGACGGCCTGGCCAAATTCGGCCTGACGCCCGAGGATATCGACATCGTCATCCACACCCACCTGCACAACGACCACTGCGAAAACGATTTCAAATGCGTGAACGCCCGCATCTACGTCCATGAAAAAGAACTTGCGCGCATCCACGACTTCCACCCGCTTGATTTCCGCTACCTCGAAGAATGCATCGAAGACGTCGAAGCGAACGGGCAAATCGAAGTCGTGACCGAAGACCGGGAAATCGTCCCCGGCGTGCGCGTCATGCACACCCCGGCCCATACCGAAGGCGGACTGACCGTGCTCGTGGACACCGCCAAGGGACTGGCCGCCATCACCGGCTTCTGCGTCGTCATGGACAATTTCGAACCGCCCAAAGAAGTCCGCGCCATGGAAATCGAAGTCATCCCGCCCGGAACCTGCGTCAACCCGCGCGAAGCCTACGACGCCATGCTCAAAGTCAAACACGTCGCCGACATCCTGCTGCCCCTGCACGAACCCAAATTCGCCGACGGCGCCCCCATCGGGTGAACCGGGGCCGCGTCCCGGATTCCCGCTGGGGCTGCGCCCCAGACCCCGGCAGGGGGCGCTGCCCCCTGCACCCCCGCCAGGGGGCATGATGCCCCCCGGACCCCCGCGTCAAGGGGCGCGGCTGAGCCCCCTGACGCGGGGGTCCGGGGGCGATCATCGCCCCTGGAGGGCGGGGTCCAGGGGCGGAGCCCCTGGTTCTCTACGTCAGGGGGGCCGGCCGTACGGGCAGCAGGGGCAGGGTGAAGGTGGCGGTGGTTCCGTGGTTTGGCGTGGAGGCGAGGGTGAGCGCGCCTTCGTGTTCCCGGGCGATTTTTTGCGCCCGGGGCAGTCCCATGCCCACGCCTCTGGCTTTGGTGGTGAAGAAGAAGTCGAAGACAAAGGGCATGATGGCCTGGTCGACGCCCGGCCCGTCGTCGGCGACGGACAGGAGGTAGCGGTCTTCCAGGGGTCGTCCGGTCACGTGGATTGCGCCCGTGGGGTTCGCCTCCAGGGCGTTTTGCAGGATTTCTTCGAGGGCGGTGGCGAAAAGGCTCTGGTCGAGCGGCAGATCGGCTGCGGCCACGTCTTCGCGGATATCCGCGGCCTGGGTCAGATCGGGGCGTTTTTGCGACAGGGAGAACACGGCCTGGGCCAGGGCGCTGGCGACCGGCGTTTGGGCGAGGCCGCCGAGCGAGAGGGCGTTGTATCCGGCGACCGCGTCGACGATTTCTTCCAGGCGGCCGGCCGATTCGACGATGGCGGTCAGCCGGGGCAGGTCCGGGTCGTCTCCGGAGCGTTTGCGCAGCATGATTCCGGCGAAGCCGCCGATGGCCATGAGCGGATTTCTGAGCTGATGGGCCACGGCGTCGGCGAAGTGGCGCAGGCTGTCGTGTTTTTCCAGCGAAAGTTCGGCGTACTTGCGCAGCATGCGTTTTTCCCGTTCGTGCAGGCTCACCACGTCGCTGATGTCGGTGATCGCGATCATCAGTCCGAAGAGCTTGCCGGAATCGATCAGCCGGGAAATGCTCAGGGCGAGATGGAGCGCCTCCTGGCCGTCCCTGGACAAGGTGGCGCGAAAGGAGCGGCCGGGCAGGCCGGCGGCCGCCATGGAATCGAAAAATTGCAGAAAATCAGGCAGGTTGGAAAGATTTTCGAAGAGTTCGCCGGGAACGCGGCCGATGCAGGCCGCGGGGCCGGGCAGGCCGAGGATTTCGGAGGCCGCCCGGTTGGCGGCGTAGACCTCGCCTTTGACGTTGCAAAGCAGGACGCCGTTGCCCAGGCTCTCCAGAAAATCGTGGAAATAGGCCGAGGAGATCAGCGGCAGCATAGGTGAAACAACCGGGGCGGCGTGGCGGGCGGCCGGCTCGCGGCGCGCGCTCCACGGCGCGGCCTAGCCTTTTTCGGCTTTGACTTCGGCTTCCGACTGGATTTTCTTTTGATCCAGGGTCTCGAAATAGCGGTAGCTGTCCTTGAACAGGCCGACCACTTCCTCGTGCTTTTTTTCCGTCGAGGAGCGGGCGAACTCCATGGTCAAGAAGTAGGCCAGGCAAAAATTCGTGTCCTTGCCGGACAGGTGGGCTTGAATGAATTTCCCGTACGATTCTTCCATGAACGTCCTCCCGGGCGCGAGCGTATTTGAGAAGACAAATAGCATATCCGTCCGGAACATTCATGACGATTGCGTGACGGCCGGCGGGATCTCCGGGCGGGCCGCGTCTTGACATGCGCCCCCGGACGTTTCAGAAGCGGACGGGGGCAGAAAGGGCCGGCGCTGGTCCGGGGAAACAACGGGGGAGCCATGGCGGCAAGAGCAAACCGGGCGCGTGCGCCCGTAGCGGCCCCGCGAGATTGTCGCGGCGATATTTTCGGGCGCGGTCCCGCAGGGTATTTTCTCCACGGAATGGACCGGCTCCGTGCGCCCGGGGTCGCGCCATGACCGGTCACGCCGGTCACGCCGATCGCTTGGGGCAGGTGGTCTCGGTGGCCGCTTCCCGGCTCACCGGGCTTTTGGACAGCTCCCCGCGCGCCGGCGAATCCGCCGTCCCAAGGCTCGGCGACCTGGTCCGGATCGAGGCTTTGCGCGGCGCGGTCTACGGGCTCATCAGCTCTCTGGCCGCGTGCGATCCCTGCCGCCAGGGCGCAGCCTCGGGCGCGGCGCTCATGGAGATCGACCTGCTCGGCGAGGCCGTCGCCGGGCAGTCCGGCGCCGTGTTCCGGCGCGGGGTTTCGTCGTATCCGCTCCTGGGCGCGGCGGTTTTCGCTTCGGGCCAAGCCGATCTCGCATTGGTGTACGCCAAGCCGGATGCAGACTGCGTGCGCGTCGGCTCGCTGCATCAGGATCCGTCCGTGACCGCCCATCTGATCGTCGATACGCTGCTCGGCGAGCATTTCGCCGTCCTGGGCAGCACGGGCTCCGGCAAATCCTGCGCCGTGGCCGTTATTTTGCGCGCGGTGCTGCGCGACCATCCTCACGGGCGCATCGTTGTGCTCGATTTGCACGACGAATACGCAGGCTCATTCGGCGACGGCGCCCTGCGCCTTGCCGCAGGGGATCTGCAATTGTCCTATTGGTTTCTCAATTTCGAGGAAACGGTCGAGGCCCTGTGCGGCGTCGAGGAAACAAGCCGCCAGATCGAGGCGGCCATCCTGCGCGAGGCCGTGGTCGCGGCCAAGCGCGATCACCAAGCCGGGCGGGGCGCCGACGTTCCTTTGACCGTGGACACGCCCACGCCCTACCGGCTGACCCGGCTTATCGAGCTTTTGCGCGAGGGCATGGGCAGGCTCGACAAGCCCGAAAACGCCACGCCTTACCTGCGCCTGATCGGGCGCATCGAAAGCCTGCGCCGCGACGCCCGGTTCGGTTTCATGTTCTCGGGGCTGGTGACGGAGGACATTCTCGAAGAGGTTCTGGCCACGATCCTGCGCATCCCGGCGGCGGGCAAACCGGTCACGATCGTCAACCTGGCGGGCGTGCCCTCCGAGATCCTCGACGTCGTGGTCTCGCTTCTGTGCCGCCTGATTTTCGATTTCGCCCTCTGGAGCGGGCGAGGCCAAGGCGCGCCCGCGCTGCCCGTTTTGCCCGTTCTGCTCGTCTGCGAGGAGGCCCACCGCTATATCCCCCGCGACTTGGCGCCCGGTCGCCGCGAGGGTGCGGCGTCCTTTGGCCCGACCCGCAAGGCCATCACCCGCATCGCCAAGGAAGGGCGCAAATACGGCGTTTCGCTCGGCCTGGTCACGCAGCGGCCCTCGGAGATTTCCGAAACCGTCCTGTCGCAGTGCAATACGCTTTTCTCCCTGCGCCTGAGCAACGAGAGCGACCAGGAGTTCGTGCGCCGCGCCCTGCCCGACACGGCCGCCGGCCTGCTTGGCGCTTTGCCGGCGTTGCGAACCCAGGAGGCGGTGGTCGTGGGCGAGGGCGTGAGCGTGCCCATGCGCATCCGTTTCGACGACCTCGGCGAAGGCGAGCGGCCGCTGAGCCGCGGCGCTCCGTTTTCCGCTTCCTGGCGCGATCCGGTCGAACCGGGCCGGCTCGTCGCCGAGGCAGTTGAGCGCTGGCGGGGGCGCGGGAAATAAGGAACGGGAGCCGAAGGCCGTGGGGCGACCGCCGGTTGGCGGGTTTACGCGGCCAGGTCTTTGTCCGTGATTCGAGGCTGCGGGGCGGTCATGACCGAGTGCTTGAAGACCGCCGCGACGGCCAGGGTGATCACGATATTGGCGGCCAGGGAAAGGCAGGAATCGAGCAGTGCGATGGCCAGCGCGAGCGCGGGACCGGCCGCCGCGCCCTGCGACGCGGCCGGGAGCTGCGGCAAGACGGCCGCGATCATGAAAAAGACGGCGAACGTCCAAAAAACGGTGAAAAAGATGCGCGCGCGGTAGGGCCGCGCTTCGTTGAAGAGGACCGTGAGCGGCAAGTTCCGGTCAAGGCTGAGGCTCGGGAAAAAAAGCATGGCCGGCAGGCCGCAATAAAAGGCCAGGCCGAGCAAAAGGCCGACAGAGACGGCCGAACCCAGGCGAAGCGGCGCACCGACCGTCTCCCAGGTTTCCCCGGCGCGCATGGCGATCAGCCAAGCCACGATGAGCAGGCCGCAGATGAAAAACGTGAGCCCGACCTCGTAGAGAAAGAATTTGAGCTCCCGGCGCCGGAAAAGGCGTCCGGCGTGGTTGCCTTCCGGCTTTTCCCCGAGCAAAAACAGCCGGAACAGATCGATCTTAAAGGGCGCCAGCAAGAGCAGAATCAGCAGATTGAGCGCCAAAAACCACGGCGAGAACGTGAACGTGAGGGTGTGCAGCGCGATCGCGCAAAAGGGAAAGAGCGCCACGGCCAGCACCTGGCGGCGGTTGGCGAAGGCGAAGGCGAAGGCTTCCCCGAGAAGCTTGAAGCTCGTCAAATCCATGATGCATCCCTCAGGCCGCGAGGCGTTGTCCGGCCGGTTGTTCCAGGTCGTGTCCGGCTGCCCGCGCCGCCTGGCGCGCGGTTTGCCGGATCGCTTGGCTCTGCCTACCACCGAGCCCGGCGCGAGTCCATGGCGAGGCCGCCCCCCCCTGCCATGGCGGCCCGCCCCCTGACGCGGGGGTCCGGGGGCGATCATCGCCCCCGGCGGGGCCCGGGGCGGAGCCCCGGTTGGGTCAGGGGCGGAGCCCCGACGGGGTCGGGCGCGGCCCCGTTGGGGTCGGGCGCGGCCCCGGTGGGTTGTGAAGCGGCCCGCGCTGGTGTACGTCCCCGTGGGTCATGAGTTCCCCGGTCCGCGATATCGCCAAGAACGTCTCCATTGTCGGTTCGGCAACGCTGTTGTCGCGCGTATTCGGTTTTTTCCGCGACCTGGTCGTGGCCTACGTGCTCGGCGCCGGACCGGCGGCGGACGCCTTCTACGTCGCCTTCAAGCTGCCCAACATGATGCGCCGGCTTTTCGCCGAGGGGTCGATGACCATGGCCTTCGTGCCCATCTTTTCGCGCCTGCGCGAGGAGGAGGGCGACCAGGCGGCCTTTGCCATGGCCCGGTCGGTGTTGATGTGGCTGTTGTCGATCCTAAGCGTGGTCACGGTCCTGGCCCTGGCGTTCGCCCGGCCGCTGACGCTGGCCATCGCCCCGGGCTTCACCAAGGACCCGGTCCTGTTCGACCACACCGTGACGCTGGTGCGCATCATTTTCCCCTACATCATCCAGATCTCGGCCGTGGCCCTGTGCATGGGAGTGCTCAACTCGCTCGGGCATTTTTTCGCTCCGGCCATGGCCACCAGCGAGCTCAACACCGTGCTCATCCTCGGCGCTTTGGCCTCGCTCGCGCTCGGGGTCGACCCCTCCATCGGGCTGGCCTGGTCGGTGCTGGCCGGGGGCCTGGGGCAATGGTTTTTGCAGCAGCCCTACATCCGCCGCCACAATCTGCGCTGGATCGGCCCCTGGTCCTGGCGCGACAAGGGCGTGGCCCGCATGGCCCGGCTCATGCTGCCCACCACCTTCGGCGCGGCCATCTACCAGCTCAACATCATGCTTTCCACGCTGCTGGCCTCGTTTCTGCCCCAGGGCAGCATTTCCTATCTGTACTACGCCGACCGGCTGGTCCAGTTTCCGCTGGGCCTGTTCGGCGCGGCCATCGGCACCGTGGCTCTGCCGAGCCTGGCCAAGCTCGCGGCCAGCGGCAAGATCGAGGAATTCACCGAGGCGCTTTCCGCCTCGATCCGCCTGACGGCCTTCATCTGCCTGCCCGCCGCCGCCGGACTGATCGGCCTGGCCGCGCCCATGGTCGCCGTGCTCTTCGGCCGGGGCGCATTCACCCTCGAGGCCGCCCTGGCCACCTCCCGGGCCTTGCTGGCCTACGGCGTGGGCCTGCCCGCGTTCGCCTGCGTGCGGCCCGTGGTCGCGGCGTACTTCGCTCTCGGCGACACCAAAACTCCGGTCTGGGTCGGCGCCGCCTGCCTGGCGGTCAACATCGGACTCGGCGCGGCGCTCATGTTCCCGTTGGCCCATTCCGGCCTGGCGCTCGCCTCCTCGATCTCCTCCTGGGTTAATTTTCTGCTTCTGGCCAGGCTGCTGAGGGGCCGGCTCGGCGCGGGCTGGCTCAAATACGGCCGCACCACCCGGATCAGTTTCGCACTGAGCCTGCTCGTCGGCGCCGCCTCCTATGCGACGAGCGGCCACGGCGCCTGGTCGCTGGCCTTGATCATTCCCCTGGCCGCGATATATATGGTCCTGGCGTACGCGCTGCGCGTCGAAGAGGCGGTCATGCTCTGGGAATTTTTCAGCAAACGGCTCGCCAACCGGCGCGCCGGAAAACTGGCGCGCAAAAACTCCAAACCAGGTTCGTAACCCATGCCCGAATTCATCCCCCTGGCCTTTGCCCATTTCGATTTCAGCCGCGCCGACCTCGCCGCGGACAAGACCGCTTCGCCGCCCTACGACGTGCTCTCGAGCGCGCAGCGCGACGCGCTGGCAGCGAAAAGCGGCCACAACATGACCCATATCGACCTGCCGCCGACCTACGAGGACGCGGCCGCCACCCTGGCGAACTGGGTCCGGGAAAAAGCCGTGGTCCATGACGGCGCCGCCGCCTACTACCTGCTGGCCACCAGCTACGATCTCGACGAGCGCCGCCTGACCCGCTACACCGTCTTCGGCGGCCTGCGCCTGGCGCCCTGGGGCGAAGCGGGCGTCTACCCGCACGAGAAAACCTACCCCAAGGCCAAAACCGACCGCCTGAACCTCATGCGCGCCACGAAGGCGCAGCTAAGCCCCATTCTCGGCGTCTTCGACCGCCCGGGCCTGGATCTGGCCGCGCTCGGCGCGCGGGCGATGAGCGAGCCGCCTTTGGCGCAGTTCACGGAAGACGCCGCGTCCGCCGAGGCGGGCGCCCTGGTTCACCGGCTCTGGAAGCTGCCGCGCGAGGCCGAAAAAATCCTGGGCGACGCCCTGGCCGGCCTGGACGTCTACATCGCCGACGGCCACCACCGCTACGAAACCGCCCTGGCCTACCGGGGCGAACGCGGTCCGGGAACGCCGGATAGTCCCAAGCCCTGGGACTTCGTCTTCGCCGGACTGTGCAACATCGCCTCCGAAGGCGTGGTCATCCTGCCCTACCACCGGCAACTGACCTTCGCCCAAACCTTCGACTTCCCGGAGGCCCTGCGCCGCGCCGAGACGCTCTTTGAGGTCAAGGCCGGGGCGACCCGCGCCGACCTGGGCGCTACGCAAAACGAAGCCGCCTGCCTGCTGCGCGCGGCTTCGGGCGACTGGCTGCTCACGCCCAGAGCGAGCGCCCTGAAACTATCGCCCGCCGAACAACCTTTCGCCCGCATCGGGGCCTACGTCTTCGACCACCTGTTCTGCGAGTCCGTGCTCGGCCTGACCGCCGCCGACCTCGCCGCCGGCAACCACCTCAAACACACCCCCTTCGCCAGGCAGGCCGCACAAGCCGTCAAGTCCGGCCAGGCCCAAGCCGCCGCAATACTTAAACCCGTCCACATCGACGTCCTGCGCGAGGTCTCCCACGCCGGCCTGACCATGCCGCGCAAGTCGACGTACTTCTACCCGAAATTACCCACGGGGCTCTTGCTGCACTTGTTTGAATGAGTTTTTGAAAGGGGTCCCGGGGGAAACTTTTTTCAAAAAGTTTCCCCCGGGCCGCCGGAGGCATTCCCCTATGCCCACCCCCCGCGACTATTTCCCGCGCGGCCTGGCTCAGCCCGAGGGCGGATACCGGTTTGCGGCCGATTCGCTTTTGCTCGCCTGCTTCGCGCGGGTCAAGCGCCGGGCGCGGGTCGCCGATCTGGGATGCGGCTGCGGCGTGGCCGGGTTCGGGCTGCTGCTGCGCGCGCCGGGGGCGGGCATGAAGTTGACCGGGGTGGACGCGAGCGAGGAGATGGTCCGGGCGGCGACGGAGAATGCGAACCGGTTGGGCCTGGCGGAGCAATTCACGGCGGAACTCGCCGATGTCGACCGGATTCGGGAAAACGGGGTGTTCGGGGCGGAAGCGTTCGGCCTGGTCCTGGCCAATCCGCCTTACCGCGAGTGTGGCCGGGGGCGGCAGTCGCCCCGGGGCGAGGCCGTGAACGCGGCCCGGTTCGACAGCGGCGCGGGGCTGGCCGGGTTTATCCGCGCGGCCGGGTATCTGCTTAAGACCGGCGGGGCGTTGTGCCTGGTGGGTTCGGCGCAGCGTCTGGCCGAGACCTTGGCCCTTTTGAGCGCCTCCCGGCTCACGCCCAAGCGGCTGCGGCTGGTGCACGGCCGGGCGGACGCTACGGCCAAGATCGTCCTCGCCGAGGCGGTCAAAAACGCCGGCCCGGGACTGACGGCCGAGCCGCCGCTGATTCTGTACGAGAAAGGCCAGGGCAACCGGCTCACCCCGGAAACCCTGGCCTTTTGTCCGTATCTCGCCTGCAACGCGCGCCGCGGTCCTACTGCGTCACCACGCTCGCCTTCTTGATGACCACCGGGGTTGCGGGCACGTCTTCGTATGGGCCTTTTTTGGAAGTGCGCACGGCCTTGATCTTGTCCACGGTCTCGCGCCCGGCGATGACCTTGCCGAAGACCGCGTAGCCGTAGCCCTGGGGCGTGGGGGTGGCGTAATTGAGGGAGGCGTTGTCCACGGTGTTGATGAAGAACTGGCAGGTGGCCGAATCCGGGTCGCCGGTGCGGGCCATGGCCACGGTGTAGGCTTCGTTTTTCAGGCCGCCCGGGGCCTCGTTTTTGATCGGCTTGCCTTTGGGCTTTTCCTGCATGTCGGGAGTCAGGCCGCCGCCCTGGATCATAAATCCCGGGATCACGCGGTGGAAGATCAACCCGTCGTAGAAGCCCGATTTCACGTAACTCAGGAAATTGGCCACGGTCAGCGGTGCCCTGTCCGGGAAAAGCGCGATGGTGATGTCGCCCATCGAGGTCTCAAGCCTCACCATGACCGGTTGGGCCTGGGCCTGGGCGTGGTTCGGGCGGATGCCGGCCAGGCCAAAAGCCAGGACGCAGGCCAGGGCGAGCGCAAAAAGTTTGGCTTTGCTCACGAAACGGCTCCTTGAGATTTCGGGGGTTGGGGGACGAGGCGCGACTTGACCGCGACCATGGCCAGAACGGGCGCGAGCGCTTTGCGGAAAGCCTCGGCGGTTTTGCCTTCGGCGGCGCTGACGTACACGTAGCCCTCGTCGCCGCTGCGGGCGATTTCCGGGTCCATGGGCACCGCGCCGAGAAATGGAACCCCGGCCTCGGCCGCGAGCTTTGCGCCGCCGCCCGGGGTGAACACCGGCTGGACGTGGCCGCAGTTTTCGCAGACGTGCCCGCTTTGGTTCTCGATAATGCCGAGCGCCGGCACGCCGAGCTCGCGGCAAAATCCGGCCGAACGGCGCACGTCGTCCACGGCCAGGGCCTGCGGCGTGGTCACGATCAAGGCGTAGGCCGACGGACCGAGCAGCTGGAGCACGGTCAAAGGCTCGTCGCCGGTGCCGGGCGGACAGTCCACCACCAGGGCGTCCAGATCGCCCCAGGCGACTTCCTCCAGGAAGCGGCGGATCATGCCGATCTTGACCCCGCCGCGCCAGATGACCGGAGTTTCCGGATCGTCCAGAAAAAATCCGAGCGACATGACCCGCAGATTGCGCGACCAGGAAACCGGCTCCATCAGCCCGGGCTCGACGTGCGGCTTGGCGTCGCTAAGCGATAACATCCGCGGCACGCTCGGGCCGTGGATGTCCACGTCGAGCAGGCCCGTGCGCAGGCCGGAGGCGGCCAAGGCGGCGGCCAGATTGACCGCCACCGTGCTCTTGCCCACGCCGCCCTTGCCGGACATGACAACGATCTTGCGGCCTATGCGGGAGAGATTCGTCTGAAGTTTGTCGTTTTGCATGCGGGCATACTACGAAAGAGAGCCGGGGAGGAAAACCCCCTTTTCGCAAAAAGGATGCTTTTTCCCCCGGCAATCCGTCCCGGGCCCCCAAAAACGAGTGGGAGATCTCCCCAGGCGCTATCCCATTCATTTCATCAGGCCGCGTGACTGACGCCGGCAGCGGCGCGGGCGACCTGGGCATTGTTTGAGAGCCGGATTTTTCTCTGCTAAACCTAAAGTTTTGGCTTCGACTGCCGATAAGAACTCCAGAAAGCGGTTATTCGAATATTTTGGCCTTGGCCGGGGCCGGTAACCAGCCACGGCCAGATGATCGTCGAGGAGGCGGTATGAGTCCGACAGATTATTTCCAAGTATTTAGTTCGAATCTGAAAACAGCTGCTGATTCGCAAGCAAATTCCGGCAGCCAGCTAATGGCGAACTATCAGGCCGCTGGGGCTACCATGGCAGCGGCTATGAAATCAGATAATGCTAAGGGCGCCGCTGCAATCAATGCTGCTCAATCCAGCGGCGCTTCGTCCGACGCCGCCCCTTCCACCCCGGAAGGGTCCCAGGGCTTATTCAAGATTACGGACAGTCATACCGGTGGCCTCGGCAGCGTGATCAAGAACAATGGATCGGCCGACCTGGGCAGTTTCGGTGGCGCCACCCCGGCCGCCGCCAGCCCGGCCACCGCCAGCCCGGTCACCGCCAGCCAGACCATCCAGGCCCCCGGTGTCGCGGTCGAGAGCAAATCCATGGCGGATCCCACGGCGTTGGCAAAAGCCGCAGCGGATGTTCAAGCCCAGGCGAGTCAGGCGCAGGCGCAGGCGCCGGCGCCGGCCACGCCGCTGAAATTGCTGCAATAGCGGGAAAAACGAGGAAACCGGGACACAAAACGGAAGTATGTCGAAAATTCCGTAAGCAGGCCATTGTTTCAAAGTCCTTCAATGGTCCGGGGATAACGTGAGGGGAAAGGATGCCTCCGGCGGCGCGGGCAGCCGAGCAGGCAATAAAATGTTCAATGAGGCGCAGCCCCAAACTTGAAGGTTTTTTGGCGGAGGGGGGTCGGGGGAGGAACCCTTTTTTCAAAAAGGGTTCCTCCCCCGATTCTCTTTCCCTTCCCCTCTCCTCTCCAAAAACTCTTAATGTCTGGTGTGTTCCTGGTATTCTTCCTTGAGCAGGCTGTGGGCGAGCGGTTCGATTTTGGTGTCGCGGCCGCAGAAGATGCGTCCCGGGGCGTCGCAGATCAAGGCGTGTTCCAGGACCTGGTCCATGTTTTCCACGCGGATGATTTTTAAGTCGTGCAGGATGGCTTCCGGCACTTCCTTGAGATCTTTGGCGTTGTCTTCGGGGATGAGCACGGTGGTGATCAGTCCCCGGTGCGCGGCCAGGAGTTTTTCGCGCAAGCCGCCGATGGGCAGGACGCGTCCGCGCAGGGTGATTTCCCCGGTCATGGACAGGTCGTGGCGCACGGGCAGGTTGAGCAGCGTCGAGGCCAGCGAGGTGGCCAGGGTGATGCCGGCCGAGGGGCCGTCTTTGGGGATGGCGCCTTCGGGCACGTGGACGTGGATGTCGATATCCTTGTGGAAGTCGGCTTTGAGTCCGAACATCTGGGCTCGCGAGCGCAGGTAGGACAGCGCCGCCCGGGCCGATTCCTGCATGACCTCGCCGAGTTTGCCGGTGATTTCCACCTTGCCGGAGCCGGGCATGAGCGCGGTTTCGACCAGGAGCAGTTCGCCGCCGAGTTCGGTCCAGGCCATGCCCATGGCCACGCCGATCTGGGCCTTGTCTTCCTTTTCGCCGTAGCGGAATTTGAACACGCCAAGCAGGTTGCCCAGATTTTGCTTGGTGGCGTGGAAGACCTTTTCGTGGTCGTCGCTCTCCACGATCTTGCGGGCGATCTTGCGGCAGACCGAGGAGATTTCGCGTTCCAGGTTGCGCACGCCCGCCTCGCGGGTGTAGCGCCGGATGATCTCCTGCAGGGCGTTTTCGGAGATGTTCATGTTCTCGGCGGTCAGCCCGTTTTCCTTCATGGTCTTGGGCACCAGGAACTTGCGGGCGATCTGCATTTTTTCGGTTTCCAGGTAGCCGGGCAGCCGGATGATCTCCATGCGGTCCTGCAGGGGCAGGGGGATGGAGTGCAGGGTGTTGGCGGTGGTGATGAAGAAGATCTTGGACAGGTCGTAGTCGAGTTCCAGGTAGTGGTCGGAGAAGGCGTTGTTCTGTTCCGGGTCCAGGACTTCGAGCAGCGCCGAGGAGGGGTCGCCCCGGAAATCGGTGCTCATCTTGTCCACTTCGTCCAGGCAGAAGACCGGGTTGTTGAATTTGGCCCGTTTGAGCGAATAGATGATCTTGCCGGGCAGGGCGCCGACGTAGGTGCGCCGGTGCCCGCGGATTTCGGCCTCGTCGCGCACGCCGCCGAGCGACAGGCGCACGAATTCGCGCCCCATGGCCCGGGCGATGGACTTGGCCAGGCTGGTTTTGCCCACGCCGGGGGGGCCGACCAGGCACAGGATCGGTCCCTTGACCTTGCCGGCCAGGCTTTGCACCGCCAGGTATTCCAGGATGCGTTCCTTGGGTTTGTCCAGGCCGTAGTGGTCCTCGTCGAGAACGGTCTTGGCCTTTTTGATGTCCAGGTCGGTTTCCTGGACCAGATTCCAGGGCAGGTCCAGGAGCCATTCCAGGTAGTTGCGCACGACCGTGTATTCGGCCGAGGACTGCGGGATCTGTTTGAGCTTCTTAAGTTCCTTGATGGCCTTGTCCCTGGCTTCCTCGGGCATGTCCTTGGCGGCCAGGCGTTCTTCGAATTCGCCGACCTCGGCCGAGGGGTCCTCGTCGCGGCCCATCTCTTTGTGGATCGCCTTGAGTTGCTCGTTCAGATAGTATTCGCGCTGGTTTTTCTCCATCTGCTGCTTGACGCGGTTCTTGATCTTCTTTTCGATCGAGGAGATCTCGATTTCGCTTTGCAGCAGGCCGTACGTCTGTTCCAGGCGGGCCAGGGGATCGGCTTCCTCCAGGATTTCCTGCTTTTTGAGGTAATCCACCTTGAGGTGGGGCAGGATGGCGTCGGCCAGGCGTCCCGGCAGGGTCAGGGAATTGATCGCCAGGATGGTTTCCGGGGCGAGTTTTTTATTGATGCGGCCGTATTGCTCCAGGGCCTCGTGGATGGTGCGGACCAGGGCTTCGGCCTCGGGGTTGCGCGAATCCTTTTCCGGCAGCCGGCCGACGCTCACCAGGGGCAGGTCCGGGTCGAAGGTGCTCTTGGAGTAGTCGGCGCTCCAGGAAGCGCGGTAGAGGCCCTCGAACAGGACCTTGATGGTGCCGTCCGGGAGTTTGAGCATCTGGAGTATTTTGCTGACCGTGCCGACCCGGAACAGGTCGTCCGGGCCCGGGCGTTCGGTTTCGGCCACGCGCTGGGCGACCAGGAAGATTTTCTTGTCGTATTGGGCCACGGCCAGTTCGATGGCCTTGATGGACGCTTCGCGGCCGACGAACAGCGGAACGATGGAGCGCGGGAACATGACGACTTCCCGCAGGCTCATCAGCGGCATCCGGCTTTCGTCCGGCTGGCCGATGGCGAATTCATCCAAAGTGGTCATTGAGCCTCCTCGCGGCGATGCGCGCGGAATGGGGTGGATCGGCGGGGGCGCCGGGAGCGACCCATGTTATTAAGACGCGGCGGCGAAATGTCAAACGCGGCCGGTCCCTAAGCGGACTTGGCTTCCTGGTGGTACAGGAGCATCGGGTCCAGGCCCTTGTCCACCACGGACTTGTTGATCACGCATTCCTTGACGCCTTCCAGGGAGGGCAGCTGGTACATGATGTCGAGCATGATCGATTCCAGCACGTTGCGCAGGCCGCGCGCGCCGGTCTTGCGCTCGATGGCCCGGCGGGCGATGGAGGTCAGGGCGTTGGAGGTGAAGCGCAGGCGCACCTTGTCGAGTTCGAAGAGCTTTTGATATTGCTTGACCAAGGCGTTTTTGGGCTCGGTCAGGATGCGCACCAGATCGTCTTCGGTCAGGTCGGAGAGCGAGGCCAAAATCGGGATGCGGCCGACGAATTCCGGGATCAGCCCGAATTTGATCAGGTCCGCCGGGTGAGCGCGGCTGAGCATTTCGCTGATGTTGTTCTCGCTTCTGGCTTCGACCTTGGCCCCGAAGCCGATGTTCGTGCCGCGCTGGCGCTGGGCCACGATCTTTTCCAGGCCGATGAAGGCCCCGCCCAGGATGAACAGGATATTGGAGGTGTTGAGCCGGATGAATTCCTGCTGCGGGTGTTTGCGGCCGCCTTTGGGCGGGATATTGGCCTCGGTGCCTTCGATGATTTTGAGCAGGGCCTGCTGCACGCCCTCGCCCGAGACGTCGCGGGTGATCGAGGGGGAATCGCCCTTGCGGGCGATCTTGTCGATCTCGTCGATGTAGATGATACCCTTGCTCGCGGCTTCCAGGTCGTAGTCGGCGTTCTGGAGCAATTGCACCAGGATGTTTTCCACGTCCTCGCCCACGTAGCCGGCCTCGGTCAGGGTGGTGGCGTCGGCGATGGCGAAGGGCACCTTGAGGATGCGCGCCAGGGTCTGGGCGAGCAGGGTCTTGCCCGAGCCGGTGGGGCCGATGAGCAGGATGTTGCTCTTGTCGAGCTCCACGTCCCCGGACTTGCCCGCGCAGTGGAACACGCGCTTGTAGTGGTTGTGCACGGCCACGGCCAGGATTTTTTTGGCCTGATTCTGGCCGATGACGTATTCGTCGAGCAGGCGCTTGATTTCGGCCGGCGGCAAAAGTTTCCCGGTCTCGCCGTCGTCGCTCAGGGATTCCTGGGCGATGATCTCATTGCACAGCGAGACGCATTCGTCGCAGATATAGACGTCGGGCCCGGCGATCAGCCGGCGCACCTCGTCTTGGTTCTTTCCGCAAAAGGAGCAGCATAAATCGGCCGGCATGGTCGTTTTCTTTTTGGTCATGGAGTTCCCCGCCGTCCTATTGACCGGCTTGGTCTTCTTCCTGCTTGGGCTTGGCCTTGATCCGCGACACCAGAACCTGGTCGATGATGCCGTACTGCGCGGCCTCGGCGGCGCTCATGAAATAATCGCGTTCCGTGTCCAGGGAGACTTTAGCAATATCCGCGCCAGTGTGCTCGGCCAGAATTTCGTTGAGGCGTTCGCGCAGGCGCAGGATCTCCCGGGCGTGGATGTCGATGTCCGTGGCCTGGCCGGAAAAACCGCCCATGGGCTGATGGATGAGGATGCGGGCGTTGGGCAGGGCGAAGCGCATGCCCTTGGCGCCGGCGGCCAGCAAAAACGCCCCCATGCTCGACGCCTGGCCCAGGCACAGCGTGGAGATGCGCGGCGAGACGTACTGCATGGTGTCGTAAATGGCCATGCCGGCGGTCACCGAGCCGCCCGGGGAATTGATGTAGAGATGGATGTCCTTCTCCGGGTCCTCGGATTCCAGAAAGAGCAGCTGGGCGCAGATGACGTTGGCCACGTAATCGTCGATGGCGCTGCCGAGCATGATGATCCGGTCCTTGAGCAGCCTGGAGTAGATATCGTAGGCGCGCTCGGTGCGGCCGGTGGTTTCGATGACTATCGGGATGGTGGCCATGGGCGCTGCCGCCTCCTGTCGGGCAAAGGGATGCCGGGTTGATGTCTTCACGCAACGATAATGAATCGCCGGGGCAAGATTGTCAACGGCCCGGAGTTAGACGGCCGCTTCCTCGGCCTTGGCCGGAACGCGCACGATCTTGGCCTTGCCGTAAATCAGATCCATGGCCTTGTCCGCCAGCAGCCGGTCCTTGAGGGGCACGACCAGGTTGCGTTCCTCGTACATTTGCTTGACGCTGATCAGGTCCTGGCCGGAATTCACGGCGATGCGCTTGAGCTCGGCGTCGATCTCTCCGGGGGAGACGGTGAGGCTTTCCTTGGCGGCCACGGCCAAAAGGAAGATCTGGATTTTGACCAGCTCCATCGCCTTGGGCCGGAATTCCTCGCGGATCTCGGCCTCGGTCTTGCCGAGGGAGGCCAGGTTCTTGCCCTGGCGCTCCAGCCGGTCGATGAATTCCTCGAACATGCCGCCGACGTTGTGCTCGACCATGCGCGGCGGGTAAGGGAAATCGACCTTGGCGAGCAGCTCGTCGAGCAGCTTCTTCTGGGCGGCGGCGCGGTTGAGATCCTGGCGGTTTTTCTCGTAGGATTTGCCGATGGCCTCGCGCAGGGCGGCCAGGGTCTCGAAATTGCCGGCCTTCTTGGCCAGATCGTCGTCGACCGGGGGCAGAATCTTTTCCTTCACCAGATGCACGGTGACGTGCATCTCCACGGTCTTGCCGGCCAGGGATTCGTTGATGAAATCCGCCGGGAAGGTCATGGCGCCTTGGCCCTGCCCGCCCGAGGGGACGCTCTTGACCAGGGCTTCGAACTCGGGAAGGGCCTGGCCCTCGCCGAGGGTGAGCTGGAAATTGTCCGCCCGCACGCCGGGAACGGGCTGGCCGTTCTCGTAGGCCGTGAAGCTGACCATGGCCACGTCGCCGTCCACGGCCGCGCGGTCGCCCTTGACGGCCGCAAGCTCGGCCACGTTGCCCCGGATGCGCTCGATGACCTTGTCGATTTCCTCGGGCGCGCAGACGGTCTCCTCCTCTTCGACGGAAAGGCCCGCGTACTCGGGCAAATCGAAGGCCGGCGCCTTCTCGAAGGAAAAGGAGTATTTGAACTCCTCGCCCTTGGCCAGCAGCCCGGCGTCCACTTCCAGGCCGGACAGGGGCGTGATCGCAAGCTCGCCCAGAATTTCGTTGATGTGGACGTTGAGCAGGTCGTTGGTGGCCTCGGAGGCGATCTGCTTCCTGAAGCGCTGCTCGATGATTTCGGTGGGAACCTTGCCCTTGCGGAAACCCTTGACGTCGGCCTGGCCCTTGAAAAGCATGGTCGCCGTGGTCAAGGCGGCGGAAGCCTCCTCGGCGGCGACGGTGACTTCGACCTTGACGGCGACCGGTGAAACGTCCGTGGCTTTATATTGCATAACGGGATCCTCCATTTCGCGACTTGAAACGAGTAGCGTTAGCCCATCCGCCGGCAAAAGAAAAGACCGGCGGCGCGGGAAAATCCGAGGAGCGGGGAAAAACTTCCGGGAAAAATTGACGCGGGGCGCGGGGAAAAGCCTCCGGCGGCCAAAGGGCTGCGCCCTTTGGAATCCCGGAGACGGGAAGAGGCGGGCCGGTCTTTAGTCCGCGCGGCCCCAGAGGTACATGACTTCGTAGGTCAGAGGCGCGCGGCCCCCGGCGCCGTACAGGCCGAGGTAAGCTTCGCGGAACTTGCGGTAGAGCGTCTTGCCGAAGCGGGGCCGGCCGGCGAGGCTGCTCGCCCCGGCGAGCTTGATCGAACGCAGGGCCGCCTCCACGCTCTCGTACCAGACCGTGATCGAACCGGATTCGAGGTTCGGGCCAAGGTCCGCGAGCGCCGCGGCCAGCTGCCCGGCGCCCGGCAGGGGGCGCACGCCGCCGAAACCGCTCGCCCGGGCCGCG
>JADFXV010000064.1 GCA_015233395.1 Desulfovibrionaceae bacterium
CTGTCCTCAAGCCGCACAGCCTCGCATGCGGTCCAACCCTGGCATTGCAGCTCCCCGCCCGACCACATCAGTGATTCCTCTTCTCTCTCCCTCTCCCTCTCCCCTCTACGCCATCAGGGTCAGCTTGCGCAGCGCGTCGCGGCGGGACAGGCTGGCCGCTCCGGCCCGGCGCAGTCCGGGTTCGGCCATCAGGTGGCTGTAGTACATGCTCGGATGCACTTCGCACAAAAAGAGCACCCGCACATGGGGCGCGTCGACCAGTTGGGCCTGGGGCCGGGACGGTTTGATTTCGGCCAGGCGTTTTTCGGCCAGCGCGAGCATCGCGTCGCGGTCGCCGAAATTCATGGTGCCGGTCGGGCAGGTTTTCACGCAGGCCGGGAGCAGGCCGTTTTCCACCCGGTCGACGCACATGTTGCATTTGGCGAGCGCGCCGGTTTCCGGGTGGATGCGCGGGATGTCGTAGGGGCAGGCGTTGCGTATCTCCCAGGGATCGAGCGCCTTGGTGCGTTCGGTGTAGAGCACCGCGCCGGTGTTTTTGTCGACGACGATGGCTTCGCGGTCGTACATGTCCGCGGCCATTTTGCAGGGCGGATCGACGCAGTGGCGGCATTGTTCCGGGAAAAACAGCCACTTGAGCATCCCCTCGACGCGCACTTCGGAGAAGCGGATCAATTTGAACGTCGAGGCGTCCAGATCCGGGGGATTTTGGTAGCTCCCGTGCTGGGAGGTGGCCACGACCTTCTGGTTTTTCCATTGTTTGCAGGCCACCTGGCAGCCCCGGCAGGCGATGCACCTGGTCTGGTCGATGAAAAAGCTTTTGCCGGTAGTCATGGCAAACTCCTTTAGGCTTTGCGCACGTTGACCATGAAGGCCTTGGTCTCCGGGATGCCGGTGTTGGGGTCGCCGACCGAGGGCGAGAGCAGATTGGCCGAATCGGCCTTGCCGCCGTTCGGTTGCATCCAGCCGAACTGCCAGGGGATGCCGACCTCGTGGACGGTCTCGCCCATGATCGTGAACGGCTGCATGCGTTCGGTGACCATGGCCGTGACCTGGACCAGGCCGCGCAGGGATTCGAGGATCACCTGGTCGCCGTTTTCCACGCCGAGTTTCCCGGCCAGCGCGCGGCTGAGTTCGCAGAAGCCCTGGGGTTGGCATTCGCGCAGCCAGCCGGTCTGGCGGGTCATGGACCCGGACTGCCATTGCTCGGTCACGCGGTAGGTGGTGCAGACGTAAGGGAAGCGCGGGTCGCGCACGGCGTGCGGCTCGCCGGCGAAGACCTGGGCCGTGGGCGAATCGCGCCGGCTGGAGAAGGGATTGACCGCCAGCGGGCTTTCCATGGGCTCGTAGTGTTCGGGCAAGGGGCCGTCGACCCGGCCCGGGCCGAACAGATGTCCCCGGCCCTCGGTGAGCATGATGAAGGGCAGCTTGTCGCCCGGCTTGTAGCCGCCGTCGGGCACGTCGCCTTCCCATTTGTCGCCGGTCCAGTTGATGACCGCGCGTTTCGGATTGGTTGGCTTGCCGGCCGGATCGGTCGAGGCGCGGTTGTACAGGATGCGGCGGTTGAGCGGCCAGGCCCAGGTCCAGTTCGGGAACAGGCCGATATTCTCCTGCATCGGGGTCTGGGTGCGGTCGTGGCGGTTGGTCAGGTTGCCGGCCTCGGTGTAGGAGCCGCTGTAGAGCCAGTTGCCGCAGGCGGTCGAGCCGTCGTCGGCAAGCAGGGTGAAGTTCGGCGTCTGGCTGCCCGCCTTATACGCCGTCCCGCCCACCGTCGCGTCCTTGAGGAAGACTCCGTTGATCATCTTGGCCAGCTTGTTCGAGTCGTAGGCTCCGCCGGTTTGGTAGTCGGCGTACAGGCCGAGAACGGGCTCGGGGAAGGCTCCGGCTTCCTTGGCGTACAAGGCGCGGATCTGGCTCCACAGGGCGAGCAAGATGTCCCCGTCGGACTTCGATTGCCCCATGGGTTTGGGACCGGCTTCGCGCCACTGCATCCAGCGGCCGGAATTGGTCACCGAGCCTTCCTTTTCGATGGACAGGCAGGCCGGCAGGAAGAAGACCTCGGTCTTGACGGTTTTCGGGTCCACCCCGGGTCCGCGCCAGAAATTGGAGGTCTCGTTGTGGAAGGGGTTGATCGCCACCATAAAGTCCAGCGTTCCCATGGCCTTGCGGTTTTTGCCCGCGTTCGCGCCGCCGGCGGCCGGGTTCTGGCCCAGGACAATCAGTCCCTTATAGCCGCCCTTTGACATGCGGTCGAAGATGGACAGCCACATGTAGTCGGTGATTTTCACGTCGTCGACCTTGGGATGCCACTCGTAGGCGGTTTCCGGCGTCGCTCCGGGGTAGACCGACTTGAGATAGGAGGCCGTGTATTTGGGATAGTTGGACCACCAGTTGGCGCTTTGCGGGTCTTTGGACACCGGCGTGTTGGCCTTGAGATAGTCCGCCAGGGTCGGAAGCGACGCCTTGGGCATGGCCAGGTAGCCGGGCAGGATCTCCGGAATCAGGGCGTGGTCCGTGGTGCCCTGGACGTTGGACTCGCCGCGCAGGGCGTTGACCCCGCCGCCGGCCACGCCGATATTGCCGAGCAGGAGCTGGATCATGGCCAGGGCACGGATGTTCTGCACGCCCACGGTGTGCTGGGTTTGGCCCATGGCGTACATGATGGAGCCGGCCTTGTCCGGCTTGCCGGTGGCGGCGAAGGTGTCCCAGACGAGTTTCAGTTTGTCCTTGGGGATGCCGGTCACGCCCGAGACGGTGTCCATGTTGTAGCGCGCGTAATGGGCGCGCATGAGTTGCAGGACGCAGCGGGGATGCTCCATTTGCGGGTCGCGCCTGGGAATGCCGGCCTCGTCGTATTCATAGGCCCAGGTCTTGCGGTCATAGGCCGTCTGGGCCTCGTCGTAGCCCGAGAACAGGCCGTCCTGAAAGGAATACTTGTCGTTTAATATCAGCGAGGCGTTGGTGTACTCGGACACGTAGGGCAGCTGGTAGAGCTTGTTGTCGATGATGTGGAGCATCAGGCCGCCGAAAAAGGCGATATCCGTACCAGAACGGATGTGGGCGTGGATGTCGGCCTTGGAGGAGGTCCTGGTGAAGCGCGGATCGACGTGGATGAGCTTGGCCCCGCTCGCCATGGCCCGGGTCACCCAGTGAAACGAGATGGGATGGTTCTCGGCGGCGTTGCTGCCCATGATCAGGACCACGTCGCTGTTTTTGATGTCGATCCAGTGGTTGGTCATGGCCCCGCGGCCGAAGGATTCGGCCAGGGCGCCGACGGTCGAACTGTGGCAGATGCGGGCGTGGCTGTCGATGTACACGAGCCCGAGGGCGCGCATCATGGCCTGGTGCAGCCAACCCTCCTCGTTGTCCACGGCGGCGCTGCCGACCGAGGCCAATTCCAGGGTGCGGTTGACCGCCTGCCCCTTGACGTTGGTTTTCTGGAAGGAGGCGTCGCGTGCGTCCTTGAGCTTGCGGGCGATGCGCGGCAAGGCCCAGTCCCAGGATTTCTCCTCCCACTTGTCCGAATGCGGGGCGCGGTACAGCACCGTGGTCACCCGGGGGCTTTCCTCGACCATCTCGAAAATCGAGGCCCCCTTGGGGCACAAGGCGCCCTCGTTGATCGGATGGTCCGGATCGCCCTCGGTGTTGATGCAGCGGCCGCTGGCGAGGTCGGTCGAGACGATCAGGCCGCAACCCACGGCGCAGTAACAGCAGACGGACTTGCTGGCCTTGGCCTTGGCGGTCTTGAGTTCCCTGGACTTGGTCTGGACCAGGGTCAGATCGAAGCCGAGCCCGCCGAAGGCCGGGGTCGCCGTCGCCGCGCCGGCCGCCACGGCGGACATCTTGAGGAAATGGCGTCTGGTGATGCTCATGCGTGTCTCCTTGGCTCTGCCGGTCTAACTCATCACGTGGCAGCCGCCGCACTGAAGCGGCCCGAACGGCTGGCCGGCCTTGCGCCGGGCCTGGTGGCAGCCGAAGCAACTCGCGCCCTCGCCGTGGAAGGCGTTGCGGAAAGCCAGGGGATTGCCGCCCGCCGGGTCTGCCTGGTCGTGGCAGCCGGCCTGGGAACAGCTCAGCGAGCCGCCGTCCACGTATCCGGCATGGTGGCATTTGAGGCAATCGAGCGCGGCGTGGGCCGTATGCGGGAAAATCACCTTGGCCCGGGTGAGTTCGACGCCGGCCGGGAACCGTACCGCGGTTCCCTTGGGCGCGAGCATCGGGTGGTGCGCCGAAGCGGCCGGGTCCATGGCCTGGGTATGGCAGGCGGCGCAGGAACCGTTCGCGCCGAGCGGCCCGGCGAAACCCTGGTACTGTATGGGGGCGACGTTGTCGCGGTCGCGGCCGAGCGGATTTTCGCAAGGATAGGTGGCGTGGGCCGCGCCGTGGCAGGCGGCGCAGGCCAGTCCCCCGGCGTCGTCCTTGCGCAGGTGGTACAGGGCGCTGGCGCCCTCGCTCCATTTGCCGGCGGCGCTGGCGGAGACGACCGGCCTGGTTTTGAAATCGTGGCAACCCGAGCATTCAGGCTCGTTCGCCCAAGGCGTCCTCGGGGCGACGGTTTTGGCCGGGTCGCCAAGCAGCGCGAGAAGTTTGGGAGCGCTCTTGGCGCCGGAGGAGCCCGGACCGAGCAGCAGACTCGCGGCATGCACCGCCATGGAGCCGTGGCAGTGGGTGCAGGCAAGGCCCCGGTCGGCGTGGTGGTCGCGGGAAAAGACCGTCGGCGCCTTGGCCGGATGGCAGGCGGCGCAGGCCTGCTCGCCCAGATTCTTCACCTTTTGCGCATGGAAGCCGTGGATGGCGGCGGACAGGGGCACAGGCCCGGAGCCCCCGGTTTCCGGATGGCACGAGACGCAGGCCTCGGCCTTCCCGGCGGCCAGCTTGGTGGCGCTTAATTTGTCGTGGGCGGCCAGAATCCTGGCTGCGGTCTCCGGGGAAATCCCGGGAACGCTTGCGTCGCCGCCGTGGCAGGCGGCGCAGCCGTATTTGGCGCTGTTGGCCACAACCGCCTTGGTCACGGCCAGGACCGCGCCGGTGGCCGGGTCGCGGGCTTCCACCCGGACCAGGGGATAGGGCTGGTATTCTCCGTTTGCGTTGTACGGCGCGACCGGTATGCCTCCGGCGGCGAAGACGCCGCCGTCGGCTTTCATTTGGCCGCGAGACGCAAGTCCGCTCGGCGAGGCTGCGGCCGGGGCCTGCATGTCCTCCAGGACATACTCCAGAGTCACGCCCCCGGCGACGATCTCGGGTTTGGGGCCGCGTCTGACGAGCTGGGCGCGCAGGGTGACGAGCGGCCCGCCCAGGCTGAACTTGGCGTCGCAGTCGGAAAACAGGCGCAGGCCCGTGTCGCTCCAGGCCGACAGGACGAACGCCGACGAAGCGGGATCAAACGGCGGCGCGCCGGTCGGCGACCCGTAGGCGGCCGTCGCGATCGTCTTTGACCCCTCAGCCGGAGCCTGGGACTTGGACGCGGCCTGGGGCGCATCGAAAAAAGCCGGGAAGCACCATGCCATGAAAAAAATCGAAATTCCGGCGCAATATACGCTTCGCAACAGCCGTTTTCGTTTCATGTCCGGTTTCTCCGTCATAGGTTGCCTGCACAGCTTTCTTTGCCACGCGATACCTTATGCACGAATACCCCGTGAACGTCTACACTTTTGCGGAGCCTTGCGCATATTTCGTTCCCGGACCGGGAGCCGGCGGCGAGCGAACGCGCCGCGCGGGAAGCCGCTCCGCCCCGCACGCGACACTCTGCGGCATATGCCCTGTCGCATCTTGCCCTTGACAACTCCTTTCGCCTCGCATATTTTTCCTCCATGCACGCTTCTTTCTCCACTGCCCTTTCCAGCTCGCGCCCCGGCCGGTCTCACGGCTCGTGGCGGGGGCTTTGGTGGCGGGACGCCGGTTTTCGCGGCCGTGGAGCGGTGTGACATAGGGATGTGATACAACCGCCGGACAGGGCCGCGAGCGAGACGCTTGCGGCCTTTTTTATTTCCGGCCTCGGGCGAGGCGCTTTGCCGCCGGCAAAAGGGGGGACACGGTGACGCGGATATCTTTGGAACAAAAAGGACAGTGGCTGCCCGCCGACGTCCAGACGCCGATCAGCCTGTTTCTCGGGCTGGTGGGCCATCGACCGGGCATTTTACTCGAAAGCGCCGAGGTGGACGGCAGGCTCGGGCGGCACAGCATCCTGGCCTGGGACTATCTTTTGACCCTGGCCTGCCGCGACGGCGTCCTGCGCGTGAGCGCCGCCGACGACCGGCTCAAACCGCTTGAGGAACTCAGCGGCCTTGCCTTTCTGGACGGCCTGCGCCAGGCCATGAAACGCCTTCGCGTGCTGCCCGAGGCCGGGTTCGAAAACCTGCCGGCGATCACGCGCGGCCTGTGCGGCTATTTCGGCTACGGCCTGGCCGGCATGTTCGAACCCAAATTGGCCGCCGCGCTGCCGCCGCAAAAAGCCGAGGCGACCCTGGTCCTGCCCGGCAACGTGGTCCTTTTCGATCACCTCAAGCACCGCTGCTGCCATCTGAGCCTGACCTCGCGCAAGCTGCCCGCGCTCAGCCAAAAGGCCATCTACCGCGAGATGGAGCCGCCCAAGGTCGGCCCGGTCCACCACAGCCCGGGCCAAGCCGGATACATGGCCGCCGTGGCCGAGGCCAAGGAGGCGATCCACGCCGGCGAGGCCATCCAGGTGGTCCTGTCGACCCGCTTTTCCGCGCCTTTCGAAGGCGAGCCGTTCTACATGTACCGCCGCCTGCGCCAGATCAATCCCTCGCCGTACATGTTCTTCATGCGCCTGCCCCGGGTGACGCTGCTCGGCTCCTCGCCCGAACTGCTGGTGCGCTGCCAGGACGGCAAATTGACCACCTGTCCGATCGCGGGCACCAGGCCGCGCGGGGCGGACGAAACCGAGGACGCCGCCCTGGCCGGGGAGTTGCTTGCCGATCCCAAGGAGCGCGCCGAGCACGTCATGCTCGTGGATCTCGGCCGCAACGACCTCGGCCGCATCGCTGCCCCGGGCAGCGTCAAGGTGGAGAAATTCATGGAGGTCGAGCGCTTCTCGCACGTGATGCACATCACCTCCTACGTCACGGCGCGGCTCAAGGAGGGCCTGGACGCGGTGGACGTGCTCGCCTCGACCTTCCCGGCCGGGACGGTCAGCGGCGCGCCCAAGGTGCGGGCCATGGAGATGATCGGGACTCTCGAAGATGCGGACCGAGGCCCGTACGCAGGGGCCATCGGCTGGCTGGGCCTGGACGAGGGCCGCGTCGATATGGACACCGGCATCACCATCCGCAGCCTGTGGGTGCGCGACGGCGAGGTGCACTGGCAGGCCGGGGCCGGCATCGTGTTCGATTCCGATCCGGGGCGCGAATGGACCGAATGCCAGAACAAGGCCATGGCCGTCGGGCTGGCCCTGACCGGCAAGGAGGCGCTGGATGTTTTTACTCATTGACAATTTCGATTCCTTCACCTTCAATCTGGTCCAAGCCTTCCAGCAGCAAGGCCGCGACCCGGTTGTCCTGCGCAACGACCGCCCGGAACTGCTTGAGCTTGCGGCCGGCGGCGCGCTCTCGCTGGTGTGCATTTCGCCGGGCCCGAGCCGGCCGGAGAACGCCGGCTTGTGCCTGGAGTTTTTGTCGCTCCTGCCGGCCAGCGTGCCGGTCCTGGGGGTGTGCCTGGGGCATCAGATCCTGGGACATTTCGCCGGCGCGCCGGTGGTGGTGGCCGACACGATCATGCACGGCAAGACCTCGCTTGTGACCCACCGCGAAAACGGGCTTTTCACCGGCCTGCCGAACCCCGTGCAGGTCTGCCGCTACCATTCGTTGCTGGTCAAGGCCGAGAAGACGCCGGACCGCCTGGAGGTGACTGCCTGGACCGACGCCAACGAAGTCATGGGCCTGCGCTATATGGACCGCCCCTGGGTCGGGGTGCAGTTCCACCCCGAAAGCGTGCTCACCCCGGACGGACCGGCGCTTCTGGCCAATTTTCCGGACAAGGTTCTGTAAGCGCGGAAGGCGCGCCGGGCTGGATTCCGGGAACTTCCGCTTGACCCGATTGCCTGGCGTGACGGGCTTGACGGGCCGGACCCGCCGGGCTAGCGGAAATCGCGCCGAGCGGCGTCCCGTTTTCAACTTACGCTGCGGCCAAGCCGGAGCGGCATCTTTGGGGAGGAAACCATGGGCAAACTGAAGGGAACCAAGACCGAAACGAACATCCTGACCGCCTTCGCCGGGGAATCCCAGGCGAGAAACCGCTACACCTACTTCGCGGCCAAGGCCAAGAAGGAAGGCTACGAGCAGATCGCCGCCGTGTTCGCGGAGACCGCCGACCAGGAAAAAGAGCACGCCAAACGGCTCTTCAAACTGCTCGAAGGCGGCGAGGCAAGCGTCACCGCCTCCTTTCCGGCCGGGACCATCGGCTCCACCTTCGAGAACCTGACCGGCTCGGCGGGCGGCGAACACCACGAATGCGCCTCCATGTACCCGGACTTCGCGGCCGTGGCCAAACAGGAAGGTTTCGGCGAGATCGCCGCGATTTTTTCCAGCATCGCCGTGGCCGAGCGTTTCCATGAAGAGCGCTTCAGAGCCCTGGCGGCGAATATCGAAAAAGGCCGGGTCTTCCACAAATCCGAACCGGTCAGTTGGCGCTGCCGCAACTGCGGCTTTGTCCACGACGGGACCGACGCGCCGGCCAATTGCCCGGCCTGCGCCCATCCCCAGGCCCATTTCGAGGTCCGCGCGGAAAACTGGTGATCCGCCGGCCGCGCGGGCGTCTTGTGCGCCGGCGCGATAGCGGCTAAGAGCATCGTACGATCCGCGCAAGGCGGAAAATCGGCCAGACGGCCACAAGGAGACCAGCATGGACAAATACATCTGCGGCGTGTGCGGCTACGAATACGATCCGGCCATGGGCGACCCCGACGGCGGCGTCAAACCCGGAACCAAATTCGAAGACCTGCCCGAAGACTGGGTCTGCCCGGTCTGCGGCGCGGGCAAGTCCGAGTTCACCAAAGTGTAAAGTTTTTTTGGAATAAGAGAATCTGGGGAGAAACCCCTTTTGTGAACAAAAGGGGTTTCTCCCCAGACCCCTCTTCCCCAAAAAACTTTAAAGTTTTTTGGGAGATGGGGGGGTTTGGGGGGAAGAACCTTTTTTTTAAAAAAGGTTCTTCCCCCCAATTCATTCATTCCCGCTCATCCGGCTCGAGTCCGGTTTGACAGCCGTCGCCTTGGCGGCTAAAGACTCGGATTGGCGCTTACGGCGCAAGCATTGCTTAATAGGGAATCCCGTGCGAATCGGGAGCGGTCCCGCCGCTGTGAACCCCGGGTTTGTTCCTGGACCTTTTGCGCCACTGCCCAGTGCGGGAAGGCGGTCCAGGTGGGGTGAGCCAGAAGACCTGCCGTAAGCCGCGTTGGGCATGTTGCGCGGCAACGGGGGTTTTGCCGCAAGACGACGCAAGGAACGTCTCCGGATTCCCTTTGCGCGGCCCGGCGCCGCTCACAGGGATTTTTTTCGGCCCATCCCCCGGGGCCGGTGCGAGAGACGCCGCATGCGATCATTCCCGGGGGCGCGAAAACGCCTGCTTGCCGCCCATATCCCGCTTGGACCGTTTGCCCGGGCCAATACGCCCGGTTCGCCCGCTATACCGTTTCAACCCCGATCCCGCCGCAGGGCCGATTCCCTGCCCGGCGCATTTCACGCCGCAACCTTCCCGGCCATCGCCGCCGCAGCTCAAGTCCATGGCAAGCGCTGATTTTCCGGCTTGCGACAAAACCGGCCGGCCGCTCCTGTTTCCGGTCCTGGCCGGTTTGGCGCTGCTTGGCCTGGTCTCGGTGTTCGCGGCCTGCCTGTTCGGACCGGCGCGCGTGCCGGCGCTGACGGCCGTGCGCATCCTGGCCGGGGCCTTGAGCGGCGAGACGTCCGGGATCGATCCCGCGCTCGTGGCCATCGTGCGCGACATCCGTCTGCCGCGTTGCGCCCTGAGCTGGCTGGTCGGAGCGGCGCTCGGGCTGTCCGGCGGCGTGTACCAGGGCCTCCTGCGCAATCCCCTGGCCGATCCCTTCACCCTGGGCGTGTCCACGGGCGCGGCCTTCGGGGCCTCGCTGGCGATATTCCTCGGGCTTTCGTCCATCCCCTGGCTGACCGCGCTCGGGCTCGACCCGACGCCCCTGGCCGCCCTGGCCGGAGCCATGGCGGCGCTTGCGGCCGTGATCGCCCTGGCCGGGGACGGGGCCGCCGCCAGCGGCGCGCCGCGCCGCGAAACGCTCGTTTTGGCAGGCATCGTCACGGCCACCTTCCTCTCGGCCCTGATCTCGCTCATCAAGTCGCTCGGCGAGGACTCCGTGGCCAGCATCGTCTATTGGCTCATGGGCGGCTTCGCCGGACGCGGCTTCGGCCATCTGGCCGTGTTTTTGCCCTATTTTCTGGCCGGGCTGGCCATTGTCGCGCGCTATTCCCGCGAACTCGACATCCTGGCCCTCGGCGAGACCCAGGCCCGCATGCTCGGCGTCAACGCCGCGAGGGTGCGGCTCTATCTCCTGATCGGGGCGAGCCTGCTCGCCGCCGCCTCGGTGGCCGTGGCCGGGGTGATCGGCTTTGTCGGGCTGATCGTGCCGCACCTGGTCCGGCTTACGCTCGGCAGCGAACACCGGCCGCTGCTCGCGGCCAGCGCTCTGCTCGGCGGCGTCTTGCTGGTCTGGTCGGACGTGCTCGCCAGGACGATTCTGCCCCACGGCGCGGAATTGCCCGCCGGGGTGGTCACGGCGCTGCTCGGCGGACCTTTTTTTTGCCTGCTCCTGCGCGCGCGGGCTTTGGGGCGCTCATGACCGGCGCGGCGGGCGTGCTCGAAGCCGTGGATATTTGCGCAGGCTACCCCGGCCGCGAGGCGCTGCGCGGCGTGTCGCTCAGCGCGCGGCCGGGCGAAATGCTCGGCCTGCTCGGTCCCAACGGCGCGGGCAAGAGCACCCTGCTTGGCGTCCTGGCCGGCGTCCATGCGCCCGTCTCGGGCAAAGTGACCGTGGGCGGCCGGGACGTGCTTTCGCTCACCGACCGGGAGCGCGCCGGGCTGATCGCCGTCGTGCCGCAACGCATCGAGGTTCCCTTCGGGCCGCGCGCCCTGACCGTGGCGCTCATGGGCCGCTATGCAAAGGCCCCGGCCTTTTCCGGATACGGACCGCGCGACGAAGCCATCGCGCAAGACGCCCTGCGCGAGGCGGGCGTCGCCCATCTGGCCGGGCGCGCGATCGACCAGCTCTCCGGCGGCGAGCAAAAACGCGTGTTCATCGCCCGCGCCCTGGCCCAGCAGGCGCCAATCATGCTGCTCGACGAGGCGTCCTCGGGCCTTGACCCGGCCCGGGCCATCGAAATCCACGACCTGCTGCGGCGCAAATGCCGCCAGGGCGCGGCCGTGGTCATCGCCGTCCACGACCTCAATCTGGCCGCCCTGTATTGCGACCGCATGGTTTTTCTCAAGGACGGCCGGGTGGCCGCGCAGGGCCGCGCGGCCGCTGTTTTCACCAAAGAGGTCATCGAGGCGATTTATGAAACGTCCGCCGTCGTCATCAAACATCCCCTGGCCGGCGTCGCCCAGGCCCTGTTCGCGCCGGGCGAACGCGGCAACCTGTAACCGGCCCGCGCCCCGCAGCGGCCGCCGATCGATAGAGCGACACACATGAACGACACCCAAGGAACCCTGTACGGCCTGGGCATGGGGCCGGGCGATCCGGACCTCGTCACCCTCAAGGCGGTTAAAATCCTGGCCGGCGTGGACGTCGTCTTCGCCGCCGCCTCGACCAAAAACGACTATTCCCTGGCGCTGGCCATCGCCTCCGGACATCTGCCGGAGAACACCCCGGTAGTGCGCCTGGATTTCCCCATGACCCGCGACCCGGCCGCGCTGCAAAGGGCCTGGCGGGCGAACGCCGCACTGACGCTTGAAACCCTGCGCCAAGGCAGGGACGCCGCCTTCGTGACTCTCGGCGACCCCATGACCTACAGCACCTTCGGGTACCTGCGCCGGGCGGTCCTCGCCCTCGATCCCGCGGCGAAAGTCGTCGCCGTGCCCGGCATCACCGCGCCTCAGGCGGCGGCGGCCGCCGCCGGACAGACCCTGGCCGAGTCGGGGGAGTCCTTCGCGGTCGTTTCCGGAGTCGCCGAGACCGGCGCGATCCGCGCCGTGCTTCAGGCCGTGGACAGCGCCGCGATCCTCAAGGCCTACCGCTGCCTGCCCCGGATTCGCGACCTGCTCTCCGAGATGGGCCTTCAGGAAAATGCGCGCTTCGTCACCAAACTCGGCATGCCCGGGGAACGGATCAATGTGGGCCTTGGCGACGTGGAGGACAACCCTTCCTATTTCTCGCTCATCCTGGTCAAGAAGCAGGCGGGCTAGCCCTGCCGGGCGAGCCGGGCGCAAACGAAGAAATTCTCCTCGCGACGGTCCGGCTTCGGGGCCGGGTCCGCGCTGCGATGCGACGATCCCGCGGCCGCGCCACCCTTGCGTATTGCGCTCCCCGAGAGAGTTGTGCAAAAGTCGGGGCGGGCTTTGGGGTTCTCACCATCACAATCCAAAGAGGATCAATCCATGGATGTTCGCCTCTCCATCAAGCATAGTCTTCAAGTTCTTGTAATAATAGCTTTTATCGGATTCTCCTCCACCATCGCCCTGTTTATGCATTCCACCGCGAAATCCTCGGGAACCATCGAACGGGTGATCAAGGTGGAAGGCGAGACAAGTTTTCTGTTGCATGAAATGTGGGCGCAGGGACTGCAGACCGAACAGGCGCTGCGCAATATTATTTTCAATCCCGGCGACGACAAGGCCCGCAAAAACTTCGACGAGGCCGACCGGGCCTTTATCGCGGCCAACGCCAAGGCGCTGACCCTGGGGCCGTTCGGGGCCGATCCCCGCCGGCTCGAAGAGTTGCAGGGCAAATGGAAGGCGATCCAGGCCGTCAAAAGCGAGATCCTCGATTTGGCCACGAACAAGCGCTCCCCGGAGGCGATCGCCGCCCTCAACGAGAAAGAGACGCCCCTGTGGCGGGAAATCAAGGCCCAAGTGCTCGATTTGATTCAAGTTCAAAAGGCGCGCTTCACTGCGTCCTACGAGTCGCAGCAACAGGATGCGGCCGGGGCCAGGCAGATCCTTTTGGGGGTCGCCGTGCTGATTTTCGCCATTTTGCTCGCCACGGTCCTGTTTATCAACCGCAGAATCGGCAGTCCGCTCGCGGCCATGATCGACTTTTCGCAAAAAATCGCCGCCGGAGATTTCAGCGCGGTTCTTACCGGCTCATATGCCCGGGAATTTGAAGCGCTCAAACGCAATCTGACCGTCATGACCGACGAACTCAAGAGCAGCCTCGGGTTTTCCCACAGCGTCATGAGGGGCTTTCGGCAGCCCTTTCTCACCGTGGACATCAAGGGCGATATCACCTTCGTCAACCAGCCGGCCCTTAATCTGCTGGATATTGCCGGGAGTCCCGAAGCGTTCGTGGGCAAAACGACCGGGGAATTCTTCTACGACGACGCGGGACGCGAGACCGAGATCGTGCGGCTCATGCGCTCGGGAAAGTGGAACTCCAGCGCCGACACGGTCCTGACCAGCCGCGCGGGGCGCAAGGTGAACGTGCGCGCCGACCGCTGTCAACTCAACGATCTCACCGGAAAGATGATCGGCGGCATTTCCACCTACATGGATCTGACGTCGATTGTCGAAAGCCAGCAATTGGCCCTGACCCAATCCGAAAACCTGCGCGAGGTCGCCGCCGAGGCCGGCGGCATCGCCGCGGGTTTGTTTGATTTTTCCGAACGCCTTTCGACCCAGGTCGAGCAGGTGGCGCTGGGGGCCAAGCACCAGAAAGATCAGACCGAACGGACCTCCTCGGCCATGGGAAGCATGAACGACTCGGTCATGCTCATCTCCCGCAGCGCCGAATCGGCTGCCGCCGAAGCGTCGTCGACCGAGGAAAAGGCCCTGGCCGGGGCGAAGGTGGTGGAAAAGTCGGTGGCCTCGATCCACCGCGTGGCCGGCGTGTCTTCGGACCTGGGAATCACCATGCAGGAGCTCGGCCAGCAATCGGAATCCATCGGCCGGGTTCTCGCGGTCATCAGCGACATCGCGGACCAGACGAACCTTTTGGCGCTCAACGCGGCCATCGAAGCGGCCCGGGCCGGAGACGCCGGGCGCGGTTTCGCGGTGGTCGCCGACGAGGTGCGCAAATTGGCCGAGAAGACCATGCTGGCCACCCGCGACGTGGACGAAAAGATCAACGCGATCCAGGATTCGGCCAAACACAACATCGAGCGCATGACCGAATCCATCGGCCTGATCCAGGAAGCGGCCGGACTGGTGAACGAATCCGGCGGCGCCTTGACTCAGATCGTCGCCCTGGCGCGCCGCAGCGCCGCGTGCTCCAAGGACATCGTCACGGCTTCGCGGGAGCAGGCCGAGACGGCGCGCGAAATCACCGGACTGGCCCAGGAAGTCCAGCGCATCGCCGACGAGACGGACGAAGGCATGGCCAGCGCCGCGACTTCCGTCGAACACCTGACGACCATGGCCGGCTCCCTGAAGGGACTGGTGGACCGGCTGAAGAGTTCCTGATGGCGGCGCGGGACGGGGAAATAGCCGCATCGCGCCCCCCGGCCGTTCACCGTATCCGGATTTTCAGGCATTCGCTGAGTTCCGGTTTGATATGACCGGTGAAAAACGGATCGTCGCTTGCGATAAATACCCCCCCCATTCGGACGCTGCCGAGAATCCCGACAATGACCGCCGGACGCCATGTCATCGCTTGCAAGGGGATATCGATGTCGACGGATTCCCCTGGTCCGAGGATCGCCGGCAAAGCCGCTTCTCCCAGAGCCTGATTGTCCTCGCCGGCGCGGGCGCGGACGACGACAATCCTCGCTGAGTCTTCAGCATTGAAGTCGAGCGGACGCACGAACGCCTTATCCGAGGCGTTGGTCATTCGCATGAGCAATGTGGACCCGCCTAGCGGGCAAACGCTCAGTCCGTCGGCTTGAGCCTGGACCCTGAGCCGGCTCATGTCGAAAGACCGCGAGTCATCGATCCGCATGCCGGCGCCAACACGCTTGAGGAAAATCAAATCTGCGTCCAAACTGCTGATGGCGATGGAATCGGGAGCGATTTTGGAAAGGCTCGTCAGTGATTTTTTATCAGTCACGATCAAATCATATTGATCCCGCGGATCGCCGCCAGGCGCGCCGGCGGCAGGCAAAACGCCCTGAGCCGGGAACAACCCCGATGAGCCCGGCAATTCCAAGCGCCACTTGACGTTTTGGGCGGCCAAGAGAAGAGGAAACAGATGCGAGTCCTGATCGCCTACGAACAAAATACCCTTGCAGTCCCGGATATCGGCGACAAACTGTTTCATGGCGAAACCGGTCTTGGCGTTGTAAAAATCGAGCCGGTTCGTCGCAATGTGGAGCCAATAGGGAAACGGCCCGGGCGATCCGCCTTGAAACACCCCCGGGTATGGATTGAAAAGCCCGTAATACTCATTGAAGGCGAGCGCGAAGACGAGATTGGCGGCTGCAAGCAAACTGATGCAGATAAGAACGAGCCGGCGACGCGACAGGGAATCGAGGAGAAAGGCCACGGACGGAACGGCGCACGCGAAAATCAAGCTGAAGAACCGAAGGTTCCATGGCATCCATGCAAGGGTGAAGCAAAAACAAACAAACAGCGCGGGGGGAATCAGCGCTGCACGACGGATATACCCCCGGGCGCGGAAAACGGCGAAGATGGTCGCAGCGAAGGCGACCAAGGTGGCCGGGAGTCCGAAGGTGCAAAAGTCCTCATTGGGGCGCCTAAAGCGACGGGAGAAGTCGGCGTCGATGGCAAAATCAAACAAGGTGCCTATCCGGCTGCTAGGACCAGCAGCGTGGTTCACAATGCTCACGAGCCCTTCCGTCATGTTTTTGATCGGCAGGTCGATGAGTTCGGCGGCATAGCGCAGCGCGTTCAAAAACGCCCCGGCGATTCCATCCTGATTATTATGGGATTGAACGAAGCTCTCCGGTCCGAACGGGGAGCCAAAGCGGCGGAAATTGGCCCACGCGTAAATCATGGTAAGACAGAAAGAGGCGAAAGCCAGCAAGATCAACGAAGCGTTTTGGGCATTCCCATATCGCCTCAAGCGCGCGGTCAATCCCGCCGGGCGAAGGTCCGCATTGGCCACGAAGAATGCGGCGGAAAAAACGACCAGGAACGCGGCAAAATAGTATTTGACGCTGAGCGCAAAGCTGGACGCAGCGAAAATGTAAAAAAGGTCGAATGACGATGCATGTTTGTCACTCGCTTTCTCTTGAGTCAAATTCAAGACCGACATGAGCAGCGTAATGCAGATTGCTCCAATGAGAATGTCATTTTTTACAGAGAGGGACTGAAGAACAATCTTCGTCGACGAAGCGATGACAAACATGGTTGCAATGGAAGTCTTTCTCGACTTTGATATTTCAAAGGCAATAGAATATGAACCAATTGCCACCACTAAATAACTTATAAAGCTATATATTTCGAGAGAAAAATCGGTATTGAAACGTAAAAATGGAAAAAATAAAACATCATATCCAACAGGAAAAGCACGCTAGCGCATATTATTATAGTGTTCGAGAATCAAAGTTTTTTCTCGTATCATGAGCAATACGCGCGGAAGATGGTAGTCGAGGCCATCGGTATTCGCCGGGGGCACGAGCAACATTTGTACAGCAAGATAACAGATGGCGATTATCAGGAGAAAGAGCGGAAATTCTCGCCAGCCGGCTAAAAAAAGCCTGAGATCACCTGTTGCCGCGCCGAGTTGATTGCGATATTGGCGCAGTGTGGCCAGGCAAAAAACGACGATGCCCGCATCGACGAAATAATACAGATCGGGCCGGCCGATGATGAGAACGGTTTGCGCGGCCACGGACCAAGCGGCCATGGTCAGGATCGCGGCGCAGGCGAAGGCGTGGGGCGTGGACCGGCCAAGGGAACGCACGCGCAGGCCAATCGAGACGATGCACAAGGCGAGTTCGGAGACGATCGCAAGGGATATGGCGAAATCAATCAAGATGACTGCACCTGAGGTATTGCCGGGAGCATAAATTAATGGTTGGCGCGAGAGACGATACTCGAACCCGCAAGGGTTTCCCCGCTGGACTCTAAGCCTCTAAATTAATAGCTAAAGTCAATAGGCTCGCTATAATAACACCCATGGGACACGGCGACTTCATCGCTGTATTACCGTGTTTCCCTCACCCCATAGGCCAATCTACCTCAAACCGCGCCGATTATCCAGTGGCTGTTGGCGGGGAATCAGGATCGATATCTGGGCGGAAGTTCGGACGTTCTGCGTGTTCGACTATTGAGATTACCTCGCATTTGGACAAAATATACTCTTACTGACCGACAAACAAAAAGCCCGACCAGCAATAACTGACCGGGCTGAAATATTAAAACTGGGTTTAGGAGTTTTACGAACCACCTGCAAAAAGGTTTACTATTTGTGATGGAGATTGATTTGCCTGCGCCAATTCCTGAAGTGATTTCCCTTGTGATTGGTCTGATGGAACAGGTGGCGCTGTTTGTGTACTCGCAGTTTGAGGCCCACCATTAACCGCACCCGCTGTATTTCCTGCATTGGCTGAATTGGTTGTATTTCCAGCATTGCCCGTACCGTAAGCATCCAAAGCTCCTTGAAGATTGGATTTAGACTGCGGAAGCATGGGATTGCCGTTATTCGCGCCACCGCTTGGCAACTGCATGTTGGTGTCTGTCCCGTTAACTAAACTGACCTGCCCCCAGTTTATGTACCAACCCCAATGTTAGTCACTGAAGCATAACGGGCTGGGGCTGGACTGAGGGCCATCCTCCCCCCGGGGGGAGGATGGCCGCCGGTGCCGGTGGTCGGTACCCC
>JADFXV010000065.1 GCA_015233395.1 Desulfovibrionaceae bacterium
GCATGTCGCCCGGCGCGGGCACGGCGCCCTCGATGCCGCCGAAACCGCCCGCCCCTCGCGAGGGCAGCGAGGCGAGCAGCCCGGCGCAATAGGGATGGGCCGGCGCGGCGTAGAAGCTGAAAACATCGGCGCTCTCGACCACCTCGCCGGCGTACATGACCACGATGTCGTCGCACAGCTGCGCGGCCACGCCCAGATCGTGGGTGATCAGCGCCAGGCCCATGGCGGATTCGTCCACGGTTTGGCGCAGCAGGCGCACGATCTGGGCCTGGACGGTCACGTCGAGCGCGGTGGTCGGCTCGTCGGCCACGAGCAGCTTGGGGCCGCCCGCCAAGGCCATGGCGATCATGACCCGCTGGCGCTGGCCGCCGGAAAGCTCGAACGGATAGGCGCTCCAGACGAAATGCGGGTCCGGCAGGCCGGTGCGCTCAAACAGTTCGAGCACCCTCGCCTTGGCCCTGGCCCGGCCCGCCAGACCGTGGGCGGTGAGAACCTCGGCGGCCTGGCGGCCGCAGGCGAGCACGGGATTGGGCGCGCTGAGCGGCTCCTGGAAGATCATGGCCGCGCCCGCGCCCCGAAACGCGCGCCAGGCGGCCGCGTCCTGCGCGAAAATATCGCGGCCGTCAAAAAGCGCCCTGCCCCCGGTGCGCCGCCAACCCTGAAAGCCTTCCATGCCAAGCAAAGCGAGCGCGGTCATGGTCTTGCCGCAGCCGGATTCGCCGATCAGCCCGCAGACTTTTCCCGCCGTAACGCGCAGGCCCACGTCCTCGACCACGGGCAGCCAGCCCCCGGGCGCCGGCACGGCCACGCACAGTCCGGCCACATCGAGCAGGGGCGCGCTCACGGCCGCTCCGCGCTTTTGGGGTCAAGAGCCTCGCTCAGTCCGTCGCCGAGAAAGTTAAACGCCAGCGTCAGGCCGAGGATGGCCGCGCCCGGGGCGATGCTGATCCAGGGCGCGGAAAAAAGATAGCGCTTGCCCTCGGCGGCCATGAGCCCAAGACTCGTGTCCGGCGGCTGGGCGCCAAGGCCGAGAAAGGAGAGCCCGGCCTCGAACAGGATCGCCTCGGGAATGCCCACGCCCCACAAGGCGACCAGAGCCGGCAGGCAGTTGGGCAGAATGTGGCGCAAGGCGACGGCCCGCGCGGGCAGCCCCATGGCCTTGGCCGCGAGCACGAAGTCGCGCTGCTTCAGCGACAGCGTCCGGGCCCGGGCCACCCTGGCGGCGGCGGTCCAGCAGGTCAGCACGATGGCCAGGCAGATGTTGGAAAGCCCGGAACCAAGCGCGTACATGAGCCCCATGGCGAGCAGCAGCGACGGAAAAGCCATGGCCGCATCGCACAGACGCATGATGCAAAAACCGGCCGCGCCCTCCAGATATCCGGCGGCGACGCCGAGCAGCGCGCCCAGAATCATGGCCCCCAGACTCGGCAGGATGCCCGCGATCAACGAAACCCGCAGGCCGTAAAGAATGCGGGTGAGCACGTCGCGGCCGAGCGCGTCCGCGCCGCACCAGTGCGACCAGCCGGGCGCCAGGTTGCGCAGCGCGAGATCCACGGCGTTCGGATCGTAGGGCGATATCCAGGGCGCACAAAGCGCTCCCAGACAAACCGCCGCGACGGCCAGCGCCGCCGCCGTCGCCACCCGGTCGCGCGCCAACGCGGCCAAAGCCCGGGCGTAAGGACCGGAGGGACCAAGGGGCTTTGCCCCTTGGAACCCCACCGGGGGATTAACTGCGAGTAAGCGAAGGAAGACCTTCGCAACGCGCAGTTGAACCCCCCGGACCCCCTCGGCGGGAAGAATTGGGGTTTCGTCCGTCAAAACCGTTCCCCCCGAACCCTTTTCAAAGACCTGATTTCGCCGGGATTTCGTCGCCGCTGCGCGGCGACGAAATCCCGGCGCGAATACAGTTTTTTGAAGGGAGTTTGGGGGAAACTTTTGTTCACAAAAGTTTCCCCCAATCTTTCCTTACTCTCGGGTCGGCGATCGCGACCAGGACGTCGGCGGCCAGGTTGCCGAGGATGACCATGACGGCGGCGGTCAGCGCCGCGCCTTGCAAGAGCGGCATGTCTCTGGCCATGATCGCTTCGACGCTGAGCCGTCCCACGCCGGGCACGGCGAAGACGGTTTCGGTGATGACCGCGCCGGAGAGCAGGCTGGCGGCTTGCAGGGCCATGACGGTCAGCACGGGAGGCAGGGCGTTTTTGAGGGCGTGGCGGGTGAGAACGGCCAGTTCGGTCAGGCCTTTGGCCCGGGCGGTGCGGATGTAGTCCGCGTCCATGGCTTCTCGCAGGCTGGCGCGGGCGAGCCGGGCCACGGTTCCGGCCGAGGCCAAGCCGAGCGTCAGGCTCGGCAGGATCAGGTATTTGAAACCGAAGAAGCCCGAAACCGGAAGCAGGCCCAGTTTGACGGCAAAAAACCATTGCAGCAGCAGCGCGGACCAGAAGACCGGGGTTGAGACTGCGGTAAGCGACAGGCCCATGACCAGCCGGTCGATGAATGCGCCGGGTTTGAGGGCGGCGAGCGTTCCTGCCGCGGCGCCGAGCAGCCAGGAGACGAGCAAGGCGCACAGGGCCAGGGCGACGGTGTTGGGCAGGGCTTCCAGGATCATCCCGGCGACCGGACGGCCGAGTTTGTAGGACTGGCCGAGATCGCCGTGCAGCGCGGCCCAGACGAAGCGCGGGTAGCGTTTCCAGAGCGGATCGGCAAGATGCATCCCGGCGCGCAGGCGCATGACGACTTCGGGGTCGGCGTGTTCCTTCATCATGAGCGTGGCCGGGTCGCCGGGCGCGACTTGCAGCAGCGCGAACAGCAGCGCGGTCACGCAAAGCAGCACGGGCAGCGAGCCGAGCAGGCGGGTCAGGATAAAGCGCGTCATGGCGGCCCCGGCCGGCCGACTCCGGTCGCGAAGTGGGACATGTCGCTCCAGCCGTTCCAGGGCGCGGCGAAGCTCTCCACCCGCGGCCCCAGGACAAAGACGTGGTCCAGGCTGAACAGCGGCAGCCAGGCCGCGTCTTGCTCCACGATGCGGCGCTCGAGTTCGCGGTAGGCCCGGCAGCGCGCCTCCGGGTCCGTGATGGAGCGCGCGGTTTCCACCGCGTCCAGGGCGCCGGCGTCGGCGAGATTGATGGAGCGGACTTTGGTTCCCGAAGCGCTGAAGAAGGTGTGGAAGAAATTGTCCGGATCGTTGTAATCCGCCGACCAGACCTGAAAATAGAGCGGAGCGTCCCCGTACATGCGGGTCGAGAGGAAGGCGGCCTCGTCGAAGGGTCTGATTTTGACATGGAAGCCGCCTTTTGCGGCCTGGGCGGCGATGACCTGGGCCAGGTCCGCCCAGGCGGCCGGCCAGCCGGCGACCTGGACCAGTTCGGCCTCCGCGCCATCCGGATAACCGGCCTCGGCCAAAAGCTTGCGCGCCAAGGCGGGATCAAACGCCAGATCCGGGGCCCGTGGGCCAAAGCAGGCCAGCCCGGGGGCCATGACGCCGCCAACCAGCGCGCCCTGGCCGGAGAACATCTTGTCGAGAATCAGCCGGCGGTCGATGGACAGTTGCAGCGCCCGGCGCACGCGTTCGTCGTTGAAGGGCTTTTTCGCGTTGTTGATCGCCAGGTAATACAGGCCCACGCGCGCAGCGCGGACCAGGCGGCCGCGCCATTTGGGCGAGGCCTCGAAATAGTCCAGCTGGGTCGGGGCGAAATCCATGTCGAAGAGGTCGATTTCGCCGGCCTCAAACAGCATGCGCAGGGTTTCCGGGTCCGCGCTCACGCGCACGCCGATGGCGTCGAGCAGCGGCGGCCCGCGAAAATAATCCGGGTTGGCCACGAGGCGCTGGTCGCTGTTGTGGACGTAGCGCGCGAGCTTGAACGGTCCGGTGCCGCAAGTGGTTTCCGGGGTCAGGCCGAAGCGCTCGCCCGCGGCTTTGGTGAATTTCTCGGAGTAGATCCCGGCCTGGGGGCTGGCGAGCAGGGCCAGAAACGGCGCGAACGGGCGCACGAGCCGGATTTCCACGGTCAGCGCGTCCAGGGCGGCGACTCCGGATGTCGCGGCCGCCTGGCCCTCCAGGCGCTGCCGGGCTCCGGCCACGTACTCGAAAATGGCGGTGTTTAAGGCCTTGGTCGCGGGATCGCACATGCGGTCGATGGTGTAGACCACGTCGGCGGCGGTCAGGGGCGAGCCGTCGTGGAAGCGCACGCCAGGGCGCAAATGGAAGGTGTAGACGAGCCCGTCCGGGGAGATCTCCCAGCTTGCGGCCAAGCCGGGCGCGATGGCGGTGGCCCCGGCTTGATCTGGCGGCCCGGGCGCGCATTCCACCAGCCGGTCGAAGACGTTGAGCCCCAGCAGGAAGTATTCCGTATTTTTCTGGACGTCGGCGGTCATGGGATCGTGGGGATAGGCCAGGCGCAGTTCGCCGCCGGTTCGAACCTGAGCTGGGACCTGGGCCGGAACCTGGGCCGCGCAAAAAAGCAGGATCGCCGCGACGGCGCAAAGAACGTTTCTCAGGCCCTTCCCGGCGCGCCCTCTCACCCTCGCCTCACGCGCTCTTTCGGACGGCGGCGGCGGCGAAAAGCCGCATGAAATTGCCGCCGCAGATCAGTTCGATGTCGCTGTCCGCGTAGCCGCGCTCGATGAGCCCGGCCGTAAAATCGACCAGCCCGGCGTGGGAGCCGAGCGCGTCGTAGCTTTTCGGCGCGTCGTCCATATTCAAGTAGTCCGCAAACTTGTCCAGCAGATCAAAACCCAGCCCGACGTGGCGCGCGCCCACGAGAGCGACCGCGTGGTCCACGTGATCGAGCAGATCGGCCGGTCCAAGCCGCCGCTCGCGCCAGTCGTCCTTGATGAAGGGGGCGATGTTGTTGACGCAGACGAGCCCATCCACGGCGGCCAGGGCGCGGATCTGGTCGTCGGTCAGGTTGCGCATGGACGAAGCCAGAGCGCGGCAATTGCTGTGCGAGGCCATGACCGGCCCGTCCGCGATGGCCAGGAGGTCGGAAAAGCCCTCGTCGTTTAAGTGGCTTACGTCCAGCCACATGCCCAGGTCCCAGGCCGCCCGGCACAGCTTGATCCCGAAGGCGGTCAGTCCGCCCGGCCTGCCCTCCTCCAAAGGGGCGAAATGCGCGCCGTCGCAGGCCGGGTTGCGCCTGCTCCAGGCCAGGCCGACGCCGCGCACGCCCAGTTCGTAGAATACGGGCAAGAGGTTCAGGTCGCCCTGCAAGGGCTCGACGCCCTCAAACGACAGGGCGATGGCCACCTGGCCGCTGTCGCGGGCCGCGCGGGCGTCCTCGGGCGAGCGGCAAAAACGGAAGTGGTCCGAGGATTCGCGTATCTCCCGGTACACGCTGGCGACCATGTCGAGCGAGCGCCTAAGCCCCAGCTCGGGCAGAAAATACGATTCGAGAAACATCGAGGACACGACCAGATTCACCGAACCGGCCCGGAAATCGGAGAGAAATTGCTTCTCGACGACCTTTTGCGCCCCGCGCTCGTGCTGGAAAACCAGGTCCGGCGCCAGGTCGAAATGGGCGTCGGCGACAAAGATGCGGCCAAGAAGCGCTTTCGCGCGCTCGCGTGCGGTGTCGTTCATGCGATGCTCCCCCCCAGCGGAGTAACCCGGCCCGGGGGCGGGTGTCCAGACGGGGGAGGATGCGGCAAGCCGGAGGCAACCCCTTGACGAGGGGGCCGGAGCGCTCCCCGTCTACACCCCGAAAAACCGCCGCGCATTGTCCCCGGTCGTCCGCCAGACCACGGCCGGGTCGAGATTCTTGAGGGCGGCCACGGCGAGCGCGGTGAAGACCAGATAGGCGGGTTCGTTTCGCTTGCCCCGGTAAGGCTCGGGAGCGAGGTAAGGGCAGTCGGTCTCAAGCAGCAGGCGCGTCAGGTCGATGGCGGCCGCGGCCTGTCGCAAGGCGGCGTTCTTGGCGTAAGTCACCGGGCCGGGAATGGAGATCGTCCAGCCGTGGGACAGGATCTCCCGGGCCTGGGTCTCGTCGCCGCCGAAGCAGTGCCACAGCAGCGGCCGGTCGCGGTAGCCCGCGTCGGCCAGGATGGCCATGGTCTCGTCGTAAGCGTCGCGACAGTGGACGGCCACGGGCTTGCCGAGCTCCTTGGCCAGGGCCAGTTGGTCGGCGAAAAGCTGCGCCTGGACGTCGCGGGGAGCGGCGTCCCAGTAGAAATCAAGGCCGATTTCGCCGATCGCGGCCAGCCGGGCGTCCGCGCGAAAGGCCTGCTCCATGGCCGCCAGGTCGCCGGGGACCGCCTTGGCCGCGTCGCCGGGATGGATGCCGAGCAAAAAAAACACGTCCGGCTGGCCGTCAAACAGGCGGACGTTGTCCGCGTAGGCCTTCGGCCCCAAAAAAACGTTGCCGACGCGCGCAAGGCCGGCTTTGCGGGCGCGCTCCAGCGTCTCGGGAACGCTCTCGGCGAAAGCGCCCGGCATGTCCAGATGGGCGTGGGAATCGACACCGCCAAGCGGCAGGCCGGCCTCCCAGGGCGCGGGGCGGGATTTGTTTTTTTGGGACATAATGAATTGGGGGAAAAACCCCTTTTTTGAAAAAAAGGGGTTTTTCCCCCGAACCCCCTTTTCCCCAAAAAACTTTACCGTTTTGGGGGAAAGGAGAGGCCGAGAGGAAAACCTTTTGTCGACAAAAGGTTTTCCTTCCGGTCTTTCTACTTTACGAAATGAGTCTGGAATCCTTCAGGATGCTCAGGAGCTTGGCTTCGTTTTCCGGGGCCATGGGGGTCAGCGGCAGGCGGAATTCCTTTTTGATCCGGCCCATGGCCGCCAGCGCCGTCTTGACCGGGATGGGGTTGGTCTCCAGGAACATGCCCCGGTTGAGCGCAGAGATCGCGTAATGGATGTCCTGGGCCTTCTTCAGGTCCCCGGCGAAAAAGGCGTTCACCAGGCCGCTCATCTTGCCGGGGACGATGTTGGAGGTGACCGAAATCACGCCCGCGCCGCCGAGCGCCAGGGTCGGCAAGACCGTGAAGTCGTCGCCGGAAAGCAGGACGAAGTCGCGGCCGCAGTACTCCAGGACTTCGGAAATCTGGGTCAGATTGCCGGTGGCTTCTTTCACGCCCACGACCTCCGGAATCCGCTTGCGCATGGCGGCGAGCGTGGCCGGCAACACGTTAAGCGAGGTGCGGCCCGGGACGTTGTAGACGATAAAGGGCATGGACACTTCCCTGGCCACGGCGGCGAAGTGTTCGATCAGCCCGGCCTGGGTCGGCTTGTTGTAATAGGGGGTGATGTGCAGCGCCCCGTCGGCCCCGGCCTGCTTGGCGTAGCGGGTGAGTTCGACGGCTTCCTTGGTGTTGTTGGAACCCGCCCCGGCCAGGACCGGCACGCGCTTTTTCACCTGCTCGACGCAGATGGACACGACCCGCTTGTGTTCCTCGTGGGATAAGGTGGCCGACTCGCCGGTGGTGCCGCAGGGCACCAGGCCCTGGATGCCGCTTTCGATCTGCCATTCGATCAAGGCGCGGTAGGACTCTTCGTCCACCTCGCCGTTGGCGAACGGGGTCACGATCGCCGTCAAAGCGCCCTGAAACTGCATACCGCCTCCTGCTTGATTTCCCCGGCCATGGGCCGGGGCGGCTCCCGGCGCGCGGCGCGAAGGCCGGTTCCGGGAGCGGATTTACTTCGTTTTCACATCCTTGCCGTCGCCGGCAAAGGCGGCGAACAAGGCGTCGATTTCGGGTTTGGCCGCATAATCGTCCCCGAGCGAAATGACCTGGAAGGTGAAATTGACCTTGTCCTTCCAGGTGAAATCCGCGCCCCCGGGCCAGGCCAGAAGGTCCAGGGCGTCAAGCGTCTTGCCCTTGCCAAACGATCGCATCCACAGCACCTTGCCGGTCGCGTCCGGCCGGGCGGTGAGGCCTATGCCCGGCCCGCCGCCGAGCAGCACGTCCACGGCCGGCTTGGCGTGCGCCAGGTAGCGGCTCTCGGCCTCCGATCCCCAGGGAGAAACGCCGATCACGAGCTTGACGTCGGGACGCAGGCTCGCGGCCGCGCCGGCCACGGCCTGGATCGCGGCCTCGCTGGGACCTTCGGCCCGGCCCAGTTCGGGAAAAAAGACCACCCCGATTGTATTGCCGCCGATGGTGTAGACCGCCTTTTGGGGCGCGTCGCCGGCCGTGAGGAATCCGGGCGGCAAGGCAGCGCCCGCGCTCGCGAGCGCCTTGCCCTCGGCCACAGTGATATAGCCGGCGTTGTAGCCGAGCTTTCCGTACGCCGCGACCAAAGCCGGCAATACCTTGGGGTCGGGCGGCGCATCGCCGGAATCGGAGGGCAGGATCTCATTGGGTCCGGCCAGGAGCATGAGCTTCGCCCCTTCCGGAGATCGACGCATCGCGTCGAATGCGGAGGCCCGCCGGGCCAAACCGCCAGTTGTCTTGCCGCCTCAGGAGGGACAGGGTTTGTATGTGCCGATGGTGTTGGCGCTGAAAGCCAGGGATAAAACCGGCTCCCCGGCCAGGGCCCCGGCCGGGGCCAGACAGGACGCCACCGCGAACGCGCACGCGAGCAAAGAGATGAGACGATTCATGGCCGGCCAATTCGGGCCGCGCGGCCCGGTATGAGGGTTAAGGCTGGTTGATGTATTCCTTGAGTTCCTTGCCGGGACGGAAGAAGGGCAATTTTTTGGGCGACACGTCGACCACCACGCCGCTCTTGGGGTTGCGTCCGACATAGCCCCGGTAGTCCTTGACCTTGAAGCTGCCGAACCCCCGGATCTCGACGCGGTCGCCGTCGGCCAGGGCCTTCTTGACGCTCTCGATGAAGGAATTGATGATGGCTGCGGCCTCGTCGACATGGATGTTCTTGGCCTCAGCCAGGGTCTTGATCAATTCACTCTTGTTCATGCTTTCCTCCAGGGACTCGCCAAGCTGCCGGTATCGTATTTGAAAGAATGTATATAGTGCCAACCCAGGGGCGGTCAAGTCAAGGGGGCGTCACGAAGATTGTGGGAAATTATTTTTCAAAATTGGCAATTCGCGCAAAATGTCCGCGTTGTCCCGGGAAAAACGCACGATCCTGGCGGCCACTGCCAGAATATCCTTGGCCGCGCGGCTCGTCGGCGCGCTCTTGAGCAGCGGCACTTGCAGGCGCACCGCCCGGGGGACGGCCGGATCGCTCAGCACCGAACCGAAAAAGTCGATGTCGATGTCCAAAAATTTCTTGCAGGCCAGGGCCAGCCGCTCGAAGGTCGCCTTGCCCTCGGCGTGGGTCGTCACCTGGTTGGCGACCACCAGAAAATCGCGCACCCCGCGCTGGCTCGACAGAACCTTGACGACCGCATAGCCGTCGGTCAGCGAGGTCGGCTCCGGGGTGACGATCAGCAGACGGGTCATCGCCATGGCCGCGACCTGCATGACCAGGGGATTGATCCCCGCGCCCAGATCCAGAAAAAGAAAATCGTACTCGCCGAAAACATGGTTGAGCTTGCTAAAAAGCATGTCCTTGACGTCTTCGTCCATGTCCAGCAGTTCCGGCACGCCGCTGGCCGCGGGCAAAAAATCGAGCCCCCCGGGTTCGATCGCCACCACCACGTCCTTGGCTTGCACCCCGGATTGCAGCAGGTCCTGAAGGTTCTTCTCCGGGGCGATGCCAAGCAGAACGTCCATGTTGGCCAGGCCCACGTCGAAATCCATGATCAAAACCTTGGCCCCGGCCCGGTGCAGGGCAAAGGCCATGTTGAGCGCCAGGTTGGTCTTGCCCACCCCGCCCTTGCCGCTTAACACGGCGAGCGACATTGTCGTCTTGGTCGGTTGCGGCATGCGCCCCCCTTATCTTGAAATGAAGCCCCGGGGAGAAACCCCTTTTGTGAACAAAAGGGGTTTCTCCCCGGACCCCTCTTCCCCAAAAAACTTTATCATTTTTTTGGGGAGGTGGGGGTTGCTCCCCCGATTCGTCTTTATTTGCCGCCGGTGAATAAGAACCGTTTTTCTTCCGAATGGACGTAGGTCTTGCGAATGTCCTCGGGCAGCGGCGGCAAGGGCGCCTTTTCGACGCGGTTCTTGCCGTTTTCCTTGGCTTTGTACAAGGCCTTGTCGGCCATCTCGATCAGTTGCGCGGGGCTTAAGCCCGCGCCGCCCCGGTGGCAGGCCAGCCCGGCCGAGGCGGTCACCCGAAACGGTCCGGCCCCGGAAGGCGAGCAGGAAAAAACGCGTTCGCCAAGGACCTCCAAAAGCCGCTCCACTACGGCCAAAGCCCGGATCATCCCGGCCCCGGGCAACACCAGGACGAATTCCTCGCCGCCGATCCGCGCGGCCAGATCGTAGCCGCGTTTGCCGGCAAGCAGGATCCCGGCCATCTCGACGAGCACCTTGTCGCCGCAGGGATGGCCGTGGGCGTCGTTGACCGCCTTGAAATCGTCCACGTCGAACATCGCCAGGGACAACGGCGCTCCGGTGCGGCCGGCGCGTTCGAATTCAAGCTCCAAAAACCGCTCGAACTGCGCCCGGTTGGCCAGGTTGGTCAACGAGTCGTGCTCGCTGCGGTAGGTCAGGTCTTCGAGGATTTTTTGCAGTTCGACCAGATGCGGCGCCGGATTTTCCCGAAGCGGCAGAGCCATCCAGCGGCTTAAGTCGTGCTTCGCGGCCAGTTCGCTCCACTGCTCCATGGTCAGCCCGGCGCACAGCCGCATGATGATGAGCCCGGTGTCGCAATCGCGCGCAAGCCCCGGATTGTCCAGGACCGCCTTCCAGATGGCCGAAAGTTCGTCCACCAGGCGCTCCCGGGACGCGGGCGAGAGCGATTTAAGCCTGGGGCGCGGCATTGTCGCTCAGAAGGTAGGAGCGGATGAGCATATCCAAATCGCCGTCCAGCACGGCGTCCACATTGCCGGTTTCCGCCCCGTTGCGGTGGTCTTTGACCAGGCGATAAGGTTGCAGGGTATAGGTCCTGATCTGGCTGCCGAACCCGATGGCGTCCTTGTTGGCGTAATCGGCCTGGCGCGCCTCGGCCTGTTTTTTGAGCTCAAGGGCGAAGAGCCTGGCCTTGAGCACCTTCATGGCCGTTTCCTTGTTGCGCCGCTGCGACTTGTCGTTCTGGCACTGGACCACGATGCCGCTTGGCAGGTGGGTGATGCGCACGGCCGAACTGGTCTTGTTGACGTGCTGCCCGCCCGGTCCGCTGGCCCGGAACACGTCCAGGCGGATGTCCTCGTCCTTGACCTCGATGTCGATGTCGCGCTCGGCGTCGGGATAGACGTCGACCGAGGCGAATGAGGTGTGCCGCCGGCCCGAGGCGTCGAACGGCGAAATGCGGATCAAGCGGTGGATGCCTTTTTCACACTTGAGGAAGCCGTAAGCGTAAGGGCCGGAAACCTGGAGCGTGACGCTCTTGATCCCGGCCTCGTCGCCGGGCAGAAAATCCAGGGTGGAGACGGCGAAATTGCGCCGTTCGCACCAGCGCCGGTACATGCGCAGCAGCATGTCGGCCCAGTCCTGGGCCTCGGTGCCGCCCGCCCCGGGATGGATCTCGACGATCGCGGCGAGCTTGTCCTCGGGGCCGGACAACAGCGTCGCCAGTTCGGCCTCGGCGATGGCCCGCGACAATACGGAGAGCTGCTCCTGCAGGGCCGCCAGCGCCTCCTGCCCGCCGTCCTCCTGGGCCAGGGCGAACCACTCCTCGCAGTCGCTCTTGGCCTGGCTCAGGCGCTCCCAGTCCTCGATCCTGCCCGCGAGCAGACTTTTTTCGCGCAAAAGAGGAGTCATCTCCTCCTGCTTGCCCCAGGATTCCGGCTTGGCCAGGTCTTTTTCGATGCTTTCCAAACGCTGTCTGCTGCCCGCAAGGTCAAAGACGCCTCCACAGGGTGTCGAACTTGTCCAGGAGCTCTTTGCCCTGGGCGCGCAGTTCAGGAAGCTGCAACATGATATTTCGTCCGGCGTCCGCGGTTTATTGCCTGCAACGCAATGTTATCGACACTCAAGCGGCGGCGCGCGAAGACCGCTTCGCTTTCAGCGCGAGGATTTCCTCGCGCCGCGCGCGCCAAGCCACACCAGCACGGCGAGCACGAGGCTGCCGGCCCCGATCGCCACGGTGATCGGGCCGTACCAGCGGTGGAAAAAGGTATGTCCGGCCGCCAGCCCCACCCGGGGATAATTCACGCGCGCGTCCACGAACAGGGGCGTCGGGCCGATCACCCGGCCGGCCGGATCGACGGCCGCCGAAATGCCGGTGTTGGTCGCCCTGACAAGCCACACGCCCTGCTCCACCGCCCGCAAAACGACCAGATCCAGATGCTGCCTGGGCGCGCTCGACTTGCCGTACCACGCGTCGTTGCTCAGGTTGACCAGCACATTGGCGCCGGCCTCGACGCGTTTTTGGGCCAGGTCCGGGAAGATCGCTTCATAGCAGATGAGCATGCCCATGGCAAGATTGCCGTATTGGAGCGGCGCCGCCGAAGCCCCGGGCGCGAAATCGCCCACGCCCTCGACCAGCTTGCCGATGAAGGGCAGGTATTCGCCGAAGGGCACGTATTCCCCGAACGGCACCAGGTGCATCTTGTCGTAATGGCTCTCGCGCGCTTGCGGCGGGACGAGCAGGTAGGCGCGGTTGAACAGGACCGTCTTGCCGCCGGACAGACCGGCGCCCTGCCCCGGCTCCGGGCCGAGGCGTCCCCTGGCCGGACCGCCGGCGAGCAGGGCCGCGCCGGTTTTGCTCACCAGGCTTTTGACCGACCGGCTTAAACGATCGTCCGGGACCGCCTGCTCGTAAAAAAAAGGCAGGGCGGTCTCGGGCCAGATCACGAGTTCCGGCCCGCGCCCGGCGATCTCTTCTTCGCTGAGCTTGAGATAGCGGCCCAGGATCTCGTCCTGGAAGGATTTGTCCCATTTCTGGCTCTGGTCCACGTTGCCCTGGATGATCGAGATATTGGCGAAAGACGCGCTCGGTTCCGGATTTTCCAGCAGATACCAGCCGGCGCAGGCCAGCAGGGCGAAAAGACAGATCCCGGCGGATTCCGCGACCGCGCCCAGACGGTCGCGCCTGAGCCCGAGCGCGCACAGAGAGGCCGCCGCCGCGTACAGGCCGGAGAGGCCGTAGGCCCCGACCAGGCTCGCGCAGGCGATGGCCGCGGGCCAGGGCGAAAAGGCCGCCGCCAGGGTGAGCCAGGGAAAACCGGTCAGCAGCGAGCCGCGCGCCAGCTCCATCCCGGCCCAGAAAAGGCCGGCGAACAGCCCGGCGGACAAGGGTTTGAGCGTGCGCGTGGCCCAGTACACGACCAGGCTGAACAGGGCCGGATAGAGTCCCAGCACCAGGCTGATCAGCACCGGACAGGGAACGGCCAAGAGCCAATTCAGGCCGCCGAAGTCGTGGACCGGCAAGGCCGTCCAGTAGAGCGTCGGGGCGGCGGACAGCACCCCGGCGAGATACCCCCGGCGAAAGGCGTTCTTTCCGTTCTCCGCCTGAGCGCCGATGTGCGCCAGCGCGGCGGGCAAAAGCAAGATGAGAAACGGCGCGCGCGCCAGGGGATTTTCAAAACCGAAAAACGCGCCCGCGGCGGCGAGAAGAATGGGGAGATCCATGCGCGGCTCAGATGTCGGAGGGTTCGATGAGTATCCAGCGGATGCGGCGCTTGCTGGCTTCCTTGACGGTGAAGCGGCGGCCTTCGAGAGTGAAGAACTCGCCTTGCCTGGGAACCCGCCCGGCCAGTTCGCTCAAGTACCCGCCCAGGGTCTCGACCTGCTCGCTGGTCAGTTCGATGTCCAGATCGTCGCGCAGATCGGCCAGGGGAATCCGGCCCGCGACCAGGTAGTTGCCGTCGCCGAGCTTCTGGACGTCCTCGGGCCGGTGGGGATCGTATTCGTCCTCGATTTCGCCCACGATCTCCTCCAGGACGTCTTCGAGCGTCACCAGGCCCGAGGTGCCGCCGTATTCGTCCAGGGCGATGGCGATGTGCTTGCGCTGGCTTTGGAACTCAAAAAGCATCTCCTTTAGATTCTTGGTCTCGGAGATGAAAAGCGGCGTGCGCATCAGGTCGCGCGGCGACGGACGGTGGGCGTCCGGGCTGATGAAGGGCGCAAGCAGGTCCTTGGCGTAGAGCACGCCCTTGATGTGGTCGCGATTGTCCTGGTAGACCGGGACGCGCGAATGGCCGTGCTCGATGAAGATCCGGCAGATGTCTTCGAGGCTGTCGTCGAGATCGGCGCATACGATGTCCGGGCGCGGGATCATGATGTCGCCGACCTGCTTGCGCTCAAGCCTGATGACGTTGAGCAGCATGAGCGCGTCCTCGGGTTTGATCTCGCCGTCTTCCCGGGCGGCCTGGATGAGCTCCTCCATGGAAAGGCCGCTCTTGTTCCTGAAAAACCGCCCGATCGCGCTCCAGAATTTACTGTCCGAATTATCGTCCAATTGATTGCCTTGGGCTGTTGTTTCCGATCCGCGCCCCTTTGAGGCGGCCCGGGATCGATCCGGGCGCGGCCGCGTACGGCGCGCTCTGCGCCGGGCCACGCGGAAGCGGAACCAGGGATGCGCTCAGGCGCCGCCGCGCTGGCGATAGATATCCAGGTGGCGGGCGAAAACCCAGTCGTCCACCTCGCGGATGCCGTCTTCCTCCGCCACCTGCCAGCGCAGCCTGGTCATCTTGGGGTCGACGGGCAGGCCTTGGCGCACGAAGCGAAGCCCCAGCTTGTGCCGGCCGGGGACCTTGGTCTGCGTGAGGATGATCTGCACCCGGGCCAGGACGTAAACCGTCAGCACGTCATCTTCCCCGGGTTCGGCCAGGTCCATGCGGATATACAGGTCGTCGGTGGGCGCCAGCTTGTGCGGCCCGTCGTCTAAGGCGCCGGCCTCGATCTCAAGCCCGAGCCCGCCCCCGGAGATGTCGACGATCTCCCCCCGGCCTGCCATGTCGGCCGGGACAATTTGGAAAAACGGCTCGCCCCAGGTGGCGAAGTCCAGATCCGTGGCCTTGCCGGAAGTGACCATCGAGGGCGACCAGACGCGAAAAACCGGGATCAGCCGGTCGGGCGGGTCGATGCGCAGGCTGGAGCGCTTCTGGCTGGCCTCAAGGCGCAGCGGAATGGCCACGTGCAGCTGCAAAATCTGGTCGTGGCCCATCCGGATGTCCTGGATCTCGGACACGAAATGGTAGAAGTTGAAAAAATCGGATTTTTTGTCCTTGACCCGGAAATCGCAATCCACGAGCTTGCCGATCCAGGCCCGGTTGAGATTGCGCACGCTCGCCAGCTCCAGGGTGAACCCGTTGTCGCCAAGCTCCACGAACGCGCCGTCGGTCGAACGCGACCGCTTGTCGTCGCGGTGGAAACTCAACCGCACCTTGCTGCGCTGGAAAACGGCCGTTTGCAGCAAGGCGACGATTTCGCGGCGCTGGATGATCCAGTTGGAGGTGGCCAGGTCGACGGTGTGGGCGTTCCTGGTCTTGATGTTCAGCAAGACGACCAGCGCCAGGGCGAACAGGCCGAAAAACGACACCACCAGGAACATGCCCTCCGGCGAAAACCGGTCGTAGGCGATGTCGTCCATCATCCGGTCGAAATAGCCGGAATCGAAAATCGGCAACCAGCGGTCCGCCGCGAATAGTTGTAGCATGCGTTTGTCCGCCCTCCGGGAAACGGCTCACGCCGCTCCTTCTCTGGGCACAATCACGTTTTCCAGTGAAAATCAACAGGTTATTGCCGCGAGCCCGAAAGAGCCTCCCGAAAATATATTCGCCGCCAGGAGAATCTCGGGACACGCCAGGGTAACCAGCTTAAATCATGCATGATTCCAAAGGGCGCAACCCTTTGGCCGCCGCAGGCGTCGCAAGCCGTTTGTTGGGCGAATCCCTCCAGGCTATTTCACGGGAATATGGCGATCGCTTTACAGGCAGCCGATCTTTTTCAGATGAATCTCCAGGCAGGAGACCGCCGCCGGAGTCAGGCCCTCGATGCGTCCGGCCTGGCCGAGCGTGGCCGGCGCGACGCGGCCGAGCTTCTCCACCGCCTCGCTCGTCAGCCCGGCGACCCGGGTATAATCCAGGTCCGCCGGGACGGCCGTCGATTCCAGTCCGGCGAAACGCTTGACCAATTCGACCTGGCGGGCGAGGTAGCCCTCATACCTGACCTGGGTCTCGGCCTCGCGCAGCACGTCCGCGGCCACGCCGGCAAGTCCGGGCCAGAAAACCGCCAGGGCTTCGATGGACAATTCCGGCTGGCGCAACAGCTCGGCCAGGGCGACCATCTTGCCCGGCGCGGCCGCGCCCAGGCCGGCGAGGATCTCGCGGGCGGCCGCGTCCGGCCGAACCTTCACCTCGCGTAAACCCGCGAGCACCCGGGCCAGGGCCGCCTCTTTCTGCGCAAATTTCCGGTAGCGCTCGTCCGTGACCAGCCCGAGTTCGCGGCCGAACGGGGTCAGGCGCTGGTCCGCGTTGCCCTCGCGCAAAAGCAACCGGTGCTCGGCCCGGGAAGTGAACATCCGGTAGGGTTCGCTCGCGCCCTTGGTGACCAGGTCGTCGACCATGACCCCGAGGTAGCCCTGGTCGCGGCGCAAGAGAAACGGCCCTCGCCCGGCCTGGGCGCAATAGACGTTCAGGGCAGCCCACAACCCCTGGGCCGCCGCCTCCTCGTAGCCCGAAGTGCCGTTGATCTGGCCGGCCAGATACAGCCCGGGCAACACCTTGGCCTCAAGCGTCGCGCGCAGCTGGTCCGGCGAGGCGTAGTCGTATTCGATGGCGTAGCCGGGCCGCACGATCTGCGCCCGCTCAAGCCCCGGGATCGTGGCCAGCATGCGCTTTTGCACGTCAAGCGGCAAACTGGTGGGAATGCCGTTGGGATACACCTCGGGACTGTCCAGCCCCTCGGGCTCGACGAACACCTGATGGCGGTCCTTGTCCGGAAACCTCGCCACCTTGTCCTCGATCGAAGGACAATACCTGGCCCCGCGCCCGGTGATCACGCCCGTGAACATCGGCGAACGGTCGAAACCGCCCCGGATGATCTCGTGGGTCGCCTCGTTGGTGTAGGTCAGATAACAGGGAACCTGGGGCAAGACCGGCCCCGGACCGAAAAAGCTGAATCCAGGCGGCGGGTCGTCGCCCGGCTGCTCGCTCATGACCGAAAAGTCGCAACTGGAGCGCAGAAGGCGCGGCGTGGTCCCGGTCTTGAGCCGGCCAAGCGTCAGCCCGTGCGCGCGAAGCGACGCCGGCAAGCCCACGGCCGGGGGATCGCCCAGCCGGCCGCCGGAAAAATTGCTCAAGCCGACATGAATCAGCCCGGACAAAAACGTGCCCGTGGTCAAAAGCACCGCGCCCGACGCGAACGCCTCGCCAAACGCCGTGCGCACCCCGCTCGCCCGGCCGCCCTCGGACAAAACCGCCTCGACCGTGTCCTGGCGAACCCACAGATTTTCGCGCGAAAAAATGTCGCGCCGCACCACCCGCAAGTAGGCGTCGCGGTCGATCTGCGCCCTGGTCGACCGCACCGCCGGCCCCTTGCGCGTGTTGAGCAGGCGAAACTGAATGCCCGCTTCGTCCGCCCATAACCCCATCATGCCGCCGAGCGCGTCGATCTCGCGGACTATGTGCCCCTTGGCCAGGCCCCCGATCGCCGGATTGCAGGACAAATGCCCGATCCGGTCCACGTTGATCGTCAGCAGCAACACCGTCAGGCCGAGCCCGGAGGCGGCCATCGCCGCCTCGCACCCGGCATGCCCCGCGCCCACCACGATCAGGTCAAAGCGGGAGGGAGGGGGAGGGGATGGAGAGGGAGAAGAGAGGAATCGGGGGAAACCCTTTTTGTGAACAAAAAGGGTTTCCCCCGACCCCCCTTCCCCAAAAAACTTTGCCGGATTCATACAGCGCAATTCTTTTTCAAGTCGAATTTCTCTTCAACGCCCATTCGGTTTCAATCAAAATGAATTGTACCTGCCGCTTCCCCGAGCCCCGATAAAA
>JADFXV010000066.1 GCA_015233395.1 Desulfovibrionaceae bacterium
TGCCCCCCGGCGGAGGAGTCCAGAGGAGGCGGAGCCTCCTCTGGCCCCCGGAGGGCGGGGGCCAGGGGCGGCGCCCCTGGCCTCGACTTTTACGGATTGCTTGACTATGTTGCGATTTTATCATTCCCACGGTTTTGCTTTTCGCAAGCGAGGTGACGCCATGATGTGCCGCGAGTTTTCCTACCAGGCGCCGGCCGATTTTGAGCCCTTGGCCGCATTGCTCGGCCGCCGCCGGACCACGGATGCGGACATCGAAGCCCGCGTGGCCGCGATCATGGCCGACGTCGCCGCCAGGGGCGACGAGGCGCTGGCCGACTACACCCGCAAGTTCGACTGCCCGGGATTTTCCGCCGAGGGTCTTGCCGTCCCGGCGTCCGACATCGAGGCCGCCTTTGCCGCGCTGCCGCGAGCGGATCTGGCCATCGTCGAAGAGGCCGCCGCCAACATCGAGGATTTTCACCGGGCGCAGTTGCAGCGTTCCTGGTGGACGGCCAAGGACGACGGAACGATCCTGGGTCAGCTGGTGCGGCCGGTGGACGTGGCCGGACTGTACGTCCCGGGCGGCCAGGGCGGGCAGACGCCGCTGATTTCCAGCCTGCTCATGAACGCCATTCCGGCCAAGGTGGCCGGAGTCGGGCGCATCGTCGCCGTCTCGCCGCCGCGCGCCGACGGGACCCAGAGCCCCTACATCCTGGCCGCCGCGCGCATCGCCGGGGTGACCGAGATCTACCGCGCCGGCAGCGCCTGGGCCATCGCCGCTCTGGTCCACGGCACGCGCACCGTCCCGGCCGTGGACGTCATCGCCGGACCGGGCAACATCTACGTGACCACGGCCAAACGCCTGGCCGCCGCGACCACCGGCATCGACATGCTCGCCGGGCCGAGCGAAATCGCCATCCTGGCCGACGCGGGCGCGAATCCCGAATTCATCGCCGCCGACATGCTCTCCCAGGCCGAACACGATCCCCTGGCCGCCTGTGTCCTGATCGCCGCCGACCCCTCGCTGCCGGGCAAGGTCACGGCCGCGCTGGACAGGCAACTGGCCACGCTGGAACGCTCCGAAATCGCCCGCAAGGCGCTGTGCGACTTCGGCGCGATCGTCGTTGCCGACACCCTGGCGCAGGGGATCGACTGCGTGAACCGCATGGCGCCGGAACACCTGGAGCTGGCCGTGGCCGACCCCTGGGCGCTGCTCGGGACGATCCGCCACGCCGGGGCGATATTCATGGGCCAGCACTGCCCGGAACCGGTCGGGGACTACTTCGCCGGGCCGAACCACGTCCTGCCCACCATGGGCACGGCGCGCTTCTCCTCGGCGCTGTCGGTGGAAACCTTCCAGAAAAAATCGAGCCTGATCGCCACCAATCAGGCCTACGTCCAAAAACACGGCGCCAAAATCGCCCGCCTGGCCCGGCTCGAAGGACTCGAAGCCCACGCGCGCAGCGTCGAACAACGCTTGATCCGTTAGATAAAAAACGCCTCCGGCGGCCAAAGGGGCGAGGCCCCTTTGGAAACCCATTTCCACCCCTGGACGAGCCGGTCGAACAAAGGAAAGGATCGCGATATGCAAACCGTCTTTGAAACGAATATCCCAGAATACCCGCTGCTCTCCCGGGGCAAGGTGCGCGACATCTACGAAGTCTCGCCGGACGAACTGCTCATCGTCACCACCGACCGGCTCTCGGCCTACGACGTGGTCATGCCCGACCCGATCCCGCTCAAGGGCGTGATCTTGAACCAGATCACCATTTTCTGGATGGACATGGTCAAGGACATCGTCGGCAACCACCTGCTGGCCGTGGACGTGAACGACTTCCCGGCCAAGGTCAGGCGCCACGCCGGAGAACTCAAAGGCCGCGCCGTCCTGGCCAAACGCGCCGCGCCCCTGCCCATCGAATGCATCGTGCGCGGCTACATCACCGGCTCGGGCTGGAAAGACTACCAAAAGACCGGCCAGATCTGCGGCCAGGTCCTGCCCGAAGGGCTGCTCCTGTCCCAAAAGCTGGACACGCCGCTGTTCACCCCCTCGACCAAGGCCGCAATCGGCCTGCACGACGAAAACATCAGCCTGCATAAGGCCGAGGAACTCTGCGGCAGCGAAAATTTCCGCCAGGCCCGCGACATCACCCTGGCGGTCTACGCCCGCGCCCGGGACTACGCCGCCACGCGCGGCATCCTGATCGCCGACACCAAATTCGAATTCGGCCTGATCAACGGCGCCTTCACCCTGATCGACGAGGCGCTCACCCCGGATTCCTCGCGCTTCTGGCCGAGCGCCGGCTACGCGCCCGGTCGCGACCAGCCGAGCTTCGACAAACAATACGTGCGCGACTACCTCACCGGCGCCGGCTTCGATAAAAAACCGCCCGCGCCCCGCCTGCCCAAAGGCGTCATCGAAAAAACCAAGGAGAAATACCTGGAAGCCTTCGCCGCCCTGACCGGCAAATCCTTGGCATATTAGACCCTCCGGGGGCCAGAGGAGGCTCCGCCTCCTCTGGACTCCTCCGCCGGGGGGCATGATGCCCCCCGGACCCCCGCGTCAGGGGCGCGTCCCTGTCCCCCTACGCGGGGGTCCGGGGGTGGTCACCACCCCCGGCGGGGCCTGAGGCGGAGCCCCAGTTTCTCCAAAGTTGACGCGGCTGCGCCGATGGCTTAAATGCGTCGGGATTTCCCGGACTCGCTTATCGTCGCACACCAATAAACGCTAGGATCATGAATGGAAACTTTACGCACCTTGCCGGGCGACGACGTTCGCCAGATCATGTGGCGCTTCGCCGACCGTTACGACCTGCAGATGGTCGTTCAGACCGCCCGGTCCCTGGCCCGTTCGCTGGTGGCCCGGCTCGTCGCCGAGGGGGCGCGCAAGACGCATGAATGGACCGAGCACAAGGCGCAGTTGCTTTCCGCCTTCGACGACGCCGGATTGACCTCGCTTTTCATGGACCCGCATCAGGGCGGCTTCATCGAGGGTCCGAAGAATCTGGCCCTGGCCCTGGTCGCTTTCGAGTTGTCCTGGGTGGACGCCGGCGCGGCCACCGGATCGCTGGCCACCAACCTGGCCCTGGCGCCGATCCACGAAAAGGGCACGCCCGAGCAGCGCGACTATTACATGAGCCGTTGCGTGCCGCCCGCGCCCGGCGAGGACCGCGCCATCCTGCGCGGCGCGTTCGCCCTGACCGAGCCGTTGCCTTACATCGGCGTGGACACCAACACCATGACCGGCAAGGTGCGCGTGCTGGAGTGGGAAGAGGGCAAGGAGCCCGTGCTGCACGTGGACAAGCGCGGCCGTTTCATCACCGGCATGGACTTCGCCAATTTTGTCACCGCCGCCGTGGACACGAATGATCCGCGCATCAAATCGTCGTGCATGGTCATTCTCGAAGAGACCGACGAGGGGCTTTTCGACCGGGGCGCGCCGACGCTCAAAATGGTGCATCAGCTCTCCTCCACCCGCGATCCGGTGCTCAGCCTCAAGGTTCCGGCCAGCCGGATCATAGGCGGCTACACGGTCAAGGACGGCGTGATCGTCCCCAACTACACCCATTCCGAGATCATCGCCGCCGTGTTTCACCGCACGCGCGTGCCGGTGGCTCTGATGACCACGGCCAAGCTGCTTTCCGCCGTCGAGCCGGTCATCCGGTACCACCGCCAGCGTTTCCGGGGCGGCACGGCCTGCGAGCCGGAGTCGGCCAAATTCCAGCTCGGCTTGCAGCAAAAGCCCGACGCCGTCCTGCGCCTGACCGACGTCTGGGCCACGGCCGAGGCCGGAGCCTCGCTGGGTTTCGAGACGGCCCGGCTTTTCGACCGCCTGGACCCGACCGAGAAGGCCAAGGACAAAATCTTCGCCGAGCAAGGCGTCGTCGGCGCGAAATCGCAAATGAGCGCCCTGCGCAAGCTCGAAAAACAGGCCATCGAGTACCTCGCCCTGGAAGCCCTGCCGCCGGATCAGCGCGACGCCGGGCGCATGGCCGAACTTGAGGCCGACACCCTGGTGCAGTACGCCCTGCTCGAATCCACGGCCAACATCCTGTGCCCGGCCTGCAAACTGTGGAACACCGGCTACGGGGCCACGGTCATGCGCGAAACCGTGGCGCTCATGGGCGGCTACGGCATCACCGAGGACTGCCCGGGATTTCTGTTCAACAAATGGACCGACGCCCAGCTCGAGGCCACCTACGAAGGTCCGGAAGCCGTGCAGCGCCGCCATCTCTCGGTCACCATGACCAACGAAGTCTTCCACGCCAGGCTGCGCAACTGGATCGCGCAGTACGAGGCGCTCGGCGCGGCCCATCCCGAAACCGGCGCCAGCGCCAGCGCCGCCTCCATGAAACTCTGGCTGTGGACCCTGGAATTTCTGCTGCGCGCCAAGGATCCCGAAGGCGCTCGCCTGTATCACAGCCGCCGCCAGGGCGTGACCTTCCCCCTGGCCGACGCCTTGTGCTGGATCATGGCCACGCGCTCGCAGATCGCCGACGTGCTGGAACTGGCCGCCAAGGGGCCGGAAAACCCGGTCGTGGCCGAGGGGCTCGACGGCCTGGTCGCCTTCTTCTCCGATCTGGCCATGGTCCAGGCCGCCCGCAGCGCCGGGGAAGCCGCGCGCATCTGCGCCTCGCTGGTCTACGGCTTCGGCCCGCAAGCGGCCGAGGACCTCGCGGCCTTCGAAACCCTGCGCGCCGCCTGCGACCGCGCGAGTTCGGGCGCGGCCCTGGCCAAGGACCGCTGCGGCGCGGCCCTGTGCCAGGTCATGATCCCCGAAGCCCTGGATTACCCGCTCTAACCGCCGGAGACGCGACGCATGACCGACACTGAGCGCGCTAGCATGGACGCGGACATCGTCTGCGTCGGCTTCGGCCCGGCCATGGGCGGCTTCCTGACCACCCTGACCCGCGGACTCGTCGCCGAAGACGGCTCCTTGCTGGCCGAAAGCAAGGTCATGCCGGGCGCGCCGCCCCAGATCATCTGCTACGAACGGGCCGACGACACCTGTTTTGGCGTCTCGGGCGTGGTCAGCCGCGCGCGCGCCATCACCGCCAGCTTCCCGGATTTCGACCCGGCCCAGGTGCCCATGGCCGCCAAGGTCGCCCAGGAAAAAGTCGTCTACCTGCTCGATCCGCGCGGCGCCAGCCGCCGCCAGGGAGTCCTGCGCTTCAAGGACACCCTGCTTCGGGCCGCCGGACCGCTCTTGCCGGCCGGGGGCGAGGACGCCGTGGAACTGCCCTATATCCCGCCCTTTCTGCGCAAGGAGCCGGGCTACGTCTTCTCCATCGGCCAGTTCAACCAATGGGTCGGCGCCCAGGTCATGGGCACGGGCCTGGCCCAGATCTGGCCGGCCATGCCGGCAGCGGGCGCGCTGATCGAAGACGGCAAGGTCGTGGGCGTGCGCCTGGCCGACCAGGGCGTGGACAAAAAAGGCAATCCCGAGGCCGCCTACATGCCCGGCATGGACATCAAGGCCGCGCTGACGGTCGTCGGCGACGGACCGGCCGGACCGGTCGGCCGGGGACTCGACCAGGCGCTCGGGCTGCCGCCCGGAAATTTCCAGTACGACTGGGCGCTCGGCATGAAAATGGTCGTGGACCTGCCAAGCTCCTGCGACCTGCCCGAAGGCTTCGTGCTGCACACCTTCGGCTATCCCGAACCGGACATCTTCGGCTTCCTGTACGTCCTGCCCGGCCGCGTGGCCTCGCTTGGCGTGTTCGTGCCCTCCTGGCTGCGCGCCCCGGCGCGCACCGGCTACCGCTACCTGCAGCATTTCATCACCCACCCCTACCTCTACAAGCATCTCAAGGGCGGGCGCATGCGCTCCTGGGGCGCCAAGTCGCTGCTCGAAGCCGGACGGCGCGGCGAACCGCGCCTGGCCGGCGACGGCTTCGCCCGCATCGGCGAAGGCTCGGGCACGACCAACGTGCTCACCGGCTCGGGCGTGGACGAGGCCTGGGCCAGCGGCGTCCTGCTCGCCGAAGGCGTCCTGGAGCTCTACAAAGCGGACAAGCCCTTCACCAAGGAAAATCTCGACGCCGCCTATGTGGCGCGCCGCCGCGCCTCGACTTTGGACCAAGAGGCGCGCGTCGCCGAAAAAGCGCGCGACGGCTTCAGCCAGGGCTTTGTCCAAGGCCTGGCCGGCATGACCCTGACCGGGTTCACCAAAGGCAAATACAACCTGTCCGGCCGCCACCGCCCGCCGCACGAGAACGTCCCGAGCATCGAGGAATATTACGCCGGAATGATCCCGGCCGAAGAAATCAAAGCCGTCCGCGCGCGCTGCGAAGCCGCCGGAGAATCCCTGCACGACGCGCTCATGGACCGCGCCGGCTGGCCCAAAATCGAATACGACGGACAACTGCTCGTCTCGCACCAGGACGCCCTGCTGCTCGGCGGCAAGGTCCAAGCCGCGCCCGGCTACGCCGATCACGTCGCCTTCGTGGACCGCGACACCTGCAACAACTGCAACACCAAAATCTGCATCGAAATGTGCTCCGGACAGGCGATCACAACCAACCCCGAAGGCGGCGTTCCCCTGTTCGATCGCGAAAAATGCGTCCACTGCGGCGCCTGCATCTGGAACTGCTCCAAACCCAGGCCCCGCGACCGCAACCGCTCCAACGTCGACTTCAACGCCGGCGCGGGCGGACTGCACTCGGCGGAGAATTAAGACCAGGGGCGCCGCCCCTGAACCCCGCTGGGGCTTTGCCCCAGACCCCACCGGGGGGGATGATCCCCCCCGGACCCCCTCGACAGGGGGCGCAACGCCATATTTGGCTTATACCGGAGTTCCCTCAGCTTCGCGGCGCTTCGCCGCGAAGCTGGCCGGGGAGGCCCGGAGGGGGTCACCCCCTCCGGCGGGGTCCGGGGCAGAGCCCCGGGGCGCAGCCCCGGAAATTCCATTCATTCACCAAGGAGCGAGCGAGATGAGTGACGGGTATCAGATTGTCGTATGCGGCGGGATCGTGCCCGATCCGTTGCAGACGCTTGAGCCGGTGCACGGTCCGGCCGGTTGGGGACTCAAGAACGAGCTCATGTTGCCGGCGATTTTGGATCCCTGGTCCGGTCACGCCTTGTACGAGGCGGCCAATCTGGCCAAGGCCGCCGCCGGTTCGAAGGTTTGGCTGGTGAGCATGGGGCCCAAGGCCAAGTTGCAGCAGGTGATGATGACGGTCGCCCAGAAGGCGGCTTTCGAGCTGATCGCGCTCGACGCTCCGGCGGGCGGTTTCACCGAGGCCGGGGACGTGGCCGCCGCTTTGGCCGAGGCCATCGAAGCCATCCCGGGGCTCGACAAGTCCAGGCTGTTGCTTTTTGGCGGCTGGCAGTCGGCCTCGCGCGGCGCGGGGGCCACGATGCAGATCGTGGGCGAGAAGCTCGGCGTCGTCGATCAGTTCCAGGGCGTGGACAAGCTCACCATTGAGGACGGCGGCGTCTTGCGCGTGCTGGAGCGCGTCGAGGGCGGCAGCTATCAGGAATCGACCGTGAGCGGTCCTCCGGCGCTTTTCGGTTGGGCCACGGGCGAACTGCCCGAGCCGCCGAACAATCCCCAGGTGGGCATGGCCAACATGCGCCTGGTGATGCCCGCCTTGCAGAAGGCCAAGCCCGTGCAACTGGCGCAGCCCGCTTTCGGCTCGGTGCAGTTGCCGTGTCAGAAGCGCGAGACGCGCATCGTCAAGGACACGCCGGTCGAGGCCATCGCCCGGGAAATCGTCGACTGGATCAACGCCTGAGCGGCGGGCGGGTCTCAATCAATCATCAGCGGCTCACGCCGGAGACGGATATGGAAACCATCGTATGCATCGTTCAGACGGAAGGGGACGGTTCGCTGGCCAAGGCCGCGCTTGAGGCGGTGGCTTGCGCCAAGGAATTGGCCGCGGGGCTTACGGCGCAATTCGCCGTGGGGTTGCTTGGCGAAACCGTGCAGCCCGGGGCGGACGCCCTGGCGAACTGCGGCGCGAGCGCCTTTTTCGCGGTGAGCGGGGCTGCGTTCGCCCAGGCCAGGTACGCCACCGACGCGGCGGCCGTGACCGCCCTGGCCAAAGCGGCCGGGGCCACGATCGTGCTTGGCGCGGCCACCTCGCGTCTGGCCCGGGTGATGCCCGGCGCAGCGACGCGGCTTGGCGGCGTAAGCGACGCCTCGGTCACGGCCGTAGCCGCAGCGGGCGGCAAGCCTGTCGTCACGCGCTGGTATTACCGCCAGCGCATGTTCGCCGAGCTCACCCGGGACGCGCGTCCCTGGGTGGTCACGATTGCGCCCGGCTGCTTCGCGGCGTACGCCGGAGCCGGCGGGTCCGCCGCCGTGACCGGCGTGACCCCGGAGCTTGCGGCCGGCGGCGCGCGCACCACGGTGACGCGGATCATTTCGCCTTCCGGCGAGCAGCAGACCATCCGGCCGGACGCGAAGCTTTTGTTCGTCGCCGGGGCGGGCTGGACCAAGAAGCAGTCCGACGGCGCGGCCCACGCGGGCGAGGCCGAAAAGCTGATCCTGAACTTTTTGAACAAATCCAAGGCTTCGCTTGGCACCTCCAAGTCGCTCATCGACTTGTCCGGCGAGGGCCAGCAGGTCATGAGCTTTTTGACCCACATGCACCAGGTCGGCCAGACCGGGGCCACGCCCCGGCACCCCAAGGGCCTGGCCACCTGCTGCCACGGCGAGGAGCCGCACGTGGTCGGCTGGCGGTTCATCGGCGAACGCCGGGCGGTCAACCTGGACGCGAATTGCGGCTGGGCCCAGGGCAAGGCCGACGTGCTCTACGTGGCCGACGCCTTCAAGGTCATGGCCAAGGTCATCGAGCTGATGGGCTAGGTTTGAATGAGTCGACGGGGGCGCGGGCGGCGGTTCCGGGAACCGTTTTTCCCCGGCGCGCGGTCAATGACCTCGCGCCCCCTTAGGCGAGCGCCGCGTCTTGCCGGCGACGCCTCTTAGCCACCCAGGGGCAGGCGGACCGTGACCGTGGTCCCGGCCTCCTCCGAGGTCTGCATCGTAATCGTCCCGCCGAGCGCCCTGGTCATGATGGCCGCGCTGTACGTCCCGAGTCCCGTCCCGCCTTTTTTCCCCGCCGTGGCGTATTTTTCGAAGAATCGCTCGCGTATTTCCGCGGGCACGGGGCGGCTGTTGGAGACGGCGATGACGTAGCTCCCCGCTTCCCGGGACAGGTCCACGAACACCGGGGCGTTCGGGTCGCTGGCCTCCTGGGCGTTGCGCAGGAGGTTCATCAGGATGATGTCCAGCATGAGCTTGTCCGTTTGCAGCGCCGGGGCGCCTTCCCCGGCGGCCTGCTCCCGGATCCGGATGCGCTCCGCGCCCGGCCTCGCGCCCGCCGCCATGAGATCGACATACTCCCGGACCAATGCGGCCGGATCGCACGCCTGGGCCTTGAGGCGGTACGTGCCGCTCTCGATCTTGTGCAATTCGAGGGCGCTGTTGATCTGCCTGAGCATTTTCTGGCCGGCGGCGGCAACCAGCGCGAGCATGTCGCGCTGTTGCGGCGTTATGTTGTCTTCCTCCATGAGCATCTGCGGGATGTTGATCAGTCCGGTCAGCGGCGATTTCAGGTCGTGGCTCACGATCAGCTCCACATCCCTCTTGATCTGCTCCAGGCGGCGCAGTTCGGTGATGTCGTGGATGGTGGTCATGAGCAGATTGCGGCCCTTGTAATGCACCGGGCCGGTGAAGACCTCGACGTCCCGGATATCCCCGCCCGCCAGGCGATGCGGAAAAAAGTAATGCCCCTTTTCGAACGCGGCGGTCTTGGCCAGCGCCGCCAGGAGATCCTCTTCCGGCAGGGCGGTCAGGTCGAGGAAACTCATGCCCCGAAGGCGCTCAAGGCCGTAGCCGTAGAACTCCATGGCCGCCTGGTTGGCGTCGACGATGGCCCAGCCGGCCGGGTCGATCATGAGGATGATCGCCTCGCCGTTGGCGAAGAAGGTGCGGTAGCGCTCCTCGCTCTCCCAGAGCGCTTCCTCGACCTGCCTGCGCCGGGTGACGTCCCTGGCGAAACCTTCGTAGTGCAGCACGTTGCCCGCCTCGTCCCGAACGACCCGCATGGACAGGGACACCCAGATGAGCGAACCGTCCTTGCGGCGGCGCCGGACTTCCATCCTGTCCACGACGCCTTTTTCCAGAGCTTTTCGGATCGTCTCGTGATCGTCCTGGTCGACATAAATCTGCGCATTGATGTCGCGCACGCTGTCTATCAGGTCGCGCGCCGAGTCGTAGCCGTACATTTGCGCCAACCGGCCGTTGGCCATCAGGTAGCGGCCTTGAAGCGAGGACTGGAAAATGCCGATGGGGGCGTATTCTATCAGGTCGCGCTTGCTTTTCTCCGTTTCCCGCAAGCTCTGCTCGACGCGCCTGCGTTCGGCCAGTTCGTCCTCCAGCCTGCGGCGGTAGCGCCTCAGATTGCGGTTGAAGCGCAGGAGCAACACCGCCGCGACCGCCAGTACGGCGAACAAAACCGCCGTCAAGACCACGGCGTCGGCATGCTGGCGCGCGGCTTCGGCCAGGCTGACCCGGCCGTAATCCTTGAACGGCCCGGCGCGCAACTCCCGCAAGAGGTTCGCCACCTCCTGGTACGACAGGGGAACGGTCCAGCCCGCGATGTCCGCCGCCTGGGCGGCTGGGCTTTCGGCGGGCATGACGAAGAGCGCCGCCGCGACCGCCCGGGCCAAAGCGTCGCCGGCGCCTTCCGTCTTGGCCATCGGCCATTCCGGGTACAGTGGGGAGGACAAAAGAAAGGGGAAAATCGCTTCTTCCCGCGTGGTTGGGGGCACTGGAAAAACGCGGACGTCTCTTAAATCAAGCAGCCCTTCCCCGGCCATCGCCTCCAGGGTGTCGGTCCGGGCCGTTGCGGCGTCGGCCTCGCCGGCAAGCACCGCCTGCACGGCCGCCCGGTGCGTCCCGGTAAAAATCAGGGAAGAAAAATCCCGGTAGGGATCAAGGCCGATTTTTTTCAGCACCCCCCTGGCGATCAGGAAACCGCCGAGCGAAGATTCGTCCACGGCCGCGAAGCGTTTCCCCCGGATGTCCTCCAGGGTCTTGATGTCGTCTCTGCCGGCCCGGGTGAAAATGACCCCGCCGAAGACGGCCTGGCCGGAGGCAAAGCGCGGCCGCCGCATGGTGGCCACGGGCGAGACCCGGTATTTGATCTCAAGGCCGATGTGCACCGACGGATTGGCCGTGACGAACTCGACCTGCCCCTGCGCCAGGGCGGGTTCGATCTCGGCAAAGCTCAGGGGAACGATTTGAAATACGTGGCCCGCGATCTTTTCGGACAGGTAGTCGGCGGTCGGCTGCCATTGCCGCAGGCAAAGCTCCTTGCCGTTGTTGGCCAGCACGCCGATGCGGACCGTATCGGCCAGGGCGGGCGACGCAAACAGCACGGCGCACAGAGCCAGGGCGAGGGACCAGACGATATTTTTTTTGCAACGCATACGACGGCTGGCTAATGATTGAAGGGCCATGTGCATCAGGGCTGACCTTTCCGATTTTCGCTGTGGTATCCCTGGCCGCGCTCGCTCCGGGCAAGTCCTTCCCGGGCGCGTAAGAAAACCGCTGCTTCCCGTGAACAACCCGGGCCTTGAACCGGTCGGAACCAGATTGGTAGGAATGATACCAATTTTCAAGGTCGAAGGAAAGGGAAAGAATATCCGGGAACTGCGCGGCGCCGGCCGCCACCCGGTCCGCCCCCCCGGTTTGCCTCCGATCCGCCTGAAACTCTGACCGGGCGCGGCCTTGACTACATCGCCGCCGGCTGCGCCTCCAAGAGCGGACCGAGCGCGGCCCGCAAAAGCGGCGCGCTGCGCGGCAACAGCGCCGCCATGAAATCAAGCGCCTCGTTGTACAGGTCAAGGCCGCGCGCATTGCCGAGCCAGGCCGCGATGGCGGCGCGTTGCAGCTCTTTGGGCAGGCGCGCCGCGCCGCCCAGAATCAGGTCCAGGCGCAGCAGGTGGTTGTCCTGCCTGGCGACGGCGGGCAGCGCCGTCCGGGGCACGCGCGCGCCGTGGACGAGCAGGACGTGGGAACAGCTGCAGGCGTACCCCCCGAAGCCGTCGTGGCGATGGGCGCGGGCGTAGGCGTCAAGCGCCGAGGCGAAGACCTCAAAAGGCTTGGCCGTGTAGAACGACGAAGACAGGCCCATGGGCGCCCCCCAAAGCTTCGTGCCGAGCCCGGCACGGCCGGCCGCGCGCGCCCAGTCGGACACAAAAAGCTGCGTGTTGGTGGGCAACAGCAGGCCGCGCGGAAAATCGTACAACTGGTGCGATTCCTCGGCCCGGCAGAGGTTCAACAACAGGCCGTCCGGGGAAAGCAGGGAAAACAGCTCCCGCGCCGCGCCGAGCTGGTCCTGGGCGTACGGCAGGGCGTTGACGGAAACCAGGCAGTCGATCGCTCCCGGCGCGAGGTCAAGCGGCCGAGACAGGTCCGCGAGGCCAAAAGATAGGTTGGGCAGGCGAAATACGCTTTGGGCGGCCTTGATCGCCTCGGCGCTCGAATCCAGGCCCAGCACGCGGGCGTCCGGATAACGTCTGGCCAGGCTGCGCGCGGTCTGCCCGAGGCCGCAGCCCAGGTCCACGATAACGCGCGGCGGTCGCGGCAGGTAGCGCTCCAGGACCGGCGCGAGAACCTCGAACTGATCGACGGTGTTGGCCACGCCCGCATCCGCCCAGCGGTCCTCGGGCAGGCTCGTGAGCAGGGCGGCGTTTTGCAGCCAATCGGCCTGATTGAAATTCTCCGCGCTCTTGCGGAATTCAAAGACCGTGTCCCCGGGCTCGCGTTCCTGGGGCAGCCCGCCCGCGATCGAAACGAACGGCGCGACGCGCACCGTGGCCGGACGGCCCGCCGTGGACAGCGCCCGCGCGGCTTCCAGCGCCAGCCGCGACAGTTTTTCCGGATCGCCGCCAAGAACGAGCCAGTCGATCCCGGGCAAAAGGTGCGCCGCGCGGCCGCCTTCCTGGAAGTTGAAATCGTCCAGGCGGACAAAAGGATAGACCAGGGGGGCGCGCACGTGCTCGCCCGAGCCGCGCATGGCGTAGACCAGGCAGCGCAGGCCGTCCAGGCGCAGCGTCTCGCGCGCCTGCTCGCAAACGATCCCGGCAGGACCGCCGGCGGCCGCGGCGAGATGGGGGAGCGCCCGGTCGAGCCGGGCCGCCGGAATATGGATGACGAGTTCCTGGTCCATGCGCCCTTGTCAGTTTCGCAATGCTACAACCACGCATCAAAAGACAATGCATGATTTATCTGCCGGAATGCCTCGGAATCGCGAATGGCCTCCATGATTGGGCCGTACTTCTTGCTGAGAGCGGCGACATGCTTGATATACTCGCGGTCGACGCTCACGGTGCATTTCGTATCCTCAAGACGTGGCAAATACATTCGATCCATCTTCAAATTACGTAATTTCGATTTATAAAGAGTATCATTTAAGGTAAACATAAATAACTTTTGTTGCTCGCGGACTTCTTTTTTCCATTGGTTGTAATTTTCCCGGTCGGGATTTTTGCTGACATCCGAAAACGCGACATACGGCTTCTCACGCTCGCAAATCGCCAGATTGACATATCCCGCAAGCCTCGCCCTGGCGCCGTAGTCGCTGTCTTCCTCCCCGTAAAACCCGTAGTCTTCGCACCAGTAGCCCAAACGTTGAAAGATATCGCCCCGGATGAACGTCAGCTCTCCGATGTGCGACATGTAGTGAAGAACATCATCGGCAACTTCTTCGCGTCGAATGCCCGTGGTGTTGCAGTGAAAGCCCAGCATTGCGGCATCGGGAAACCTGTCCGCGTAAAAAGTCAATTTGTTCAGCCAATCGTCCCGTAAAAACACAACGTCGTTGTCGATTTTCAAGTAATAGTCCGCCGGAAGCAGGCTCCAGCCGATATTATATCCGCAGGCCACGCCCATGTTGCGTTCAAGCAAGGCCAGCTTGTGGATAATTTTTTGACGATAGAGATCCAAAAGGTAGTCCGGGGTGCCGTCGGCGCTCCCGTTGTCCACGACCACCAATTTATAGGGAAGATGCGTGCGTTCAAGCAATGTCCGGATGCATTCACGCGTGCATTCGAGCCTGTTGTACGTCGCGATCGTGATGTTTGCCACTTTTTCCGGCATACGTCATCCCTGCATATTTCCGTTTCTCGCACAAACAATGGCGAATCATTATATCATTTATTGATGTTCATTTTGCCAATGAAATCTTCCTCTAAATCAACAGCCATCTTTTTTTGTATTCCGCTGATCTCCGCAGAGGAATACTTGCTTTTCAGCTTATACATGTTGGCTGCGGCATTTGCAGACTCAAGATTGCTTCGCTTCATCAACTTTCCGGATTTATTTTTGTGGGCCACGGCCAGGTGCCCCTGATAAACAATCTGCATATGCAACAAATTCATGCGAATATCGTGGTCAAGGTCGTCATATTGGGTCGGAGAAAAGCGAATGTCAAACTCGCCGCAGCGCAGAAGACTCTCTTTTTTGAAAATATGGCAACACCCCGTCACGGAGGCGCAGGGGCGCAGGTACGAGAACTGTTGCAAATCAAAGGTCTCGCAATGAGAATCGGGGAGCGAAAAAAGAAGCTCTCCGTCGCGCGCGGGGAGGAAGTTCAAGTCCGTCTGCTGCAGATTCGCCGGATTTTTGAAATCAAGAACCCGGCAGCCGAAAAGTCCGGCCTCGGGATAGGCCCGCATCGCCGCGCCAAACCTCCCGAGCCAATCCCGCGGCAAACAGACATCGTCGTCCAAATATGCGATCCATTCCGAAGAGGCTGCCCCGTCGAGGCTCATCAGCCAGTTTCGCGCCGGCGCCGCGCCCACATTCACGGGCAAGGAAACGCTCTGCAACATCGGCCCGAAGTTCGTTTTCCATTTTTGCGCCACCGCTTCGGTTGCATCCGACCGGCCGTTGACCAGGACATAGATCGCGGCGCGCGCCGGGACGGTGAGATCGCAAGCATGCAGACTCTCAAGGGTCTCGTCCAACTTTTCCGGATTATTGTAGGAATAAAGAAGGATGGCCACTTTCGCATCGATCGGCGCCGTCTGGCGATAGATTCCCGTCTCAAGATCGTAAAGCCGCAAGGCGCGGTTTATTTTCCAGGGCGACCTGTCCAGGGCGGCGCGCATCAGCGACAGCCCCTGGCTTATCTTTCCCGTCTGGACAAGAGACTCGCCGGCGCTGTCTAAAAAAAATCCCGGAACAAATTGCTCCGCATTTTCGTAATAGCGATGCGCATTTTCAAATTCGCCCTCCAAAAAACACGTCTCGGCCCGCAACGCCGCAAGGATCGGGGCGAGAACGTCATGGCGCGAAAAATCGCCGATCAGCTTGTGCGCCGTGGAAAAATCTCCGCTCGCGCAGGCGTGGCGATACAACGCGCGCGCGATCAGGCTGTCGCTTGGACTCGCGGCCAAGGCTGCGGCCAGACATTTAACGAGGCCGGCCGCGTCCGCCTCCGCTTCCAATCGCCGCGCCCGCGGCGGCAGCGCCGCGCCCGGCGTCATCGAGCACACCGCGCTCAGGCTCTTGATCGTTGCCTCCGGAAGGGTCGGGGCGTGTTTTTCAAATTGCAGCACGGTTGCGGCGGCCGCCTGATCGAGCGGATCGCACAGCCAGGCCGCGAGCGACAGCTCCCGGGCGAAACAAACCAGCGCATCGGGACTGTCCTGCCCGGTTTTCGCAAGGTCCAAGGCCCGGCGCGCGATTCGCGTCAGATGATGTTTGCCGGTCGCGTCCGTTAACAGCTGGTAGCGAAGGTCCGCGGGCAGCATGTCCAGGGAAAATGGCGGCGTCATGATCTATCGCCAATCCGTGCATTGCAGTTTGAGGCCGGACAATGTTGCGGACCAATCCGGGCCCAGCCTCTTGGCCAGGTAGTCGCGCTCGGCGCCGGCGGCCAATTGCAGAAATCCTTCCACTTGCCTGGCCGCGCCGTGATACGCGTGGCGCACCACGACCTGATGATCCACAACGACCGGCCAGTTCGCCCGGTGCGCCCGCAGAGACAGCCACATATCCACTCCATAGCCGTACGGATTCTCTCCGAAGTCCACTCCCCCGATCTCCCGAAGACATTCAAGATTGATCAAGGGCGCAATGCCGTCGATAACGGACGCCGTGCGGTATTGGCAATCGGATTTCGCCGTCATTTGCGGATGATAGGGATTGACGTCCGCAGCCGGAGAATACAGGCCGGCCGCTCGCCCAAGCCGCCGTTCTATCCAGGCCAGCCTTTCCCATGCCCTGGTTCTATGCGGCGGCGCGGTCCGGAAAGAAATGTCGTTGTTGAGAAACCAGACATGGGAAAAGCCTTCGGCCGCGAGGACATTGCAGGCGAATTCCAGCGCTCCGGCCCAGTAGAGGTTCTCGGGCAGCCGCTTCCAGGCCTCTGGAAAGATTTCCGGCGAGGCGTTGTCGAGAACCCAAAGCCTGCCGGCCTCCGAGGGGTCCGATTGGCGAAGTTGCTCAAAAAGCCTGGCCGTCGGCGCGACGCTCCCGTAATGCAGGATGACGGTTGCGAGTTTTTTCGCGCTCATGACGCATCCTTTTCACCGCGACAGAAGCCGCGCCAAGTCCCTTCCCGGTCCCCGGGCCTCACTTTGCGCCAGCTTCTTTCTCTTTTCTCACAACTCCCCGGCGCAGCGCAAGGCCGGCCAAGGGCGGCGGGGAGGCGGAGCAGACCAAGGGGCAGGGCTGATCACCCGGACCCCTTCGCCATCATCAGCGGATCAGGCGGCCATGTACACGCGGCGAATCTTCTCAAGAAAACGGGAGATCAAGGCGATGCAAGGGACGTATGGCCGGTCGCCATGCTTTAGCGTGAAGGTTCGCCTGATTGCGCGCTATGCATTTTTTCGAGGCACTGGCGAAGATTGCCGGTCAAACTCAGGCCAATTTCCGCGCTATCGCGGGCTAATTCCCCATGGAGCGCCGGATCGCTGGCTAGCATAAGCTGGAAGAGGTTCTCGACGGGCCGGAGAAGGTTTAATATCTCGTCAAGCTGGTCGAGTCCAAGTTTGTGATCCTTCGTCATGGGATGCACCGTCCGCATTACAGTGGCTACCAAAACGATCTTCCGCACCGGAAAGACGATCACAGCTCTGACGAGACGATTGAGCTGTTGGGGAGTGAATCAAAATCCCGGCCAGGGGCAAGGATAAGCCCCTACGGCAAGACTTCTCTGGCAAGCTGATAATCGAGCATCTTTATTTTGTCAAATCATCCGGCCGTCACCCGGATCAGAAACGCATCGCCGGCGAATGACGGTTAGCCGCCCTGGATGAGTTGCAACGCCATTTTGGGCAAGCTATTGGCTTGGGTAAGCATTGCGGTTGCAGCCTGGGTAAGAATCTGTTGACGCACGAATTCTGTCATTTCAGTGGCAACGTCTACATCAGAGATTTGTGATTCCGATGCTTGGAGGTTTTGAGCTTGAATCTGCAAGTTGGTGACGGTGTTTGCCAGCCGGTTTTCTAATGCGCCCAGGTTGGCGCGTATTTTGTCTTTGGAGACGATGGCTGTGTTGATTTTGTCAAGTGTTGCTTGCGCCAGTGCTTGTGTTGATATTGACTCACAACCTGTTTGAGTGGTCCCAGGTGCATATAATTGACCTGCCCCCCCAAAACTGGTCCATCCCGAAAGTTAGGGGTATGGGGCCTGGAGGAGGCAGGATATGGGCAAGAAACGGCACACTTCGGAGCAGATTATTTTTATGCTCCGCGAGGCAGAGGTC
>JADFXV010000067.1 GCA_015233395.1 Desulfovibrionaceae bacterium
CCCGGGCGGCGGCCGGCGATCTGGCCGGGGAGCTCCCGCGGGCGCTCCAGGAGGCCCTGGCGCAGCGCATCGCCGAGGTGTTCGGCCAGGCGGCCCAGGCCGTGCCCGAATCCCGCGCCGGCGGCCCGGCGGGACTGGTCTCGATCACGCCCACGAGCGGGGCGGCGAACCGGGACATCGCCGCCGGAGTCCGGCAGGCCTTGCGCGAGACGTTGGTCGACGACATCCTGGCGCGCCGGCCTTGCGGCGACGCGGCGATTCTGGTCGCGACCAACGATCTGGCCGCCTCGGTGTCGCGCTGGCTTCTGGAGTGGGACGTCCCGGCGGTCACGGAAAACAGCCTGCGCCTGGCCGAGCGTCCGCTGATCCGTCAATTGACCGCTTTTCTGTCCTTCCTGGACTATCCCCTCGACGACGCCGCCTTCTGGGAATTCGTCAGCGGCGAGGAACTCTTCGGCGCGGTCTCCGGCTTGGCCCGCGAAGAGCTTAACGACTGGCTGGCCGGCCAGGGACGCGGCGCGCTGTATCCCCGGTTCCGCCAGGATTTCCCGGCGGCCTGGCGAGACCTGATCCGCCCCTATTTCAGCCAGGCCGGATTGACCGGCGCCTACGACCTGTCGGCCGAGATCGTCAAGGCCTACCGCGTCTACGAACGCCTGCCCGGGGACGAGGGGTTCGCGCGGCGCTTTCTGGAGGCGGTCCACGTCTGCGGAGAAAAGGGGCGCGCCTCGCTGGCCGCGTTTCTGGACCACTGGCGGCGCAAGGGCGGCGAAGAGACGGTGCCCAGGCCGCAGAGCCTGGACGCGGTCCGGATCATGACCGTGCACAAGGCCAAGGGCCTGGAGTTCCCGGTCGTGATCGTCCCCTTCCACGCCCAGCCCGCGCCCAAGGCCAACGAGGTCGCCGTGATCGAGAAATACGGCCTGCGTTTCGCGGCCAGGCTTTCGGCCCACGCCGGGGAACCGCACCACCGGCGCATCGAGGCCAGAAGCCTGGAACAGCTCAACCAGCTTTACGTGGCCTGGACCCGGGCCGCCGAGGAACTGCACCTGTTCGTCCAACACGAGGCGATCGCGGCTTCCCCGCTGCTCGGCGCCGTCTTTCGCGGCCTGCGCGGCCTGGGGATCGACGCGGCCGGCGGCCGGGTGGAACTCGGCGAACGGCCCGCCCCGGTCCGGGCGCAAGCGCCCGATTCGCCCGATTCGCCCGATTCGCCCGATTCGCCCGATTCGCCCGGCTCGCCGCCCGGACCGGCGGCGTCCGGGACCGGCGTTCCCGCGCCCATGCACTGGCTGCCCCGGCTCAAGGTCCACCGCAACGTCGTGACGGAACTGCGGCCCGACGAGGTGATGACCCAGGCGGCCCGGGGCGAAGTGGCCCACAAGGCCCTGGAATATCTGCGTCCGGACGGGGAGACGGGGGACGGCCGCGAGGCCGCCGTCGCCCGGGCCGTGCGCCTGGCCCTGCAAAACCTGGCCCTGCCGCCGGAACATCTCGCCGCGCTTGAAGACCAGGTCGGCGGCATGCTGCGCTGGGCGCTGTCGATCCCCGGATTTGCGGCGAGCCTGGCGAAGGGCGAGCGCGAGCGCGAAATTCTGGACGCGCTCGGCTCGACCTTTCGCCCCGACCTCTATGTCGAAGACGCGGGCGGCGTGCTGGTCGTGGATTACAAGACCGGCGCCCCCAAGGACGAACACGCCGACCAGCTGCGCCGCTACCTGCGCCTGTGCCGGGAAATAGGCGGGGAACCGGGCGCAAAACAGGGACGTCCAGCGCGCGGACTGATCCTGTATCTCGACCTCCGCGAGACCCGGGAGGTCGCCCTCGCCGACTCGGCCGGTTCAGGGGATTGAAGGGGCGACCATGGCTGCAATTTACCTGATCCCCTGGCATATGAACTGCCTTGAGACCCTGGCGGATTTTTTGCTGCGCCGTTTCGGGGATACGGTCTCGCGCGCGGTGGCGGTCTTTCCCCACCGTCGTCCCAAACGCTATCTCATCCGCGCCCTGGCCGCCGATGCGCGCTTGCGCAAGCCCGGATTTTTGCCGCGCATCCTGACCATCGGCGATCTGCTCGCGCTTACGACGTCAAGGCTCGGCGAACCGGCGCTCAAAGTAGCCGGGGAACTCGACGCGGCCGGGCTGCTTTTCGAGGTCGCGGGCCGGCTGCGCGGACAGGACGGCGACCGGGAACAAAGCCTGGCCGCCGCCCTGCCGGACGATCTGGGCGGCTTTTTCCCCTGGGGCCTGCGCCTGTACAGGCTTTTTGAGGAAATGTCGCGCCAGAACCTCACCCCCGAGGACCTGCTCTACCCCGGCGACGAACTTATGCCCCCGGCCGCCGCGCTCCTGCGCCGCCTGGGGACGATCCACCGCGAATATCTGACCGAACTCGACAGCCGCGGCTGGACCACCCCGGGGCTCACGATGGCCAAGATCGCCGCCGACGCCCAGGCTACCGGCCGCGCCCTGGATGCGGCGCTCGGCGGCGCGCCGGTCGTGGCCTGCGGCTTTCATATCTTGAACGGCTGCGAGGAGATCCTGCTCAAAACCTTATGGCGGCGCGGCCAGGCGGACATCGTCTGGCACACCGACCCGGCCCTGGCCGCGCCCGGCCGCGCCGCCCACTGGTCCTGCGACAAGCACGCCCGGTGGCTTGAGCGCTGGAAAGCCCGGCCGGTCTTGTGGCCGCCGGACGCTTCCCCTGCTCCCCCGGCTTCCTCGATCCGCTTCGTCGAGGGGTTCGACCTGCACTCGCAGCTTTGCGCCCTGCAAGAGGACCTCACCCGCGCCCCGGACATGGACGGACGCGCGGTGGTCATCCCGGACCCGGGCATGCTCATGCCGGTCCTGCACCACCTGCCCAGTCCGGAAGTCAACATTTCCATGGGCTATCCGCTGGCCCGCTCGCCCCTGGCCGGGCTGATCGAGACCCTTTTCGCCCTGCAGGCGAGCAAGCTCGCGGGGCAAGACGGCGAGGACCGCTACTACTGGCGCGACATGATCGCCCTGATCCGCCAGCCCTATCTCAAGATGCTCGGCCAGGCCGAGGCCGCGCCGCTTCGGGTCCTGCTCAGCGCCATGGAGGGCGACATCCGCCGGGGCGGCAAGCACCTTGACCCCTTTGCCTGGCGGCCGCCGGAATTGCCGGACGACCCGGGCTTTGACCCGGATCAAGCCCTCACGCTCCTGCACCGGGTGTTTACGGTCTGCCTGGGGGAATTTTCCGGCCTGGCCACGCTCGGCGCCCTGGCCTCGGCCCTGGCCGGCCTGGCCGGCCTGCTTCTGGATCCAGAGCTTCGCGCGGACATCTGGGAGCGCTTTCTCATCGACGCCGAGTGCTTAAGCCGCCTGGTCACGGCGGTGATCCCGGCCCTGCGCGGCGCCTACGTCGCCGGCCGGACCTTCGACCGGGACACGCTTTTCGCCGTAGCCCGGGAGCTGCTCGCCGCCGAGCGCGTCTCGTTCGAGGCCGACCCGATCACCGGCCTGCAATTGCTCGGCGTGCTCGAAACCAGGCTGCTCACCTTCAAGTCCGTCCACGTGCTCAGCGCGCAGGACGACAACTTGCCGGGACCGGCGCCGAACGATCCCCTGGTCCCGGACTCGTTGCGCCGCACGCTCGGGCTGCCCGACTCCTCCGAGCGCGACGTGGTCGCGGCGCATAATTTCTTCCGCCTGCTGGCCGGGGCGGACCAGGTCGTCCTGTACTACGGCGCGGGCGTCTCAAGCGGGGCCATCCTAGACGACAAGAGCGTGCGCTCGCGCTTCGTCGAGGAGCTCGTTTTCGCCGAGGAGACCCGCCAGGGGAAACTCCTGCGGCCGGGCGACGGCCCGATCACGGCCGTGGCCCCCCGGATCGGCGGGCTCGCGCCCGCGCGCGCGCCTCTGGCCGTCAGTTCCGCGATCAGGGCCAGACTCGAAGGTTACCTTGCGTCAAAGCCCCTGTCGGCGCGGTTTTTCGACACCTATCTGGGCTGCCCGGAACGCTTTTTCTACACCTATCTGACGCCGGTCAGGCCGCCCGAGGAGGTCGCCGAGGAGGGCGATCCCATGGCGCTCGGCAGCCTGGCCCACGAGGCGCTGGGCGAATATTTCGGCGCGCGGCTCAACCAGGCGGCCCGAGGCGGCGAGGCGCCCGCCCGGGAACTGGCCGCCATCTACACGCGGCGCCTGCGCGAGGCGGCCATCCACCGCCAGAGTTCCCACGACCTGCGCCTGCTCATGGAGCGCTTCGGCGCGAGCCGGATGCGCGAATACGGCCAGGGCTTCGCAGCCTGCCGGCCGTTGGCCGTGGAGGCGAAACTTGCCGCGTCCTTCACGGCGGACGGCCGGATCTACAGCCTGACCGGCGTGCTCGACCGCCTCGACCGGCGCGAGCAGGGCGCGGTCATCGTGGACTACAAGACCGGCGGCGCGCGCAAGGCCGCCCCTGGATTTTTCACAGACGAGGATTTTTTCGCGCGCCTGACGCAAGCCGACGCGCAAGACCCGGAGCTCTTCGAGCGCGTCGCCCGGGGGCTCGCCAGCGTCCAGCTGCCGCTTTACGCCCTGCTGCGGCTGTTGACCTCGGGCGAACTCGCGGCCAACGCCGCCTACGTCCTTTTGCGGGACGGCGGCAAGGAAAGCCCGCTTTTCGCGCCGGGCCTTAGCGAGCAGGACCGGCGCGTCGCGGTGGCCGAAAAAACGCCCGCGCTGCTTGGTTTTTTGATCCGGCGCATGCTCGGCGCGCCCTCCTTCGAGGCCAGGCCAAGCCAGCGCTGCGCGTATTGCGCCTATCGCCGCCTGTGCGCCGCCCCGCCCGGCGCCGCGTCCTGAAAACCGGCGCAAATAGGAACGCGAGCGAAAAATTTCTTCATTTTCGCGCTCCCGGTAATATCCCCCGGACCTTTGACCTTTCGCCCGGTTTGGGGTTATCGTGCGTTCGAAGATCCCACCGCGTTTTCCAAGGAGGCCCGCATCGTGCCCATGACCCGCATCGACGACTGCGCCACGGGCATGATCCTGGACGCCGACCTGATCGGCGAAGGCGGCCGGGTTCTGCTTCCGGCCGGAGCCTGTCTGAGCGACAGCCTGCTGGCCGCGCTCAAGGGTCGCGGCGTCGGCGAAATTTCGATTCGCGGCCAGGCCGAAGACAGCGCCCGGGTCGAGGAATTTTCGGAAAAGATCCTCATCCAGAGCGAGGAATACGTCCGCAATTTCTTCATGTTCTTAGATCTCAACCAAGAGGCGGCCTTCGAGCTCTATCGCCTGTGCCTGCCGCGCGTGGCCGCGCGCATCGCCAAGGGCTGGACCCCGCCGGCCGGGCAATGGGAAGAGGCGCCCGACGACGCCGGGCTGCCGCCGGACCTGTTCTTCAGGGACGAAGGCGCGCTCGAGGATCTGATCGCGGCCGAGGCGAGCCTGGCCTCGTTTCCGGACGTCTATCTCAAGCTGCTTGAGGTGCTCAACTCGCCGCACTCGACGCTTGAGGAGGCGGCCGGGATCATCACCAAGGACGTCGGGCTGGCGGCCAAGATTCTCAAGCTGGTCAACAGCCCCTTTTACGGCGCGCCCTCGGCGGTGGATTCCATCCCGAGAGCGGTGATGATCCTGGGGCTGAAGGAAATTTCCGCGCTGGCCATGGGCGTCTCGGCCATCGCCGCCTTCAAGGACATTGCGCCGAAGCTGGTCAACATGCGCTCCTTCTGGAGCCACAGCTTCACCTGCGCGGTGCTGGCCAAGATCCTGGCCGGCATGGCCGGAGGCGTCTCCGGAGAAAGCATGTTCACCGCCGCCCTGCTCCATGACGTCGGCCGGCTGGCGATTCTCAAGAAGCTGCCCCACGCCGCCACCGCCGCCATGCTCTACGCCCGCTCCGGTTTTCTGCCCCTGATCGAGGGCGAGCGCGACGTGCTCGGCTTCGACCACGCCGTTGCCGGCGGCAGGCTGCTGGCCGCCTGGAAACTGCCGAAAAATCTGTGCGCCGCCGTGCTCCACCACCACGATCCGGCCGGCGCGCCCGAGCCGCGCGAGGCGGCGATCATCCAACTGGCCGACAATCTGGCCCGGGTCATGGAGGTCAGCGAGGGGGGCTGGGCGGCCATCCCCGGAGTGGACCCGGCGCTTTTCGCCGCCTTGAACCTGCCCTACGGGTCGCTCGCCCAGGCGGTCGCAGACGCCGAAAGCCAGACCAAGGGTCTGCTTGGCGCCTTCTTCTCCTAGCGCGAGGTTTGAAACCGCAGGCTCAGCGGGGAGTGAACGCGCGCGCCAGGCAATAGACGAAATAGCCCGCGCCCGCGCAGGCCAGAAGCAGGATTCAGGGGGAACACCAGGGCGCGTTTTTAAGCCTTTTCGCGAGAAACGCGAACGCCCCGGCGGCCGCGGCCGCCGCCGCGGCGACGGCGACAATGACGGACGTGTCCATGTTCTTTCTCCCGGACCAAGCTATCCCCGGCGAAATTTCTTGGCAAGCCCAACCGGCGTCAAGACCGCCCGGTTATCGCGAGCCTTGCCGCGCGGGCCCGGCTGGCGTAAGCTGGCTTGACGCGGATCGCGATCGCGCTGCGTCCGGAGACCGTCATGAAACCTTACGACTTGGCCCTGATCCAGATGGCCGCGAGAGCCTCCAAAGACGAAAGCCTCAAGGCGGCCGGCGAGCTCGTCCGGGAAGCGGCCGGCCGGGGGGCGGGGCTTGTCTGCCTGCCCGAACTCTTCGCCACCCCCTATTTCTGCCAGACCGAAGAGCACGCCTTTTTCGACCTGGCCGAACCGGCGAACGGCCCGACCGTCACCGAACTCGCCAAGGTCGCAGGGCAAACGCGGACCACGCTGGTCATCCCCTTTTTCGAGCGCCGCGCGCCCGGGCTCTACCACAACAGCCTGGCCGTGGCCGGCCCGGACGGCGAGGCGCTCGGGCTGTACCGCAAGATGCACATCCCCGACGATCCGGGCTATTACGAAAAATTCTACTTCGCCCCGGGCGACACCGGGTTTAAATCCTTCGACACCGCCGTCGGGCCGGTCGGGACGCTGATCTGCTGGGACCAGTGGTTTCCCGAGGCGGCCCGGCTCACCGCCCTGGCCGGGGCCATGCTCATCGTCTACCCCACGGCCATCGGCTGGCATCCGGCCGAGAAGGCCGAATACGGCGCCGTCCAGCGCGAGGCCTGGCAACTCGCACAGCGCGCCCACGCCCTGTCCAGCCACGTTTTCACCGCCGCCGTCAACCGCGTGGGGCATGAAATTCCGCCCGGCGGCGGCGCGGGAATCGAATTCTGGGGCTCCTCGTTCGTGGCCGGCCCCATGGGCGAAATTCTGGCCCAGGCCTCGACGGACAAGGAGGAAATCCTGACCTGCCGCATCGACCCGAAACAGGTGGAAACCACCCGGCGACACTGGCCTTTTCTGCGCGACCGGCGCATCGACGCCTACGCCGGGATCTCCAGGCGCTTCGCGGACGGCGACAGGTAATGGCCAAAGGACCGTACCGGCTCCCGGCCGAATGGGAAGAGCAGGAGTGCGTCTGGTTGTGCTGGCCGCACAATCCTCGCGACTGGCCGGGCAAATTTTCCCCCATCGCTTTCGTGTACGCCGAAATCGCGCGCAAACTCGCGGCGCATGGCCGCGTCCGCCTGATCGTCTCCTCCCCGGAAACGAAGCGCCGGGCCGAACGCCTGCTGCGCAAGGCCGGCGCGGACCTCGGCGCGGTCTCCTTTCATATCGCCCAGACCGACCGGGGCTGGACCCGCGATTTTCTGCCCCTGTTCGTCCACGACGAACGCGGCGCGGTGACGGCCCTTCATTTCGCCTTCACCGGCTGGGCCAAATACCCCGACCACGCCCGGGACCGGGCCGCCTCGGACGAGCTCATGCGCCAGTGCGGCGTTCCCGGCGCCAAACCGCGCCACAAAGGCGCGCGCGTGGTCCTGGAGGGCGGGGCGATCGACGCAAACGGCGCGGGCGCGCTGCTCGCCACCGAGGAATGCCTGCTCGACCCGGCCGTCCAGGTGCGCAATCCGGGCTTTGACCGCCGCGATTACGAAGACCTTTTCGCCTCGTATTTGGGCGTGGACCAGACGATCTGGCTTGGCCGCGGCATCGCCGGCGACGACACCCACGGCCACGTGGACGACCTGTGCCGCTTCGTTTCGCCGGACACGGTGGTCCTGTGCCGCGAGGACGATCCGGGCGACGCCAATTACGCCGCCCTGCGCGAAAACCGCGAACGCCTCGAAGACGTTGTCCTCAAAGGCGGCGCGAAGCTTTCCGTGATCGACCTGCCCATGCCCCGGGCGCTGTATTTCGACGGGCTGCGCCTGCCGGCCAGCTACGCCAATTTTCTGATCGCGGGCCGGGTCGTGCTCGCGCCCACCTTCAACGACCCGGCCGACCGCGTCGCGCTCGGCGTCCTGGCCGAGCTTTTCCCGGAGCGCGAGGTCGTGGGCGTGAGCTGCGTGGATCTGGTCTGGGGCCTGGGCGCGCTGCACTGCCTAAGCCACGAACAGCCCCGGGCGCGGGGCTAAGGGGGGATGCCGGATGGTCGCCGCCGGTCTTCGCGTCTTGGTCGTTCTGCCCATGTACGGCGGCTCGCTGCCGATCGGACGCTATTGCGCGCGCGCGCTCGCCGGGCTCGGCGCTCTCGTGGAAGTCTTCGAGGCCCCGGACTTTTATCCCGCCTTCGGCGCCCTAGACGGCCTGCGCGTCACCCCGGAACGCCTGGACCACCTGGAGCAAAGTTTCCTGCAGGTCGTGTCCCAGGCGGTGCTGGCCAAGACCGAAACCTTCGAACCCGACCTGGTGCTGGCCCTGGCCCAGGCCCCGCTCACCCGCCAGGCGCTCAAAAGGCTGCGCCGCGACGGCGTGCCGACGGTCATGTGGTTCGTCGAGGACTACCGGGTCTTCCCCTACTGGGAAGCCTACGCCCCGCTCTACGACATCTTCGCCGTCATCCAGCGCGAACCGCTGACCGCAAAACTGGCCGCGATCGGAGCGGCGAGCAGCCTCTACCTGCCCCTGGCCGCCGACCCGCAGTTGCACAAGCCCCTGGCGCTTACGCCGGTCGAGCGCCGCAAATTCGGCTCGGACCTGTCGTTTATGGGCGCGGGCTACCCCAACCGCCGCCAGGCCTTCCGGGAACTGATGCAATTTCATTTCAAGATCTGGGGCAACGACTGGCAAGGCGAAACCGCCCTGGCGGCGCTTTTGCAAGATCCCACGCGCCGGGTCACGCCCGAAGAGGCGGTCAAGATTTTTTGCGCCTCCAAAATCAACCTCAACCTGCACTCCAGCACCGAACCCGGAACGCTCGTGCCGCGCGGCGATTTCGTCAATCCGAGAACCTTCGAGCTGGCCATGTGCGGGGCCTTCCAGCTGGTCGACAGGCGCGCGCTTTTGCCCGAACTCTTCGCCCCGGACGAACTGGCCGCCTTCTCGGACATGGGCGAACTGCGCGACAAAATCGCCTCCTTCCTCGCCAACGAGGACGAACGCGCGGCCTTTGCCGGCAAGGCCAGAATCCGGGCTCTTCGCGAACACACCTACGCCGCCCGGATGCAAACCCTGCTCGACTACGCCGCCGCGGTCTTGCCCGGCTGGCCGCGACCGCGCCGGAGCGAACCGGCCCTGGACAGCCTGCCGGAGACCCTGCGCGGCGAAGTCGCCGGACTGCTCGACCGTCTGGGCCTGCCCCAAAACGCCGCTTTCGAAGACCTGACCTGGGCGCTGCGGCGCGAACAAGGCAAGCTCACCAGCCTTGAGACCTCGCTGCTCTTTTTGGACGAGTGGCGAAAGCAGTACGTGAAGAAGGGATAGAGAAGAGAAAGAGAATCGGGGATCATCTCCCCCGGCGGGGGATTCCAAAGGGGCCGCGCCCCCTTTGGCCGCCGGAAGCGTTTTCTACATGCCTAGTTGCGCCAGCAGATCGTCCACGCCGGCCTGGTTGGCGCCTGCCTGGGGGCCTTTGAGCTCGCTCATTTTCCGGCTGGTCTCGGCTTCGACCTGTTCCAGGTCCTTGTCCGGGGCCTGTTCGTGGGCCTGCATTTTCAGCCCGGTGGCCAGGTACAGGTCCAGGACGATGGACTCGACCTTCTTGATGGCGCCCACGATGCGCTTGATGCGCTGGCCGGTCAGGTCCTGAAAGGACAGGGTGGTCATGATTTCCATGAGGTCGGCGTTTAAGGCGTCGCTCATTTCGCGAAGGCTCTGGAGCTGGTCCTTGGTCACGCCGCCGTTTTTGAGGCCGTGCAGGACCTTGCCCGCGCGCTCCTGCATGTCCTGCTGTTTCTCGACGATGTCCATGATCTTGCCGGTGGCGTCTTCGGTCGCGCGCAGGATCTCGTCGAGCTGGTCGGCGGCCTCGTTGAACAGTTTTTCCGGATTCTCGCCGCGCGCGGTGTCGGAAACGCGTTTGGCGGCGTTGATTTCCTTGTAGATGGCCTGCAGGCCGCCGCGCATTTCCTGGCTCAGGCGCTTATGGAATTCGTTTTCCAGAAGCGAGCGGGTCAGGCTGTGGTTTATCTGCCGCTCCACGGCGGTCACGATGCTGTCCTTGAGGTCGGCCGCGATCGAGGCCGCAACCCGTTCCACCACGCCGCCCAGGATGTCTTGGTCGCCGCTCATGTCCCCTCCGCTTCCGTCACGGGAGAAAAAATATCCTTCGTTTCACGCCGCCAGATATGCATCAGTCCCACTTGTGCCCGTGCATTTCGTCGCGTTGGGCCTGGAGTACTGTTTGGACGATGAATTCCAGGTCGCGTTCGCGGATGCGCGTGAAATCGACCACCCAGGCCTGCCGGTCGTGGAAGGTCTCCGCGCGCACCACGGAGCCGATGGCTCCGGCCAGGCGCAGCGGCGTGTGCATGAGCAAAAAGACGATCTCGACGTCACGGCCGATGGTCAGGGGCTTGGCGGAAAAAAGGCGCGCGCCCGCGCCGCTGATTTCAAAGGCGTCGGCATGCAGCGGGAAATCGGCCAGCAGGCGTTGCTGGCCCTGGATGCTGAGCAAAAGGTCGAGCTTGGCGTTGATGCTGGCCAAAACGCGCAGCATGGGTTCGGACAGATTGGCCGAGGCCAGGTCGATGCCGATGCTGTCCAGGGCCGAGGCCGGACCCTCGCGGAAGAGCTGCACCTCGTCGGGATAGGTCAGTTCGCGCATGTAGGCCTTGATGTTGACCGGCACCCTGATGAATTCGCGTTTTTCCTCGCTCATGCGTCCTCCGCTGCCTCTTCGGCGCCGTTTTCGATTCTCGCCTGCATGGCCCCGACGGGGCAGACCTGGGTGCATAGACCGCAGGTGGTGCATTTTTCGGACTCGAAGACCACCTCGCGGCTTACGCGGTCCAGATGCAGCGCCCTGGCCGGGCACAGGGAGGTGCATACGCCGCAGTGCATGCAGGACGCTTCGTCGCGGGTGATGCGCTGGGCCGCCGGACTGACTTTGAGGCCCTGGTCGCGCAGGAAGTCCAGCCCCGCCTGGAAGGCGGCGGCGGAGCCCGAAAGTTCGAGCGTCATGGCGCCTTCCTGGCGCGGCGTGATCTGGGCTTTCAAGATGTTGAACTCCAGATCGAATTTCCTGGCCAGCGAGCAGACGATGGCCTTGCCGACCACGTCCGGCGCAAAGACGAGGTAGACGATCTGCGAGTACGGCGCGTCCGCGTCCATGCCTTCTCCTCGCCGGCCTACTTGCCCGCCAGCAGGGCCTTGGCCCGCTTGGCCTCGGCCGTGTCCGGGAATTTCTTGATCAGATCCTGGAGCACCAGGTCCCCGGCCTTTTTGTTGCCGAGCTTGCCAAAGCTCGACCCCTGCTTGAGGTAGGCCGACGGAACCTTGATGTTCTTGGGGAACTTGGTGATGACCTCGTTGTACGCCAGGGCGGCGTTGGCGAAGTCGTTCATCTGGTAGTAGGCTTCGCCTTCCCAGAACCAGGCGTTGCCCGCCAGGGGATGCTTGGAGTAGTCCTTGACGAATTCGCCCCACAGCGACCGGGCCTGGGCGTAGTTGCGGCTCTCGAAGGCCTTCATGGCCTTGGCGTAGAGCGCCTCGGCCGGCTCGTCGGCCCTGACCGAAGAAGCGGCGGAAGAAGCGGCCGGACCAGCGATTTGGGCGGCGGCGGCTTGGACGTCGGGCTCGGCCGAACCGGCCAAACCGGCAGAACCGGTCGAAGACGTCTGCTGCCCCGCCTGCGAAGCGTTCCCGCCCAGGTCCACGGCCAACTGCGAGGCCATGGCGTTGACGTTGGCTTCGAGTTTCTGCACCCGCGCGGACATTTCCTTCAAGCCGCCCTCGTCGCCTATGGCCGAGAGCTGGTACTTGATGTCCTCGATCTCCCCGCGCAGTCTCTGCGTCTGTTGTTTCAGGGCGTCCACATCGGCCTGGATGTTGGCCTGCTGGGCCATTTCGGGAGCGATCTCCTGGCGCGGCGAGGCGCAGGAGCACAAGCCAAACGCCGCGAGGGCGACGGCAAGGGCGGCTAAAAACCGTTTCGCGTTCATATTCTCTCTCCGTGAAATAAACGATGATGGGGCCGTATAAGCCAGGCAACGGCCAATGACCTCGTTAATCACCCTTGCTCCAAAGCGCAAGCCCGGGCGGAGGGCGGACTCAAAACATCTTGCCGGCAGCCCGCCGGCGGCCGAAAAATACGTAGGCCAGGCCGCCCAGGACCGGGATGAACACCGCCGCGCCGATCCAGAGCATCTTTTCCTGCTGGGTGGCGAAATGGTGGAGCATGGCGTGGCGGATGGCGTACAGATTGGGAATGATCGGGATGGCCGCCAGCGCGAAAAAGACGGCCAGGCCGGTTGCCGGCAAGCTGGAAAGATACTCCATATGACGATCCTTTGCGTCCGGGGCCTAGGGCCTGCCCCGGCCTCGTTGGCGGTACAGGGAGATGAGCAGGATCAAGGAACCGGCGGTGATGGCCATGTCGGCTGCGTTGAAGGCCGGCCAGTGATGGGCGCCGACATAAAAATCGAGGAAATCGGTCACTTCCCCGGCCCGGATGCGGTCGACCAGATTGCCCAGCGCCCCGCCGAGCAGAAGCCCCAGCCCGAAGCGCAAAAACACGCCGCTTTGCACCGTGTGCAGCAGATGGAAAATGATGACCACGGCGAGCGAGTTGGCGGCGATAAAAAAGTAGGTCTGCCAGTCGATGTCGGAACGGTTCAGGAGGCCGAAGGCCGCGCCCCGGTTGAGCGTATGCACCAGATCGAAAAATCCGGGGATGACGGCGCTCTTGGTCCACAGGGGGAGATAATGCCGGATGACCGCCTTGGAGGCCTGGTCCAGGACCAGGACCGCCGCCGCCAGGATCAACGCCAGTCTGTACTTCGCACGCATGGTGACGCCGCCGCCTCGGGGCCGCCTGATAAGCCCGGCCCAGGCCGCTTGTAGCCCCGGGGCGGCGCGGCGTCAATCGGCTAACGCGCGGCACGCCCCCCTTTCCGGCGCGCCCGGCTTGCGCTATCAGGCGCCCATGACAACGCCACGACCCCGCCTGGCCGTCCTCGGACTGGACGGCCTGTCGCTGACCATGGCCCGCGCCCTGACCGCCTCCGGCGCCTGCCCGAACCTGGCCCGCCTGGCGCTCGCCCCCGAAGCCGCCACGCTGCAGGCCGAACTGCCCGAACTCTCGCCCGTCAACTGGACCAGCCTGGCCACGGCCGCCTCGCCGGGCCGCCACGGCGTCTTCGGTTTCACCCGGATCAATTCGGGAGATTACACCCTCTCGCTCACAGACGCGCTCGACGTCGCCTGCCCGACGATTTTCGAGCGTCTCACCAAGGCCGGACTGACTTCCAAGGTCGTCAACCTGCCCGGCGCCTACCCGGTGCGGCCGATCAAAGGGCTGATGATCGCCGGTTTCGTGGCCCATGATCTGGAGCGCGCCGTCTACCCGCCCCATCTGCGCGGCGTCCTGGCGCGCGAGAACTACAAGCTCGAAGCCGACACCAACCGGGGCGAGGCCGATCTTGACTACCTGCTCGCCGAACTGCGCGCCACGCTGGCCAGCCGGCGCAAGGCCCTGGAACTTTTTTTCGACGACCAGGCCTGGGATCTCTTTGCCTTGGTGCTCACCGAAACCGACCGTTTGCAACATTTTTTCTATCCCGCGCTGGCCAGTCCCGCCCATGCCCGGCACGCCGCCGTCCTCGACTTCATGCGCGACTGGGACTTGGCCGTCGGCGATTTCCTGACCCGCTACGACAAGCTGCCCCGGCCCAAACGCCTGATCGCGCTGGCCGACCACGGATTCACCGAGCTCAAGGTCGAGGTGGACCTGAACGCCTGGCTGCGCCGGGCCGGATACCTGACCTACGCGAGGGCGCCGCAAAACGAATGGGACAGCGCGAGCATCGGCCACCCCACGGCGGCCTTCGCCCTGGACCCGGGGCGCATCTATATGCACGCCAAGGAGCGCTTCGCCCGGGGCGTCTTTCACGAACACATCGCCCGCGACCGGGCCGGGGAGCTGCGCCAGGCCTTGCTCGGCCTGCGCCACGAGGGCGAGCCGGTGATGGAGGCCGTGTATTTTCCAGAGGAAATCTACGAAGGCCCGCTGACCCGCCGGGCCGCCGACCTGATCTGCCTCGGCCGGCCGGGCTATTCGCTGACCGGCAAATTCGGCCGCCAGGACGTCTTCGGCCGCTACGGCCGCAGCGGCTGCCACACCGCCCACGGCGCATTGTATTACGACAGCGCCGGGGCCAGGCCCAAGGGCCCGGCCGAAGCGGGAAGGGAGATATTGGAATATTTCGGGCTGGAGGCCGAGAAGGGCGACGAGGAATCGGGGGAAAAACCCCTTTTGTGAACAAAAGGGGGGGGCCGGCCCCTTTTCGACAAAACTTGGGGCTGTCCTCGCGCCCTTATTGCGCCCGGCTTCAGACGGGCCTGTGCGCTTAGGCCGCCCGCTCGCGCAGCTCCACGGCCACTTCCTGCCCCAGAGCCAAAAACGCGCTGTCCAGCGCGTCCAGCCTGGAGGCATGGTTGAGATCCAGCAGACGGTCGGCGCTTTGGCGGGCGATGCCCATGCGCCGGGCAAGCTCCGCCTTGGTGACGTTCTTACGGCGCATGGCGCGGTAAAGCAGCACCTTAAACCCGGTCTGCGTGGACAGGCGCACCGGATGAAGTTTCCCGGTTTCGACCGGCTTGGACAGAGGCGTCGGCAGGGGAATGTCCTTCTTATAGGCCATCCGGGCCGCCAGCACCTCTTCGATGGCCCCGACGGCGTAGCCTAGGGCGTCCTGTTCATCGTCTCCGAAAGTGGCCACCTCTGGCAGGTCTGGACAGGTGACCAGCAGGGCGCCGTTATCGTCAAGGGTGAGTTCGACGTTGTACGTCAGCATGGCTCCCTCCTATTTTTTCAGCCCGAGCTGCTTCAAGATGGCGTTGACCAGGCCGGCGCCGAGTTCCTTTCCCTGGCCGTGCATGGGCATTTCAGCCTGTTTTTCGCCGAGGATCACGGTGATGTGCCCCGAGCCGCCCCGATGGGATTTGAAGGTGCATCCCTGCTTGGCCAGCCATCGTTTGAGTTCCGCGCTGTTCACGGCTGCAACATAAGTGCTGACAAAAATGCTGTCAACAATAGCCGCACCAGGGGCTTAAGGCCCTCAGGGAAATCCATTTGCTTATGCCTGTCACCGCCCGGGGATTCCAAAGGGCTGCCGCCCTTTGGCCGCCGGAGGCTTTCTTCACGCCCCATGGCAGCGCCCGCGCGGGCTTCGCCCGCCCTGGCGTTTGCGCGGCGCTGCTGGTACAAGACGGCCATCTTGCTCCCATGAGACGCCCATGCCCATCGACCTCGATCACGACCTGAACCCGGCCCAGCGCGAAGCGGTCCTGGCCACCGAAGGCGCGGTGCTGGTCATCGCCGGGGCGGGCAGCGGCAAGACGCGCACCATCGTCTACCGCCTGGCCCATCTGGTCGAGCGCGGCGTCCCCCCGGAAGCCATCCTGCTTTTGACCTTCACCCGCAAGGCCGCCCAGGAGATGCTCTCGCGCGCGGGCGCGCTGCTCGGCCGGCAACTGCCCAGGGGCAGCGGCGGCACCTTCCATTCCTTCGCCTACGGCGTCCTACGTCGCCACGCCGTTGACCTGGGCTACCCGGCCGCCTGCACGGTCATGGACCGCTCCGACGCCGAGGACGTCCTGGCCGAGGTGCGCCGGGAGCTTGGCGTCGCCCCTCAGGACAAGACCTTTCCCAAGCGCGGCGCGGTCCTGGAGCTGCTCGGCAAGTCGCGCAACAAGGAAATCCCGGTCGAGGAGCTGCTCGGGCGGGAAGCGCCGCACCTGCTCCCGTTCTGCGGCGATTTCGCGGCCCTGGCCGCAGGCTACGCCGCCTTCAAGGCCGCCCGGGGGCTGCTCGACTACGACGACCTGCTTTTTCTGCTGGAGCGCCTGCTCGCCCAGCGCCCGGACGTGGCCGAAGGCCTGCGCGCGCGCTACCGCTACGTCATGGTGGACGAATACCAGGACACCAACATGGTCCAGGCCCGGCTCGTGCGGCATCTGGCCGGACCGGCCGGCAACGTCATGGCCGTGGGCGACGACGCCCAGTCCATCTACGCCTTTCGCGGGGCGAACGTGGAGAACATCCTGCGCTTTCCCGAGGATTTCCCCGGCGCCCGGATCGTCACCCTGGAGGAGAACTACCGTTCGACCCAGCCGATTTTGGACCTGACCAACGAAATCCTGCGCCAGGCGCCGCGCCATTTCGACAAAAACCTGCGCGCCGCGCGCGGCGGCGGAAATCCGCCTTTTTTACTGCGCCCCTTTTCCGACTTCACCCAGGCCGACCTGGCGGTCGCGGCCGTGCGCGAACTGGCCAGGGAGCATCCCCTGCACGAGGTGGCCGTGCTGTTTCGGGCCGGCTACCAGTCCTACGCCCTGGAAATCGCCCTGAACAAGGCCCGGGTCCCGTTCCAGAAATACGGCGGGATCAGGTTTTCCGAGGCCGCCCACATCAAGGACGCCCTGTCGATCCTGCGCCTGATCCAAAATCCGCTGGACCTGCCGGCGCTCAGCCGCATCCTCGCGCACGTGCCGGGCGCGGGCAAGCGCACGGCGGCCAAGCTGAGCGCCGCCGTGGCCGCGGGCGGCGGCCCGGCCCTGGACAAGATCCTCGCGCGCCACCCTGGGGCGGGCGAGCTGTTCGCCTTCCTGGAGGACATGCGCACCGGTCCGTATCCTCCGGCCCTGCTGGTCGAACGGGTCATGGTCTTCTACTCCCCGCTGCTCGCCAAGGCCCACCCCGAGGACTACCCGCGCCGCCAGGCCGGTCTCGAACAGCTCTCCCAGATCGCCTCCGGATACACGACCCTGGACGCTTTTTTGGCCGAACTGGTCCTGGAAAATCCCGAAGAAGGCGAAGGCGGGGCCAAGGAAGACACCCTGATCCTGTCCACGGTCCATTCGGCCAAGGGCTTGGAATGGAACGCGGTGCTGGTGATCGACCTGGTGGACGACCGTTTC
>JADFXV010000068.1 GCA_015233395.1 Desulfovibrionaceae bacterium
GGGGTACCGACCACCGGCACCGGCGGCCATCCTCCCCCCGGGGGGAGGATGGCCCTCAGTCCAGCCCCAGCCCGTTATGCTTCAGTGACTAACATTGGGGTTGGTACATAAACTGGGGGCAGGTCACTTCGCCGAACTGGACGTTGGTTCCGCCTTTGCCCATGGCGACCATGTTGAAATTCGCGCCGTCCGGAGTGGTCACGGACGACGATCCGCCCGCGATGGCCATTATGGCCGCCGCCAAGGCGCCGACCCCGAGGCCGATGGGTCCGCCGAGGGAGGACAAACCGAGCGCGCCGGCCAGACTCGAACCGGCCCCGATGCCCATGGCCGAAGCGACGCCGCCCGCCAGCGCTCCGGCGCCCATGCCGACGTAGCTGGCCGTCGGGTTGGCCGGGGACATCAATGACCCGACAAGGCCGCCGCCAAGCATCCCCATGCCCGCCCCGCCGACGATGCTTCCCAGGCCTCCGACCATCCCCGAACCGGAAATCTGCCCCGCCGTGGCCGGCAGGACCGTCGATCCCTCGGGAAGCGTCGTGGCGGCCAGGGCCGCCGGCGACATCGCAACCTGGGAGCCGTCCGCGAGCGACACCACCACGTCGCCCGAAGCCAGGCCGGTAAAAGCTCCGGAGCCGCCCATGGTCCCGATTCCGAACGCGCTGTTTCCCCAGGCGTCGAGAGAGTTGAGCATCGAACCGGATTTGAGGGCCGAGAAAATATTGGACGGGGAAAGCAGCGACGAGCCGCCGCCAGAGGATCCCGCCGGGACCATGCCGCCAGCGCTCATGTACCCGCTTGGACCACCGCTCTGGACTGCCGCCGGCGACCCGCCGCGCCCCCCGTATATGGCATTGATCCCGCCGCCGGAGGAAAGCGCCGAAGACCCGCCGCCGAGGATTGACACAACCTGTCCGTCCGCACCCAAGAGGACCGTGGCGACTTGACCGCCAGCGTTTACTCCGCCGCCAGCCCCGCCAGCGCCGCCCGTGACCAGCGAAGCGATGGATAGACCGTCTCCCGGGAGTCCGGAGGAGACGGCCGCACGGATCGCATTCGCACCCACGGAGCCTGTCCAAACGCCATCCTGCCCGTAAAGCGAGGCGTTCTGGATGAGGGCCTGTACGACATCCTGGCCGCCAATCGCTCCGGTCAGGCCGTACGATGCGACCTTGTTCTTGTCCGCCGTGCCCCCGCCGAGCATCCCGCCGATCCCGGCCCCCTGGCCCAGGACAATATCCTTGATGCCGCCCGTCATGAGTCCGGAAGCGGCGCCGGTCAGAGCCCTCTCAAGGTCTTTGGAGATCGCCTCCATGAACTCGTGGCCGTTTCGTTTTTTGAACCAGTCTCCGAAGGTCTGGTCGAACGCCTTGCCGACGCTTCCGAAAACGGTGTCGGCCATGCCCTTGATCGAGGTGAAATATTCATCCCAGGCCTGAAGCTGTTTCCCCAGGCCGGACTTATAGAGTCCGTACTGGTCGGACAGCCGGTCGCCCAAATAGGACGTGAAGCTGTCCTCAAAGCCGATCCGGCTCTTGAGGCGCTCGTCGTTGAGCTTGTCGATCTGCTGGGCGGCGTACATCCGCACGGCGTATTCGCTGGAGGCGTTGGCCTGGACCAGCGCGATCTCTTCCTTGAGTTTGTTCTGACGCTTGTTCCAGTAGGCGTCGGTCAACTTGGCCGCGTCGCCGAGGGTACGTTCCACCAGATCGGCCTGTTTTGCCGCGGCGAGCTGGCCGGCTAGACCGGATGTACCCGGGTTGAGCGCGTCCTTCTGCCGCTGCGCCTCGATGACGTCCATGCCTCCGGCCAGCATGAGCGCCTTGTTGCCTGTCAGGGTGCCGAATTCGGCGATCATCTTGCCCTGATGTCCGAGGAGGTTGGCGGCATCGAGCTTGTTGGCCAGTTCGGCCATCCTGACCCATACGCCTTCGATCTTGACCCACTCTTCACGGTATTGCGTCGTGTCGCCCTTGGCCTCGGCGACTTTTTTGGTAATCTCTCCGAACAGTTTGGTGAATTCCTGGTTGACCTTGTCGATGTTTTTCTCGGAACCACCGGTCAGGCCATCCATCAGGGACTTTATCCTGGCGTCGGTATCCTTGACGAAGCTGTCTTCGTGGGCCTCGTATCCGGTGGAGGAATCCTTTCTGGCCCCTCTGTTGGGGTCAAATTTTTTATTGAGGGCGTCGTATTCTTCGGTGGCGCTCCGGATATCCCAATCTTTATTCTGGTCAATTTGTTGAACAGTCTGCATGTCGCCAACAGCAATGGCCGCGTTGCGGTCTTCTACGCGTTTTCTTTGCCTTCCGGAGAGCCGGTCGGTAATGTCTTGCCACTGATCCTGATAAGGTGCGGAACTCAATAAATTCTTATGGTCTTTCTCGGCGGATTCCGAAGCATTCGCAGACGCCTGTCCTGACAAATAATCCGAGTTCTGTCTCATGCCCTCACGAGCATTCCTGTTGGCTTCTTCCCCTGTCTTCCCCCGATCTTCGATTTGCTGTAACACCTTCCATGCGGCGGCCTCGGCCTCCACGGAAGAACCTGCCGAGACTGAAACAGGCGCTCCCGTTGCCATCCCGACAATGGTGTTGATGACAGGAAAAGCTCGAAGGCCGCCTCCCCAGTCATGCTTGGTGTCGGAGATTGCCTGCGACGCCCGGACGTGGGCCGCAGTGTCATCTTTCGGGGCATTGAGGTCTTTCAAAAAATCGAAGGCTTGCTTGATATCTCCAACGGCCAGGGTGAGGGCTCCAAGGGCCAACTTGCCCTGCAAACCAAACGCCACGGCGCCCACGACACCCATTGTTTTGATAATATCGGGAAGGGCGTTCCAGCCCGAGAGGGCGATACTGGCAACGCTTCCGATAGCGGATCCGGCCTTGACGACGTCCCCGAAAACTCCCAGGGCGTCATGGCCAAGTTGCTTGAGACTGTCCTGCATCGAGGGATCTCTGAACACCTCCTGAAGGTGTTTCATCGTCTCCGTGGCCTTCAAGATTCCCTCGGAAAATGCTCCCTGGAACGCCTCTCCGGCGATGACTTTGAAGTCCTCGAAGTAGCGTTGCAGGGAGAGCATTTGTTTCCCGGCCGTAGACATCGCGGCCTCGTATGTTCCCTGGATATTCGCTCCGACGCGCATGACTTCGTTCATGCGGGCCATTGCCTTTTCGTTCTCGGTTAGGGCGTCTTTGGACACGCCAATCGCATCGGCCTGGGTGCGGTAGGATTGCTCGAAATTGACCATCAATCCCATGTGGTGAAGGATGATCGCCTGTCCGGTTTGAAGTCCCTGGACCATGCGGCCGAACGCTTCGGACGAGTTAATGCCGCCGATTACTGCCGCGTCCTGCGCAACGCGGGCCAGCTCGGATGATCTGGCAAGATCGATGTGCGCCGCCGCGAGCCTGGTCATCGTCTCCCGGCTTTCTGTCATGGTGATGCCCATTTTTTGGACACCCAGCGCGAGAATTTCCATCTGGGTGGCGCTGTATCCGGCGTTCTTGCCCACGGCCGTCATCGTGGCCCCAAGCGTATCGTAACGCGCGGCCGCGACCACAACCTCCTGTGCGAACTCGGCAATTTTTATGGCGCCGTATGTCATGGCCAAGGTCTTCACGGCCCCTGTCAGGCGATCAATCGCCTCTCCATGACTCCTCACAGAGGCGGTCGCCATGGAAAAGTGTTCGGAAGAGGTTCTTGCCTGCGAGGAAATCCCTCCCAGCCTTGACTGAAGATCTGCCAGCTCCTTCTCGCTCAACCCCGCCGTCTTGCCCATCTGCTCAATCGACTTGCTGGTGTTCTCAAGATCCTTGGCGGCGTTGTCGGCCGACAGTTTGTTTTTGAAGCGCTCGGTCAGCTTGTCGAGTTCGTCCTTCGTGAGCGACGACGCGGCCCCGGTCTTCTGGAGCATGTCCTGGAAGTCTTTCAGGCTCTGAATTCCGCCCGAGACGTCAACGCCAATTCGGATGCCAGGCATTAGACTTCCTCTCCATCGCCTTCGGCGGCGTCCTTACGTTTGCTCAAGACCGGGTACATGATTTGCTCGATCATAAGGATGCGTTCAAAGGTTCGATCGCTCTCGGCATAGCCGGAACAAATGAGCATGGCCTCGGACGCTGAAATCGGGAGAACCGCCCCGCCCATTCCATCGAAAGGCCGGCAGAATTGCGAACAGACATGCCACAACTTCCAGGGCATCTCGTTTGTGAAATGAAGCGCCGGTTCGGCATATTCGCAACCCTCGCAGGGAGGTTCGTCGTCAAGTTCCCGATACGTTTCTAAGCAGGCTTCACAGGCTAGGGTTTCGCTTTCGGTGCGGGTTGCTTGCCACTCGCACCAGCGTCGAAGTTTTTTTCCTCGTCCTCCACGGATGCGGCGTACGTCGCGCTCGCCTCGGACAGGACGCGCAGAACCAGTTCGTGATGCAGTTCGCACATTTGCTCGATGGCGAAGTCGGAGCGGGAAACGTCTTTCCCGTCCGCGCCGGTGATGCCCTTGAAATCGAGGATGATTTTCTTGGCCCTGGACGGGAAATATTCGTCCGAAAGGACTTCTCGCCACTCTCCGCCCTGGCGCTTGCGCTCGGTGTACTTGGCGATCAACGCGCGTTCCTCGGAGCGGGTCAGCGGTTTCAGGTACCAGAGCGCGCCATCAATGTGCGCCCAAAATTTCCGCTCTTCGGTGAGATTAAGTTTCAAGGCCATTTTGTCCCTCCCGGGATGGTTTTTCCCGGTTGATTTTTTTGGGCAGGGAAACACGCCGGGTCGCGCTTTCGGGCCATGAATCCTATCCCTGCCCCGTCTTTGCCTAGAGCAGCTTTCGGAACTGCCGCGCCTTGTCTTCGGCGGCCATTTCGCCGCTCTCGTGCCAGATCTGGGCGACCTCTTCCTTCTGTTCGTCGGTCATGCCCTCGGTCAGCTTCTCGAATTTCTCTTCGTCCATCGTCGCTTCCCCCGGGTTTAGGTGAAGGCCAAAGTGGCCGAATCTTCGCCCGCTCCCGAGTTCGAAATCGCGGTGTATTTGAGGTCGAATTCGACGGCCGGAGCGTTGTTCTTGAGCTGCGGCACCTCGTAGACGACCTTGGGAAGAGTCAGGGTGGCGATGGAACCGGCGACGGTCCCCATGGCCACGGAGAGCGATCCCTTGTTCATGCTCATGCCGCTGGTGATCAGGCCGATGTCGTTGCGGCGCAGGTAGGCGTGCAGAGCGCCGGTGATGACGCGGCTGGATTCGATGTAGGACTGCGGGTAGCCCGAGGTCGTGATTTCGTCGTCGAGCACCTTGACGGAGTCGCCGTAGCTGAAATCCAAGCCTTTCAGGTTGCGCGAAGCGCCCGCGATGGTGAATGCGGCCTGGCGCATCGCCAAGGCGGTCCCGGCCGGCGCGCCGGTGGGCAAGTATCCCTGGATCGTGTCGCCGATGGCCCAGCCGCCGGTGCCGACGATTCCGGGAGCGATGGTCAGGACGTTTCCGGCGATGGCGGACACGGTGTAGCCGTTGGTGGCCTTGTCGCCCGCGCCGCCCTGCGTGCTGGAGTTCCAGATGACGGAGCCGACGGTGTACTTCGTGCCGTCGTCGACGGTCACGGAGGTGGCGGCCTGGGAGGCGGCGGTGGAGACCTGCGAGGTGCCCGCGTAGCCGAGCTGCAAGAACTGCATCGTGCAGGTGGCGAGCAGTCCGCCCTTGGTCGTGTATCCGATCTTCATGCTGTCCACGACGGACCCGGCCGCGTTGAAGACCGTGTGGCCGCGCTGAAACCAGATGGACAGCGAGGGTTTCACCACGGCCTGGGAATAGGTGACGGAGGTCGAGGCCACGATGGTCTGCTTTCCGAAGAGCGAGGTCAGCAGGTTCGCGCCCATCGGGACCACGCCGAGCGAACCGCTCGGGCGGATGTAAAACGGCATGGTGATCTGGCCGGCCGGGGTGACGTTCTGGAACATATTCAGGATGTCGCGCGAATACACGACTTCCTGGCTCTGAACGAAGGCCGGATTCTGGTTCATGTCCGGGAACCCGGCGGCGACGACGACATCGGTTCCGGCGGCGGCCGGGAAGGCCAAGGCGCCCTTGGTGGTTTCCAGCGTCGCGAATACGTTTTGCTGGTACGCGACGGCAATGCTGTTTGCGAGAGTCGGCATGATTGTCTCCTATGGCGTCCAGCACCAAAACGGGGCCGTGACGGTGTGTTGATAGTGGCCCTCGGAATCCGGGCCATCCTCGCTGGTGTACGGTTCCTCGAAATAGAGTCCTTCTCCGGCGGCCGAGACGAGAGTTCGCCAGCGAAAAAGCGCCTCGACCTGCCCGGCCAGCGCGCCGCCAACCTGCGATCCGTCGCCCGGGGCGGTGATGATCTGGATTTTCACGACGCCCACGCGCTTGCCGTTGCCAAAGCCATTGATCGGGATTTCCTGGACGGTCGTCTGGCCGGGGAGCACGTAAAACGAGAGCCACGGGGGCGCCGGGAAGTCCTCGGGCACGTTGGCGTAAGCCGTCTGCGCGCAGGGCGAGAACGGAGCGAAGTATCCTTGGATGGTGCGGGTGATGACGTCGGGCGTCATGGCGTCGCCTCAAAGCCGAGTTCGGCGGCGCACTTTTCGAAGTAGTCGGCGAACGAGGCCAGGCCATTGGCGATGAACCCGCTGGGGGCCTGCTTGCTGTGGCCATTTTCGAGCGGCAGCACATACTCGACGTTGTTCTCGATATTGTAGATTTCCTTGGCGTAGGGCAGCCCGAAAAACTTCGATATGTTGACGTTGGGATAATCTCCGGGAGGCGGCGCGCAGTCGCTTTCACTGTCCACGCTGACCTGCCAGCCGGCCATGCAGCGGCCGGTATCGACCGGGGTTGTCATGATCAGCCGTTCCACAAGCATGAAGACGGCCCTCTTCACGACAATCCCAGAGTTGTTGGAGAGCTGCTCGGCAAGGGAGTTGAGCGCTTGCCCGAAGTCGGTCGCATTGTCGTAAACTCGGTCCAGGGTGGCGGCCAAAGATCCTTCGCCAACCGCCAGGCCGGAAAGGTCGACGTTGCTCTGCGCTTGCATGGTCGGGAGCTTGAGCTTTTCGGCCATTACTGCCTTACCTGGAGATCGTAGAGCAGCGGGACGCCGCCGGGTTGAATCGGGGTTGCCCTCACGATGTTCCACGAGTTCGAGCCCATGATGAGTTTGTCACCGGCCGCCGGAGGCGCGGCGAGGCCAGCCGCGGCGACGTAGACTCTCTGATCGTCGGACAACACGGACGTTCCGTTGACCATAAAGGAGCTGTATTTATCGATGATGGCCATGCATGGGATCAAAACGCCGGTCGTGTCCTTTTTTCCCGTTTCCGGGTCGAAGGCGCCGACTTGCGTCTTTTGGATGCTCATGGCGACGCCCGCCTGGCTGATCGAGGAGAGCACGCTCGTGGCGATGGCCAGATAGTTCACGGTCAGCTCCGCACCATGTCGATGCTGGCGCTCGATTTCAGGAAGGGTCGCAGCAGCGCCCGAACCGCGGTAAAAACCGTCCCGGCCGGGGCGTGCCCGGCGTAGACGGTCTTGATGACAGCCGCTTCCTGCTGCAGCACGTAGCCGCCTCGATCCAGGTCCGGCATCATGTCGACGCCTGTCAGGTAGCGTAGCGCAGACTCGCACTGGGCGTATTGCACAGGGATGGGGACGACGTTCGAGGGCCAGTACATGCCGTACATGGCCTCGCCGAACAGGGCGGCGTTGCGGCCCGAGGCGATGTAGTCCGCCACCGGCACGGCGTAGCGCGGCCAGCACATCACGTGCGTGTAGTCCACGCGCGATCCGAGCCAGTTCAGGCCGTTCAGGTACTGTCCGGCCCGGATCAGGGCGGACTCTTTCGCGGGCGTCGTTCCGGTCCAGGCGGTGACGCCGCGGTCGCCGAAATAGGAGTCGGCAAAGGTCGAGTCCACGAAGGTGTTCGCCCCCGCCACTCCCGCTCCGGTCTCGATCACAAGCGCCATATCATCTCCCGCCCATCCGATAGGCTAAACGGACTTCCAGCCCTGGTTTTTGTGGGCCTCGACGCAGGTCGGATGCACCCACAGGCTTTCCCCGTGCTTCCAGATGCGCACCAGGCCTTCTTCGGGGGCGGACTCGTCCGGGATCACTTCCTGTTGGGCAACTTCATCGGGGGTGTCTTTTCTGGCCATGACGATGTCTCCTTTGATCTGGCCGGGGGCGAGCGCCCCCGGCCGGTTGTCATGTTGCTGGCTAGCCGATCATCGTGGCGACGAATTCGGACTTGATGACCTTGACGCCCCAGGCCAGGCCGATTTCATATTTGATCCGGCGGTAAAGCCTGTAGATGGCCACCTGGAAGGACAGGCCCGAAATCGGGTCGGAGATGATGATCATATCGTCCGCCAAGTCGCCGCCATCCGGCATGGCCGGCACGCGGGCGAGCAGCTTGATCGCGTTCCGGTGGAAGGCCATGTTGGCGGTGTAGGAAGCGCCGATGGTCAGGGCATTTCCGGTCGGAATGACCATGCGGGCGCCGGGGTTGTTCAGGGAGATGGTTCCGGGCGCGGTGACTCCGGTGCCCACGACGTACTTGTTGTTGGCGTCGGCGGCGAAGGTGACGATATCGCCGGAGTTCACGTTTCCGGTGCCGGTGACCAGGGCGATGGAGTCCACGCCGACGGCGGTGGAACCGGAGGTCACGTAGTTCGCGCCGTTGCCGTTGGTGACGCTCTGGACCTGGGCCGAAACCCCGATCTGAAATCCTTCCAGTTCGCCGAGGGCGCCGCGGCGCAGCAGGTCGTCGGTCCCCGCTTCGTTCACCTTGAAGAGCACGCTTTGCTTGCCGCGCAGGTTGGCGGCGGCGGTGGTCCCGAGGACGCAGCGCAGATCGGACAGCGGCGCGCCGTTGTCTTCCAGGATTTTGCGGGTCTGGGCGATGTTGGACAGGTCTCCGGCGGTGCCGAAGGGCGCGGTCCCCGGGGTGCCGCAAGCCCGGGAAGCCCCCTGATAGGCGGCCACGGCCAAGTCGATTTCCACGAGGTTGCACAGGGAGCGCATGGACTGCGCGAACTGCTGGGCCAGCGTCAGGGCGTAGGTTCCATTCTGCTGGTAGCCTTTCAGTTCTTCTCCGGACCACCGGATCGGGCTGTACTTGCTCTTGGTGATCTGCAGCTGCGTGGTTCCGATGGTCTGGTCGCCATCGTCCGGGGGCAGCTGTCCCGGGATGATGTCGCCGGTGGTCGCCACGCCGGTGATGGGCACGGTGATGTACTGGTTGAGCGCCGCCTCTTCGGCTTTGGCGTTGATGTCGACGGCCGGAATGAAGCCCACGAGTTCGCGAGCGACCATGTCCATGCCGGCGTAAATGACGGGAATGAGGTTGGTGAGCGTGTTGGCCATTGCAAAGCTCCTTGGCTTAGTCCGTTACGATGCCGCCGCCCTTGACGTGGGCCCCCTGGGCCTGCGGTGAGAGCGCGAAAAATTGCCCTCTCGGCATCGATTTGGCGTTGTTGTTGTGTCCGGATGAGGGATGCGTTCCGGCCCCGCTCGCGCCCGATCCCTCGAACGCGCGGCCGAAAATTTCGTCTTTCTTCATGTCCGCCACGAGGTCGGCGATGGTCATGGGCGTGCCTTTGCCGTCCATGATCCGTTCGTTTCCGTTCGCATCCACGACCTGCACCGTGTACTGTCCGTTCACCTCGACCACCTTCACGGAGGCCTTGACGTGCGGCAGCAGCAGCGCCGGGACACCCTTGGCCTCGGCGATGGCGGCGGTGGCCACGGCGTCGACCAAGTGTTTTTCCAGGGCGGATTGCATCGCCGTCACCTTCCCGGTGACCGCGTCGAGTTCCGCCTTGTGCTTCTCCACGAGCCGGGCGCGGAGGTCGTCGAACTGGCCTTTTTTCTCGGCGTCGGCGGTGGCCCTGTCCTCGGCTTCTTTCTTGAGCCGCGCGTATTCCTCGGGGTCAACGTCCTTGAGCTGGCCGTACTTCTTCTCGAAGTCGCGGCGCGCGGTACGCTCTTTCTCCAAGGCGGATTTCAGCCCGGACGTGTCTTCGATTCCGTCAACGTCGAGGTGGAACTTCCCGTCACGTTCGACGTACAGGGGCTTCTGGGCCTCGTTAAGCCCGTCCAGGTTTTCCAAGGTGAGTTTCAAGGCCATGTCCGATCCCTCCCGGATCTTTGTGCCTCCCCGGTTCTCCCGGCTTGGCGTTGAAATGAGAAATGCCCCGTGAAGAGCGCGTCTTGCGCTCCATCCGGGGCCTTTCTGGAACCTGAAAAATTCAGGGCTTCGAGGGAACCCGCTTCACGTTGAAGCGGTCATGGCAAAAGAAAAGACGAAAAACCCTATAAGTCCGTAAATGGATTTATGATGCCACACCTAACTGCGGAGCCGAGGCGGAACTCGCCGCCGGCGTGGAGTCGGTGGAGGCGGACTTATGTCCGGACGCCTCCAGCATCTTGTCCACGACCGATCCAGCGCCCAGGGCGGCGCCAGGCTTCTGGCGCTGATCGTTCTCCATTCTGGCCATCTCTTCGACCGGGTCGAAGTCGTCTGAAAGGATTCCGCGGCGAACCAGTTCCGCCCAGACGGTTTCCTTCGAGAGCAATCCTGCTTGGAACGCCTGGGTGAGCTGCGGCAGTTCCAGGCCGGAGGTGAACAGGCCGTAATCGGTGTCGATGTTCACGCCGCCGCAATTTCCCGGAGCCAATCCGACCCACGCTCCCATATATTGCAGCACCTGCTCCAAGCTGTCGGCGAGCTTGAGCGCCCAAGCCTGCAAAGTGCTGTGCGCCTCGCTGGTGTCGATGGCCTTCTCGGTCGCGGTAATTGTCCCGGCCCGGCCGACGATCATCGGCGCCATGGCCATGCGGCCCATCTGCTCTTCCAGGGCGTCCAGCGCTTCCTTGCCGGAGCCTATGGCATGTCCGGAATGCTCGACGTACTTGATGTCGGCCTGATCACTCGAGGCCCGGATCATGCGACTCGGTCCGATCTCGATCTGGTTGCCGTCGTCTCCGAGGGCTTTCGCAAAAAGAAGCGGGAAACGGGCGAAATGCAAAATGCGTTGCTGATCGCTGCTGGACTGCCAATGCAAGGCGTTGAGGTCGGCCAGGTCGGTCAGCGGCGGCATGCCGGCGAAGAAGTCTGTACGGTCGGTGTAGATGGCCACGAGGGGGATGAACCCGATGGACATGACTCCGGAAAGTTCCGGGATGATCACCCAGATTTTCTCGCCGTCTTTCCCGGTTCTTTCCTGCCACACGAAGAACTGACATTTCTTGGAGCCGTCTTTCTGGGTCAAAAGTTCCAGCTGGCGCACCGAATTGACGACCGTCTCCCCGAAGTCTCCGTTAGGCTGGACCGAACTTTCCCGGATGCGCGCGCTGGTTAAAGTCTCCACTCCGTTGATGCGTTCCGATTTCCAGGCGATCAAGTTTTCGCATTTGATATGCACGCAGTAGGGCCGGGCCCCCACCTTGCGCTCTTCGTCCAGGGTCCGGCCGACGGCCAAGCGCGGGAAATCGACCATGATGTAGCTGACGCCGAAAAAGGCGTCGATGAAAACGCTGTGCGCGAAGCTGTGCAGGTCGCGCCCGGCCAGGTCGATGTTTTCGCACCACTCAAGGATATCTGCGGGCGTTTCACCCTTGCAGCTCACGGCCTTGGAAAACACCTTCCCGGCCAGATCGATGACGGCCTTTTTGTAGGCGTTGTATAGCACCGAGAGTGATTGCCGGATGGCGTACGCCTGATCGCTTTCGGCCGGCTCCTTGGGCAAATACTTCGGTCCGGCCATGCGCATCGCCACCGTGCCGCCCATCAGCGTGCGCGGGAGTTCGCGGGCGGTCTCCATGGCGTTGAATGCGAGACACGGCGTATTGACGTTGGCCTTGCTGGTGTCGGTGGGCATTGGCATGGTGATGGCTCCTGGACGCTACAAAAGGAATTCCTGGGATCTGGTTACGCGCCGCACCAGCGGATATTCCTGGTGAATGAAATAGCCTCCGGCGTCCGCCGGGTGGTCATGGCCATTGTTCTTGTCCGGCTCGCCATTTGGCGCCCAGGCTTGTTGCTCCAGGGCATCGGCATAGGTCGGGCACAGAGAGTCATTGACCAGATACCGGCGGTCTCCGGCGGCGTTCAGGAACATGCCGTTCATGGCGTTGACGCGGTCCTTGACCGGCGGATTGGCAGCAGGAGCGCTGACGACGAACCCGGCCTGCTTGAGCAGGGCCAGGTCGGTTTCCGAGGCGTTCACGGACCGGCGCGAGCCGCCCGAGGCGTCCGGATAAACGCGAATTTGGCGCGTAGCCTGAAAATTGCCGCCGTCGAACTTCCAGAACCGCTCCTTGATGCGCCGGATCATATCCGGGGTGTCATAGGCGTTCACGATCTCATCCACGGCCCGGGGCAGATTGTCGCGCTTGACGTGCACGATGGCAGCCATCTTGCCGACGTTGAAATCCATGCCCACGAAAATTGTCTCGCCTTCCCTTAGGGTGTCGGCGCAGCGGTTTTCGACCCGGCTGTATGCCGAGTAAACGGTCCCGGTTTGAAGGTTGACGAATTTTCCGTCGATGTAGGCGTCTATCAGGTTGGCCGGGTAGGACTGGAGCAGGCTCGGGATATAATCGGCCGGCAGGTTGATCTCGTTGTCGCAGGTGGAGGCCTGGACCAGACCATAGGTGTCCCGCAAGCTTTCGTTCGCCCGGGGAAGCCGGACGAACTGCTCGTAGACGAACCGGAACCCTTCCGGCGTCGTGGTCACGTCGATGCCGTTCTGAAGGCCCTCCGCCTTATGGCGCATGCGGGCCAGGATCTTGCGCCAGACCGCCGCCGCCTTGTCCTTGGTCATGACGTCGATCTCGTCGACCAGGGCTTTTCCGACCTTGAATCCGACGATGGATCCCGGGTCTTCCATGGACCGGCAAAGGACGGTCCCCATGTAGACTCGGCCCCGGTAGACATCGACCTCGTGATTTCCAACCCGAACCTTGGTCGTCAGACCCCAGTCCAGAAGCGTCTCCTCGACCGTGGGGTAAAAAATATCCCGAATCTGGGGATAGGTGGGGGCGAAGTAGGCGGCATTAACCCGGGGGAACTCATAGAAATGCTTGGCCAGGGACGCGCAACCGGCCCAGGTCTTCCCGGCGCCATATCCTGCCACGTAGGCCTTGAATTTGTTCCGGAGATCCAGAAACTTGGCTTGAGGGACATTCAAGCGCGGGGAAATGACCGTCATGATTTCCGGCCATCCACAACGGATACCTCGACCTTCACCGGCATGGGGGCGTCGTCGCCACCGGCATTCTCCCGAAAAATGCCAAGATGGTTCCCCAGCAGGTGCAAGGATTTAACCTTGTCATGGAGCTTGACGCGGGTCTTCTTGACCGGGACCGCCTTGTCGTCGCGGCCCTCGAAATAGGTGTCCTGGGTGATCTCGGAGAGGGACGCCATCTTGTCCCGGTCAGTCCTGGAAAAATCCAGAATCGGAATGCCGTCGTCTTGGATCGTTACGAAGTCGGCCAGGTTGCAAAAGCCGATCTTGGCCAGCTCCATCAGGACGCGGTCGGCGCTGATTTCTGTGCGCCTGGAGCGCTCCTCCATCTCGACTTTGATGGCGTCTTTGACGCACTTTTTCTGGAGAAGCTGGTAGCCGATTCGGAAGGCTGAATTCTTGCTGTATCCGGCACGGATCGCCGCCTTGGCGGCGCTCAAGTCGATGAGGTATTCTTTGACGAATACCATCCGCTTGGCGTTCATTCCTCCGGCTTCGGGATCGCGTTTTCTGGACATTTTAATGACCTTTTCCTGCCGCGAAATATTCCACGATCCAAGTCCCCGCTGTCGCCAGGATGCCTATGACTCCCCCCGCCATCCAAATCCGTTTGTTCATGCCGTCCATCTGCTTCTGCTGCTCTCCCTGGCGATCCTCAATTTTCTGGATCCATTTTTCGCGAGTTTCGCACCGCTCAAAGAGGCTAGCTTTGATCTCGGCCACGTCGATAGCCACTGGTCCCATGGCCACCTTGATCATGTCTTGGATGCGGGAGATTTCGAGTTCGGTCATTGCCTCACCACGTAGCCCGAAAAATGAATATTCCGAGTCCCTCCCCAGCCATCATGTCCGCCGGCAGGCGTATCCATGCGACGGTTAGAGAGCACTGGCAGCCTTCGCCGCAACGCCAAGAGCCTGCAAACCAAAATTCGCCCAGCCCATATAATTCGCCACGGCCTGGGCGGTCGAAGGGTCGAGTATGGCCATGGTGGGGGTGGCGCCCACCAACTGCACGATGGCGCTCGTGGCCCCCTGTAGCTGCGTGGCCGCTTCGGAGGCGCTCCCGAACGTGGCGAGTGCGGACTTTGCCGAAGTTCCGGCGCACCCGGCCAGGGATGCAGCCAAAAGCGCGGTGACGATCAGCGCGACGATGCGACGTTTCATTGGGGGGCTCCTTGGGGGGATTCGGTGGGATTGGCTTCGGGCGCGACCGGAGCGGTCTCTCCGGCCGGCGTCGCCGTTCCGGGAATCAGAGTTCCCAGGGAACCCCATCCGGGAGGCATTGCGTTCAGGGCGTCGACGTGCCCGGTGGCCAGCGCGAAGATCGCGATGGCGAACAGGGCCAGGTTCATGATCGCCATTTCCTGGTCCGGCGTGATGTTGACTCCGAATTGTGTGGCGCAGGTCAGGATGGCGCGCACGCCGAAAAGCATGAGGCCGATGAAGGTTTTTGACGTCGCAAAATTGTTCATGGTCAATTCCTCGTTCCGCCATAGTACAAGGCGGCGCTCAAAAGGGTTTCGTATGCCCGGGCGATGAGGCGCGCGATCTTATCCGGCAGGCCGCACTCCATGAGAAAACAGTAAAAATGCAGGGCATTGAATCGGTGCTGGAGAAAATCGCGTAGCCTACGCATCGGGCCATTCCCCCGTGCGCATCATGGCGGCCAGGCGCTGGACACGTTCCCGGCATTGATGGCCCCAGGCGGATGCCTCCATATGCGCGGCGGCGGCCTCGAAATTTCCCTCGCGGATCAGCGCGATGGTCGGCGCGAACTCCATTACCTTGGCCGTCCCGAGTTGGTACATGGCGGAAACGGCAACGGCCTGGCGGGCCGGCGCGAGGCTGGTCCAGTCAGGGAACTGCACGTCGAGAGAGTGGATCGCGTCGGCAAGGCAGGAATTGAAAATGAAGTCGGCCTGTTCCTGTGACCAGACCACCTTTGATGCGGCGGCGACCGTAAAGCCATGGGCCTGTAGGTTATATCCGCGACCGATGGTCCAAAACCCGCGCGAGTCCAGAAAAGCCACGAGTTTGCAGCCTTCGTCAGCCTCGATCAGGGCTGCGGTCTTTGCCTTGATATCCGCGTCCACTCTTGATCCTTACGGATTCGGGGAGGGCGCTCGTTTGTGTTTTGTGTTGGCGTGGAGCCGCCGCCCGTGGTCCGATGGGCAGGGCATGGCAGGTGAGGAAAGAAAAAACCCTATAAGTTGGTAAATTGGAGCAAAAAAAGTTTTATCATTAAATTTCGCCGGCATACCCGGCATTGCTCCCCGCCCAAACCGCAAAAATCTCGGCTTTTCCCTGCGGCGGACATTCCACGGGTAGGGTGGGGAACCGGCCATGTTGTGGAGGACTCCGGGTCTACCTATGGCCGCCTTCTTTAGCTCGAAAGATTCCCCGACTCTCCAGCCCAGGCCTTGAGGTCGCCAAGATCGGACATATCCAACTCACCTTGTCTGGCCAAATTTTCGAGCTTGTGCCGGTAGCATGTGGGCCGGCTGATTTCCCCAAATGCTTGCTGCTGGGACAGCTTAAGGGCAATGTATTCCGCTTGCTCTTCGGAAATTGAAGAAAAAGACTTCTCACCACCACCACGATCCGGGTTATCCTGTGCCGGGTCGTCTGGGGGTGATGCGTCGGGTGTGTGGTGGTGGTGAATCTCTTTTCTTGATTCTCTTATCTTAATCTCTTCGGAGGAAATGTATTTCCCTAGGGTAGGGAAGTCAGTTTCCCTAGGGTAGGGAAGTGTATTTCCCGAGGGTGGGGAAATGGATTTCCCTAGGGTAGGGAAGTCAGTTTCCCTAGGGTAGGGAAGTGTATTTCCTGAGGGTGGGGAAATGAATTTCCCTAGGGTAGGGGTAGATGTAGGGAAATTTGTTTCCGTAGGTTGGGCCTGTTCGGACGCGGGATCGTCCGGGGTGGCGGGTATTTCCTCCACTTTATGCTCAGGCTCGCCGCCGTCGGTCGAAGGTGGCAACGGATGTTCACCGTCAAAAATGGGGTGCCAGAGGAAATAGTAACGGGTCCGCTCGAATTTGCCGCGTTCTTTGGGGTTCGGGGCTTCACGCTCCAAAAATTCCTTGTTCACGAGTTCCAAAAGCAGATTGCGGACTTGCCTCGTCGATTTTCCCAACTTTTCGGCGAGACAGCTCTGGCTTGGATGGCAAGCACCGTCCTTACCCGCGAATTGGGCAAGGCGTCCCCAAAGGAGCTTTGCGGAATCGGACAAGCCCGGGAATCGTAGGATGCAGTTGGGGACAAAAGCACCGACGAACATCTTCCAGGGAACAAACCGGCGCGAGGCGTTCTTAGGCGCAGAAGTGCTCATGCCCCTCCCGTCTCGGCCAATTCGTCAAGTCTGCTGCTTCCGGCAAGAAGACGCCAGCGAACATGACGCCCCCTAGGCCGCTTCTGGGTCGATGCGGCCGGCCGCGATAAACTGATCCAGGTCTTCGCGTTTGTACCTGACGCTCTTGCCGAGCTTGACGTAAACAGGAGCGCGCCGTTTACAGCGGCGGGATTGCAGGGTTTTGACCGACAATCCGAGATATGCGGCCGCCTGGTTTTCATCCAAAATTGCGGTGGTCGTGGGTTCCATGGTGTTCCTCCGGTTTGCAAAGTGAATCAAGCTGTTAGGACCGATATTAAAAATTCCCGTCAAAAACCTAATAAGTTGGTAAATCACTAGCGAAACGAAAAACCCTATAAGTTGAGACCCCTGCGCAATTTCCGAGACCTGTTGTCTTTCCTGTCTCTCACGGGATTTTGCGCCCAACGGAATCCAATTTCGCATGATCCGTTCCAATTTCACCCGTTTGCATCGCTCGCGAACGATT
>JADFXV010000069.1 GCA_015233395.1 Desulfovibrionaceae bacterium
GCTCTTCAGGCGCGCGGCCGGCGCCGGCGAAAAGACCAGAGTCCTGGAAGAAAAGGTCCTGCGGCTTGAAGAACGGGTCGCGAAACTGGAGCGGTTCGGCATACGGTCCTTCCCCGCCGCGTTCAGGCCGCCGGTGAAAAAGGAAGTCAGCGACAACAAGCGGGCGTTTTTGCAAGCGATACTGATCGAAAACAAGAAGCTGCGAGCCGAAGAATAGCAACCCACCCTTTCAAGGAGCGCCCGGATGATTGACGGCAACGTGTTGAACATCGGCATCGACCTGGGGACTTCCCGGTGCGTGATCGCTTGCGACAACGGGATTCGGACCTTCATACCGAGCTATGTCGGCTATCCGAAAGACGCCATCTCGAAAAAATTGCTCGGCAAGGACGTCGTGTTCGGCGACGAAGCCGTCAAGAACCGCCTGGCGCTCGATTTGCGCAGGCCTTTCGAGAAGGGCATGCTCAAGTATTCCAAGACCCAGGACGTAAACACCGAGGAATTCGCCAAGCACAAGGCCGTGGCCCAGGATCTCCTGCGGCACCTGATCGCCCTGGCCCAGACCGAGAACTCCGAGATCGAGGTCATCAGGGCGGTCATCGGCGCGCCGGCCCTGGCCAGCACCCAGAACAAGAAGACGCTCATCGAGATCGCCGAGGGCATCGTCCACGACGTGATGATCACCTCCGAGCCGTTCGCCGTGGCCTACGGCCTGGGCCTTCTGTCCAACGCCCTGATCGTGGACGTCGGGGCAGGGACCGTCGACCTGTGCCGCATGGCCGGGACCATCCCCACCGACGACGACCAGATCACCCTCACCAAGGCCGGAGACTACATCGACCAGGTGCTTTTCGATCTGATCAAGGCGCGGCACAAGGACGTGGACCTGAGCCTGAACATGGTCAAACGGATCAAGGAAGAAAACGCCACCATTTCGGAGAAGGGCGAAAAAGTCATGATCAAGCTGCCCATCAAAGGCAAGCCGACCCCGGTCGACGTCACCGACGACCTCAGGACCGCCTGCCGGTCCATCGTTCCGGACATCGTCGAAGGCATCCGGGTGCTGGTCGCCTCTTTCGACCCAGAATTCCAGGATTCGCTCAAGCAAAACGTCATCCTGGCCGGGGGCGGCAGCCAGATCGGCTCGCTGTGCCGGGAAATCGAAAACTACATGCAGGAGAACCTGGGCTACGGCAAAGTCACCCGGGTCGAGGAACCGCTGTACGCGGGCGCCAACGGCGGTCTGCTCCTGTGCAAGGACATGCCCGACGAATACTGGGACGAACTCAAAAAAGAGAACGGCTAGCCGCATCGGCGGACACTACCCGGGAATATTGCGTTTATTTCACGCTTGGACAAGGAGGGACATCATGGACGAGTCGACGAGGTATACATTCGAGCATCTGGGCGACATTTTCGTCGAGCGCGTCGAAAAGGCCGTGAGTTGGCTGCACAACTCCACCAAAGGCGTCTCGCTGACCTACAGGATTCACAGCCTGGAGAAGGACCGCGACAAGTCCTACACCAGGATCGGCAAGCGGACGAGCACGTTGCGCAAGCGCAATCCCGCCAACGAGCTGTTCAGCGACGAAGACCTGAGCCATTTGTTCACGGAGTTCGACGAAGTCGACCGGGAACTGGCCACGGCCAGGCAGGAACGCGAAGAGCGGCTCTACCCGCATTCGAAGGCGTCCGAACAGCCGGTTTGACCGGGCCGCCCGGGCGCGGGCGCGGGAACGTAACGGCCCAAAAGACGGGACTTCGATGAGGTGGACATGGCTTCGCAGAAAGAAAAAGTGAATTCCGCGACCGCGGAGACGCAGGCGCAACAGGCGTTGGCCTCACTGCGCGCGCTCTCGGAAACCGCCCGGGAATTGACCCGGGACAAGCAGGCCGAAGTCGAAGAGCTCCTCGCGCGGGCGCGCGGCGTCCAGACCGAGGTGGTGGAGCTGCTCCACGGCCGGATCGCGGAACTGCTCGAGGGCAACGTCGTCTTCGAGCGCCGCCTTGAGGACCTGGAGAGCGCCTTGCGGGCCAAGGACCGCGACATTGCCGAGGCCGAACGCGAAAAAAGCGTTGCCCAGGCCGCCCTGGCCGAGGTGCAAGCCAGGATCGCCGAGGCGCTTTCGGAAAAAGAAAAACTGCGCGAACGCCTGAGCGCCGACCTGGAACGGACCGAGGCCAAGCTCGCCGAAGTCCAGGCCGCCGCCAAAAAGGACAAAGAGGAACTCTCGCGCCAAATCAAGTCCCTCCAAGGCGAACTCGGCGACGCGTCCCTGCTCGTCGAACAGCTTCAGGGGGAAAAGCAGTCCTTTACCGCCCGCTTAGACGCCCTGGCGCGCGACAAGCAGAATGTGGAAAAGGAAGCCGCGCGGCTTGGCGCGGAATTCGCCGCGCAGGCCGCCGCCTCGAAGAGGGAACTCCAGGCGGCGGCGGCGGCCCGCGACGAGGCGCTCGCCGCCAAGGCCGAGGCGGACTCCAGGATGGCCAAGATCCAGGAGCAATGGGAAAGGATCATGAAGGGTTGACGCCATGACCGACGAACGCCCGCCCTCCGGACTTGAAAGCCTGGACTCGCGCCAGGAGCGCGACGCCTTGAAGCTGGAATTGGAACGGCTCGCGGCGGCGCTGGAAGAGGCGCGTCGCGGCGGCGACGCGGTCAGCGAAGAGTTGCGCATCCTGAACACGGAACGGGCCATCGCCAAACGGGAAATCCACATTCTCCAGAACGATATCTACCGGTTCAAAAGAAAACGCGAAGAGATCGACGCGCGCCTGCGCCTGGACCTTCCGGCCTTCCAGGCCAAGCAGGAAACCCTGGCGCGGCTTGCGTTCAGGAAGAAAGACCTGGACGCCGGCATCCTCGACCTCGGCGACCGGGTCGCGGCCCTGGCCGCCCGGCTCGGCGACAGCGAGGACGGTATCCTGCGGGGCCGGGAACAGCTGGCCCAGCTTGAAGAAGCCAAGCGGACCGTGAACGCCGAAATTTCCGGCTATTTGAAAAAGGCCTCGCTGGACAGGGAAAAAATCGACGAGGAACTCAACAGCGTCGCCGAGGTGTTTCGCGACAGCGTCTCGGTGCGCGACGAGACCGCCGCCGTCTTCAACGACGCCAAGGCCGAACTCGACGGCCTGAGCCGGGAGTGCGACCGGCTGGAAGACAGGATCCGGGTCGCCGAAGAGGTCAAGCTGCTTGAGTCCGAACTGGCCCGGCTCCAGTCGGCCCTGGATTTGGAGCGAAAGCAGGCCGGCGCCGCCGAGGAATCCTCGGCCGCGGCGAACGGCGAGCTCGAAGCGCAGCGCGGTCGTCTCGCGCGGCTTGAGGACGAGCGGGAGCAGGCGACGGCCGCCGCGGCCGCTCTGGAGAGCGAGGTGAGGCCGTACGAAGAGGCGCGGCTGGCCCACGAGGCCGCCGTCGCCGAACTGGAAGAGTCCCTGGCCGCCGTGGCCTCGCTTGAGGCCCGGCTCGGAGAGCTTCTGGCGCTACGGGTCCGGCTTGAGCAGGCCTTGCGCGCGGACGCGGGCATGGTCGCCATGATCGCGGGCCTTGAAATCGCCTTGAACTGACGGCGCCCGGAATCGGGCGAAGCCGCAACAGACATTTCGGTCGAGGAAGGATTGATCCATGGGCGCGACGAACCTTCGAGAAGAGCGATTCCACCGCATCCTGACGGATGTGGAGCCGCAGTTGAAGGCGCGCCAGGACCGGATGGCGCTGATGCCGGAGATCTGGAACCTGCGCCGGGATATCGAATACGTCAAAGACCAGATCGAGGTGGCCCAGGCCAAGCGGGCGCAGCTTGCGGCCCAGGCCGCGTCCCTTAAGCCCGAAACGGCGGCGCTCAAGGAAAGCGTGGAGCGCCTGCGGGTCCAGAAGACGACCATCACGGGCAAATCCGGCCTGGAGGAACTCGAGCGCGGCCTGCGCGAAAAGATCCGCGCCTTCCCGAAGATCAAGGAAGAAATCGGCGAGCTCGAAAAAGAGCTCCCGGCGCTTACGGCGCGCCTGGCCGAACTTGAGCGGGACCATGAAAAACTTTTGGCGAAAAGCCGTGAAATCGAGCCCGAGGCGGCAAAAATCCGCGAGACGGTGAGCTCGCTCGAAGAGGAAATCTTCGTGCTGTCCTCGACCCGGGACATCGTCGGGGGGCTGGTTCCCGCCGACATCGATCCCGAGGTCTTCGATTCGATCCGCGACGATCTGCGCGAACGCTTCCAGGCCTATCTCGGCGATGTCCAGGAGAGCATCGAGGCCATCGCCAAGCAGACCGAGGACATGAAATCCGCCATGCCCGGGATGCGCAAGGAAAAAGTCGCCCTGGCCGCGCGCCGGGAGACCTTGAAACTTGCGGCCGGGGATCTGGACGCCTGGTTCCGGGAGCCGGACGCCCTTGAGGCGTTGCGGGCGCAAGCAGCCGGCCTTGCGGACGCGCAAGCGGCGGCGGCCAGGCGGCGCGCCGAGGCGCTGCGCCAACTCGAAGGGGCGCAAGCGGAGCTGGCGGGGCTGCGCGAAATGGCTGAGCGGGCGCGGGCCGCATGCGACCAGGCGGCGCAAAGGCTTGCGGCCCTGACAATGGTGAAGGAAAAAATCGCCCAGGCCGGAGACCTCGGCACGGCCGTCGCCAACCTGGCGGAACAGGCGGACAAATGCGCCGTGGCGGCGCGCGTCAATCTGGGCGTCGTGCGCGAGGGGCTTAGCGTGGCCGAGCGCCTGGAGCGCGTCAACGCGCAGCTCAATGAGGCCGGAAAGCCTTTGCGGGCCGTGGCCGAAAAGTTCGACCGCCTCGTGGACGGCGGCCTTCAAAAATAGGCGGCAAGCGCCTGGGCGCGACGATACGGGAAATACCTCGGGAAGTCCGATATACAGACCCGCCAACCGGGAAAGGAGTCAGCAATGCAGGAAGCAACGACGGGGAAATCCGGTGTGTTGAAAGGCATCGCGTGCGTTCTCAACGCCAGCGGCAAGGCCGTGCTCTACGGGATCGACAAAAGCGCCGATCTTTTCGGCCAGGCAGCCTGCGTGCCCGCCTCGGTCAAGGATCTTCCGGAAAAGGCCAAGGGCTTTTTTTCCGGCGGATTGAATTTCTTTTTCGGGGGCGAAAAGCACAAGATCGACGACAAGGTCCGGGAATACGAGAAGAAAATCCAGAAGCGCTATTTCGAGATCGGCAAGGTGAGCGCCCACAGCCAGAATATGGAAAGCGCCCTGCAGAAGGAATCCATCCAGAAGCTCATCGCCGAGATCCGGGAATACGAAAAGGAAGTGCAGCGTCTCAAGGGCCGCGCCGACGAAATCAAGGCGGGCGAGCGCAAGCCGGAAGCGGCCGCGCCGAAGAAGGCTCCGGCCGAAGCCGCGTACGTCCCGGTGAGCCTTGAGCGGGCGGAAAAGAACTTCCGGGCGGCGATCGAGCGGGCGGTCAAGAAGGGCGCCTTCCCGAACGCCTCGGCCCAGGCGACCTTCCGCAAGATCGCCGAAGACCTGCTCGACGCCGACGCCGAGGTCCGGCTGCTGGCGGCGGCGGAACTGGGCAAGCTGGCCAACCCGGCGGCCGTGCCCGTGCTCATGGAAGCGGCTCGCTTTGAAGACCCCGAGTTGACCTCCGAAATCGTCAACGCCCTGATCAATCTCGAAGACCGCAAGGCGGCCGGCCTGTTCAAGGAACTCGCCTCCCATCCCAACCACCGGGTGCGCATGGCCTGCCTGCGGGGCCTGTACAAGCTCGCAAAGGACGACGAGGCCGGACCGGCGCTCATCACCGCCCTGCGCGACGAGCATGCCGAAGTGCGCCGCACCGCGGTCAGCTTCCTGGGCTGGAAGGATTATCCCGACGCCGTGCCGGCCCTGATCCAGTGCCTGCGCGACGAGGACGCGAGCGTGCGCAAGGGCGCGGTCGCCGCCCTGGCCAATTTGAGCGACGCCAATTCGGTCCTGCCCCTGATCAAGGTCTTGGGAGACAAGGAGCTGGAGATCCGGGAAAAGGCCCTGGAGGCGGTGCGCTCCATCTCGGGCGAGGCCGTGGCCTTTGACGCGAATCTTTCCGAGGCCGCGCTCGACGCGGCGATCGCAAGTCTGATCGACTGGTGGCAGGACAAGCGCGCGGGCAAGGCCGACACGGTCGCGCCGATCGCGCCGATTGAGCCGGTCGAAACCGCCGCCGAGGCGGCGCCGGCCGAGCAGGCCGCCACGGCGGCCGAGTTCGGCTTCAACGAGCCCACGGCCTTCGTCGTGCAGGCCGAGCCGCAAGCCCAGGCCGGCGCCGGACGGCCGACCGTGGACGAGATCATGCAGCTCAACAAGGCCGACCTGCTCGCCCTGTGCGAAAAGCACGGACTGGCCTGCGATCCGAAGATGACCAAGGCCGAACTCAGGGACATGCTCCTGAAGACGGACTAGCAACGCCCATGATCGCCAAAGCGATCCCGGAGAGCCAGTCATGATGGACGATTCAGGAAAAAGCGCCTTTCCCGGCGAACCCGAGGCCGCGCCCGGCGAGCGGGGCGCCGGGCCGAGCGCCCAGTTGGCCAGGCTGCGCGAGGAGCACCGGGAACTGACCGTGCTCTTTCGCAAGACGCGCGGCGCGGTCGAGGCCAAGAAGGGGCGGCTGCGCGAGCTTTCGCAGTACGCCCAGACGCTTCGGGAGAAATTGGTCAAACACCGGGCCAAGGAGCAGTTTTTGGGCGAGGAGATCGCCTTTCTGGACCGGGAGCTGGCCGGCAAGGAAAAGACCCTGGCCGCGTCCGAAACGCGCCTGACGGCGCATCTGGCCGAGATCGAGAAGACCGCGCGGCAGATCGAATTCTTCAAGGGCGAGGTGCAAACCCTCGAACACCTGGCGGAATCCCTGCGCGGCCAGGTGCCGGAAAAGGTCAGCGGGGCGAGCCATCTCGACGACAAGATCGCCGGAACGGCCAGGGAATTCGTCAGCCTCGCCGAGCGGATCAAGCATGCCGACAAGGATTTCAAGCTCTCGTACTACCAGAAGAAAAGAGAACTGCGGAGGAAGCATGCCAGATATTGACGCCAAGATCAGGGAACGGCTGAAGTCGATCTCGGAGAGGACTTTGTCCGTGCTTGGCTCCTCGGGCCCGGCCGAGCAGGCGGACTGCGCGCCGCGAGCGGCGCAGGCGCAACGGCTGCCTTGGACCAAGGAGGCCGAATTCCTGAAAGAGCGGGACGCGAGCATCGACTTCCAGAAGACCATCGACGAGATGTTTCTGATCATCAAGAACATGGAGACCCAGCTCACCCACGTTCTCGACATCAACTCGCTGCTGGAGGAAGACCTCAATCATTCCAAGGAGCGCATCGTCGAACTCAAGGCGAGGCAGGGCCAATTGCTTGAGACCATCGCCGGCCTGGAAGAGCAGATGCCGTCCAAGCGGGAGTTGCAGATGGTCATCGACCAGCTTCTGGAAGAGCGCAACGAGGCGGAGTTGAAAATCCGCGATCTGCGGCGCAAGGGCGAACAGACCGACGAGACCTTCCGGGAACTCAGCGACCGGATCGCGGAACTCGGAAGCGAGCGAGCGGACTTAAGCGCCGAGATCAATTTTCTGGAGACGCGCCTTGGCGCGGTCGCCGACGCGAGCGCGAGCGCGGCCAGGCAGTACGAGGAGCGCATCGCCACGCTCGAAGGGCAGTTGCTGGACGCCAGGGAAAAATCCAAGACGCTCGAACACGAACTGCGTCTGGCGCAAGACCAGAACATCGAGCTGTCCAAGGCGCTTCAAGGCGCGCGCAAGGCGTAAAGCGAGGGCGCCGCGGCCGGCGGAGACGTTTTTTCGCCGGTTCAGACCGCAACCGCTTGCGCCCGCATCATGGGAAAAATTATGAACGCATACGCCGAAGCCGAAAAATATTTCACGGTGAATGAAAGCAAAGACGGTCTGGAACAGATGCATGAACTCATGATGATGGAAAGCCGCATTCTGGCGGAGAACAAAACGCTGCTCACCCGGCTTACCGAACTCAGAGGGGAAGCGGAGAGATTTGACGCCGACATCACCTTCTTGAACGACTATATTGCCTCTTGCGAAGAGGAGCTTGAGCGCGGAACGCGGAACATCAAGGAACAAGAGAACAAAAAAAGCGGCTTGGTCGAGCTGATAAACAGCATCCAGCTCCGGATAAGAACGGTTCATTCCGATGAAACCTCCGGCTTCTCCATGAAAAAATTACTGGATGAAGAGTTGCTCGACTTGATTACCGAGCGGGACATGATCGCCAGCAAACTCGAAGGATTGAAAAACGGCATCAAGAATATCGAACTCAATAAGCAGAGCGTCATGCCTTTTGGGAAAAAACAAGACGACATGCTCAAGCAAGCGCGCATATTGCTCAAGGAAGCTCAAAACAGAATGGAGCTTTCGATTCTTTTGAAAAAATGACGTTTTGGGTCTTCCCGTTCCGATTCCACGTTTCCCTTCGCGTATGATTCCGGTCGCGGCCCGTCCGGACCGGGCGCCGGGCAGGCTTGCATTGTCCAAGAAATTCTAATATCCCCTGTGGGAAATTGTATTGACGGGTATTGATTGAGCGTTGGAGCCTGATTTTGAGCTTCCAGGGGAGAGTCCGGGACTTGGCGGGGACTTGGCCGCCTTGCGCGAACACCGGGTTTTCCGGCCCTTGAGGCGACTTGGCGCGATAGTCTTTTCGGTAGCCACGACAGGAGGAATTTGATTATGGTTGACGACGATAATCAGTCGAACATGTTCGAGCGCGCCGAAAAGCTCAGCAACGCCAGCGAGTCGCTGGGCGAGGGGATCGTCTGGGGCGGGGCCGCGCCCGGCGACGCCAGCGTCGCCAACGCCGAGGCGGCCGCCTCCAAGCCGATGGTGGCGATCCAGAGCGAAGGCGCGGACCAGGCCGAGCGTCCCGCCGGGCCGGTCGGGCTCGACGTCGGAACGACCCACATCGTCGCCGCCCAGAACAAGCGCAACCACATCGAGACCGTCAACCAGCTCAACGCCTTTTTCACCGTGCCCGTGTCCAAGTTCTCGCGCAAGATCCTCCAGAGCCACGACATCATGTTTTTCGAGCGCAACGAGCTCTTCTACATCATCGGCTATTCCGCCGAAAGTTTCGCCAACATGTTCAACACCAACACGCGCCGCCCGATCCAGGAGGGCCTGCTCAGCCCCTCCGAGAAAGAGGGCCTGTCGGTGGTCCAGGCGGTCGTGAGCACGCTCATCAACAAACCCAAACGCTTCGGCGAAGTGATTTGTTTCGGCATCCCGGGCGAGCCTCTGGACGCCCCCGCGGCGGGCGCGCTCACCTATCACGAACAAGTGATCACCATGTACCTGCAGAACATGGGCTATACCCCGGTGGCCATCAACGAAGGCATGGCCACGGTGCTGTGCGAACTCGCCGACGACGACTACACCGGCATCGGCATCAGCATGGGCGGGGGCATGTGCAACGTCTGCCTGTCCTACCTGTCTTTTCCGGTCATCACCTTCAGCGTCCAGATGGCGGGCGACTACATCGACAGGATGGCGGGCGCGGCGACCGCCGAACCCGCCACCAAGGTCAAGGTCATCAAGGAAGCCGAACTCGACCTCGCCAGGGAGCCCAAGGGCATGGTGCATACCGCCCTGCACATCTATTACGACGAGGTCATCTCCAAACTTTTGACCAGCCTGCAGCGGGTCCTGGCCTCTTCGGACAAATTGCCCAAGATCGCCAAGCCGATTCCCGTCATCTTGTCCGGCGGCACGGCCATGCCCAGAGGCTGCCACAACAAGGTCTCCCGGGTGCTGGAAAAGGTCAATCTGCCCATTGAAATCTCCGAGGTGCGCCTGGCCGCCGATCCGCTCTACGCCACCTCCAAGGGCGCGCTCATCATGGCCATGACCGAGGCCGGCTAGGCCGCCGCTTAGGGCGCACGCGATTGGACAAACTTTTCGCCGCGCCCGGTCCGGGCCAAAGCCCCTTGGCGGTCGTCTTTTCTCCGGACGTCATCCGGGGAAACATCACCAGCAGAAAATTGCGGCACGAAGGCCTGAGCGCGGTTCTTTTCGACCGTGTCGGGGACGCCGTGGACGCGGCCTGCGCCGGGGCAACCCGGGTGTTCGTTTTCGACACCGCCGGAGCGCTGGCCGACGAGTTGCGCTTTTTGTCGCGGGTGTGCGACGCGTGGCCGGAAAATCTCGCGCTGCTCATCGTGCTCGGCGATCAGCCGCCGGAGCTTCCAGGGCCGGCGCACGGAGGCGACGTCCGGGTCTTGCGAGACCCGCTTGATCTTGAGCGGGTGGCGTCGCTGGCCAAGCAGGCCTGCGCCGGGCGACCCGCGCAACCCGTGCAACCCGCGCAATTGGGGCGATCGGGGCAATCGGAGCAGACGCGCGGCGCCGAGGAAAGCGACCTGGAAGCCGAACTCAAGGATTTTCTGCGGCTGACGTAAACCGAGGCGACACATGGCGAGAGTTCCCAAGATTCTGGGCGTCATCGGCCCCAAGGGCGGCGTGGGCAAGACCACCATTTCCGCCAACCTGGCGATCGCCCTGACGCGGGCGGGGGCGAACGTCGTGGCCATGGACCTCGATCTCGGGTCGGCCAACCTCCACGTCGTTTTCGGGCTCAGAAACGTCCGGCACACCCTCGACGACTTTCTGGTCAACAAGGTCGCCTCGCTCGACGCGGTGGTCATGGACACCGCCGTGCCCGGGCTCAAGCTGATCGCCGGGGGCAACGTCCCCGGCATCGCGAGCCTGCCGTACCAGCGCAAGGTGAAGCTCCTGCGCCACCTGCGCAAGCTCGATTGCGATTATCTTTTGCTCGATCTGGCGGCCGGCGTGACCAACAACGTGGTCGATTTCGCCCTGATCGCCCAGAAAAGCCTGCTCGTGACCACCCCGGACGTGCCCTCGCTCATGAGCCTGTACAGCTTCCTCAAGACCAGCGTCTACCGGCGGCTGCAACTCCTGTTCAGGTCGTCCGGGGACGCCCGGTTGCTTGCGCTGCTTGAGAACGCGGGCGACGCCGAGGCGCATCCGGAACTCAAGACCATGGCCGATTTTTTCACTCAGGCCGCCCTGATCGATCCCGAGCTGGCCGAGCGCGGCGCGAAGGTTTTGGCCCGTTTCGACCCCCTGATCCTGGTCAACCGGGTCAAGACCGCCTCGGACATGAAAGCCGGCCGGGCCATCAGCAACCTCATGGATCAGTTTCTCGGCCTGCACCGGGGGGAGATCTTAAGCATCCGCGAAGACGCGGCCGTCGGCGCCGCCGCGGCCAGGATGCAGCCCGCGCTGCTTAGCGCCCCGGACTGCGGCTTCGCGCTGGACATGCGCAAGCTCGCGGGGGCGCTCGGAGCCGCTTCGGAATAGCGCGGCCTTGGACCGGACTTTTCCCGTATTGCCGGGCCGTTGCCGCCGGGTGGAATTGACGGATAAATTGAAAACAGGTAGAAATTCATGGGCAAAGCGCTAGTGCGCGTCCATTTCAAGCAAGGCTTAGCCGGGTAGCCGCGCGGGGATAAGAATAGAAATTGTTCGAAATATTGGGACTTTTTCTTTTTGGGCTGATCGTCGGCGGCTACGGAACCCTGGTCGGCATCGGCGGGGGGCCGCTGATCGTGCCGATGGTCGCGATGTTCTACCGCTACGATCCGCCGACGGTCATCGCCGTCTCGGTGCTCGTCATCTTCTGCAACACGCTCTCGGGCACCCTGGCCTACGTCAAGGAACGGCGCATCGACCTGATCAGCGGGACGAAATTCGGCCTGGCCGCCATCCCCGGCGCGCTCATCAGCATCCTGGCCATCTACCACATCCGCCTCAATGCGTTCTCGTTTCTCTTCGGCTTCTTTCTTCTGCTGCTGGCCCTGTATATCTTCTTTCACCCCGTGGCCAAGGAGTTCGCCTGGGCGGATTCCCCGCTGCTCGGCGGCAAGGCGCGCGCGCGCAGCCGCCAAAGCTCCCGGCTGTCGTTTGACGATACGCTCGCTGAGGAGTTTTCGGCCAGGCAACCCGGCCCCCGGCTCGCCGAGCGAGTCATCACCGACGCCTCCGGGAACCGCTACGAATACGCGGTCAACGAATCGCTGGGGATCTGGGTTACGGCGCTGATCGGGGCCTGCTCCACGTTCCTGGGCATCGGCGGCGGGCTGATCCAGGTGCCGGTGCTGGTTTATCTGCTCAGCTTTCCGGTGCACGTCGCCACGGCCACCTCGCATTACATCACGGCGATCAACGCCGGTTTCACCCTGATCCCCCTGCTGGTCAACGGCTCGATACCCTACAAGGTGGCGCTGTGCATGTCCGCGGGGGCCATCATAGGGGCGCAGGCCGGCGCCAAACTGTCAAGCCGCGTCTCCGGCAAGGGGCTGCTCAAACTGCTGATCCCCGTGTTCCTGCTCATGGGAGTCAAGCTGATGTTTTTCAACTATTGAGACCGCGATGTCCATGGCGCCCTCAAACACATTGCCCCGTCCGGCGGTCTTGATCGTCGAAGACGACGAAATTTCCCAGAAAATCGTCAAGAGGCTGCTGGAGAACATGGGCCACGAATGCGTCGCCATTGTCGGCGATGGCGAGCAAGCCGTGGAAATCGCCGGCCAAAAGCGCCCCGACATCGTTCTGATGGACATCAATCTTCAAGGAGAGATCGACGGCATCGAAACCGCCGAAAGAATCCAAAAGATCTATTCGCCGGTCCTGATCTACATGACCGCGCAATCCGACGTCGATTTGAGCAGAATTTATAAGACCTCTCCCTTCGGATATCTGCTCAAACCGCTGGTGCTCGATCAGGCGAAGGTTCTCCTGGATCTGGCCCGCCACCGGATTTTCGACGGCGCGGCGCCGCCTGGGCCGCATAAGCCGGACGTCGGGCAATTTTACTCGCACGTTCTGCAATTCATCGATGGTTTGGATGTCGGACACTTGTGCCTCAACGAAAAGGGGATGATTCTGGGCGCCGATTCCAAGGCGTCCAGAATCTTGAAGGCCAAATCCGGCGATCTCATCGGAAAGTCGATCGATGCGACGCCGTTCGGCCTGGGTTCTCGAGACAGGCCGGGTGAACCCGGGGCGGGAGGGCGCCCGCCGGAGGCGCTATACGACTCCTCCCGCGTGCAGGTGACCCGCATTCCCGCGCCCGCCGGGGCCTTGCCCGGGGAGTGCAGCGTCGTCGTCCTGCTCAAGGAAATCGGCGAGCCGGGCGCGTCGCATTCAGACGGCGACTCTCAACTCGATTCCGTCAAGAGCGCCTACGACGCGGCGTTGCAGAAATACCATCTGGCGGAAACTATCGTCCAAAAGATGCGCCACCGCTTCGTCGAAAAGCCGGATTACGTCAATTTTTTCATCCAGAGCAAGGAGGCGATGGGGGGGGACATTTTCCTTTTCTCCCAGGGCACGGCCGGCAAGGCGGCCTACTTTCTCCTGGGCGATTGCGCCGGCCACGGCCTGCACGCGGCGCTGGGGTTACTGCCCATCATCGAAACCTTTTACGTCATGAGCGGGCAAGACAAGCCCCTGGCGCACATCATCGGCGCGCTTCTGGAAAATACGCAGCAAAGCCTGCCAACCCGCATGTTCATCGCCGCGGCGCTGGTCAAGCTGGACTACGCCCGGGGCCTGGTCGAAATCTGGAACGCCGGACTGCCGGACGTCGTGATCCGCAATCATCTCGGCGAGTTGATCCGTATCGAGTCCAGCGGTCTTCCCCTGGGCGTCGTGTCGAGAAGCCAATACGATATCCAGATCGAGTCGCGCTCCGTCGAGCACGGCGACAAGATTTTTCTCTACACCGACGGCGTCATCGAGGCGATGGACGCAAGCAAGGAGATGTACGGCCAGGAGCGGCTGGAAAATTTTCTCCAGTCGACCGGCGTGTGCGGGTCGCTGGTCGAGGGCGTGAAGTCGGAGATGCAGAAGTTCTGCAAAGGCATTCCGCATCACGACGACATGACGTTCGTGGAGATCTGCGTCCCGGAAAGACCGTCGCTGGAGGCCTGCCATTTGCCCGGGGTGGCCTGGAAGATGTCTTTCGATCTCAGCGCCCAGGCGCTCAAAGCCACCGACTACCGGCCGCTTTTCATGGACATGATGCTCAAAACGCACGTGGATTTCGTTGCGCGCAAAGAGGAAATATTTCTCGTCCTGTCCGAACTCTATTCCAATGCCCTCAACCACGGCCTGCTCAGGCTCGATCCGGACCTCAGAAACGACCCCGAACAGTTTTTTCTGGCTTGGCGCGACCGGCTGGACAAGCTGGATACGGGCTGGATCAAGATCGACCTGACGTTTAGGCGGGAGGACGAGGGCAACCGGCTCGACATCGAGATGGAAGACAGCGGCCCGGGCTTCGAGCTTTCCGGCAAGAAGGACGCGGGGGACGAAAGCGCGGGCGGCCGGGGCATTCTCCTGTTGCGGTCCCTGTGCAAGGAGATCCGCTACGAGCCGCCGGGAAACAAGGCCGTGGCCGTGTTCGCCTGGCCTAGACCGGAGTGATGCCGAAGAGCTTGTCGAATTTGACCGTGGCCAGAATCTTGGCCACCGCCGGGGAGCAGTTGACGATCTTGATCGCCGCCTGCGCTCCGCCCGCGCGTTCCCTGAGCATCAGGAGCATGCCGAGCGCGCTGCTGTCGATGTATTCGAGCTCGGACATGTCGATGACCGTTTGCGAACAGTCGGCGATGTGATCCTTGTACGCGGCGCTGAATTCGCCGTAGGAATAGATGTCCAGCCGGCCGGTAACGCCGATGGTGAGGACCTTCTGGCCGTTGTTCTCCGTCACGCTGACCTTGACTGCCATATCCTTCCCCCAAGCAATGTTTTTCGGCTCCTGCGACACGCTTAAATAATACGTTTTTTTTAATTCGCACGGCCCGGACTGTCAACGCATTTTTTTGACGGCGTCCCTGAACCCGGCCCTCCGGGGGCCAAGGGGCTTTGCCCCTTGGATCCCCACCGGGGGCGATGATCGCCCCCGGACCCCCTCGACAGGGGGCGCGGTCAAGCCCCTGTCGAGGGGGTCCGGGGGGCATCATGCCCCCCGGCGCAGGAGTCCAGAGGAGGCGGAGCCTCCTCTGGCGGGGTCCAGGGGCAGCGCCCCTGGAGTCGCGCGGGCGGCTTGACCCGGGGCCGGCGACGGGTTAATTGCGAACCATGAAAATCAAATCATTGCCGGTCTGGTTGTTCGTCGGGTTCGAGGCCTGCCTGTGCCTGGTCATCCTGCTCAAAGTCGCGCCCTTGGCGCTCAAGGTCGGAAGCTTTTTCGGCCTGGCGGGCGCGCTGGCCGCGGCCATCCCCTGGAGCTTGGCCGTCACTTCGGTCTATGCGGCCGCGCGCTGGGCGCTCAAGGCAAGAGCGTAACTTCCGGGCCACATCGCCGCCCGCCCGCGAGGGCGAAAACGGCAGCCCGGGGCGATGCAACCATGGACGAGTCCCAGCAAACCCAGGTCCGCGTCCTGACGGACGCCTTGGACGCGAGTCTTGGTCCGGTCGTCGCCGCCCGGGCGCTCGAAGCGCTTAACCGCCGTCTTGAGCGCGTCGAAACCTCGCGCGGCAAGGCCCTTGGGCCGCCTGAGAGCCGCCTGGACGTCCTGGCCGGCAAACTCTCCGAACTGACCGGCGTCTATGCCGAAGAACGCATGACCCTGGCCGCGGCCATGCGCAACCTGAACGCCGCCGTCCGGTCGGAGCGCGCGGACAGGGAGGCGCTGGCGGCGAAACTGGGCGAAAGCGAGCGCGAAAACGCCGCGCTTGCGGCCCGCCTTACGGTCGCGCTGGCCAGGGCGCAAGAGGCGGAGTCGGACCTTGACGCAGCGCTGCGGGCAAACGGGGAGCTCAAAAAGCAGCTGGCCTCGTGCCGCGAGCAGGTCGCCGTGCGCCAGGCCAGGCAGGACGAGGCCCTGTCGCGGGTCGCGGAGCTGCTCCAGGAGAAAATCGATCTCAAGCGCCGGGTCGACCAAATTCAGGAAAACTGGGAACGGCTCGGCAACATGGCCTAGCAGGCCGTTGAAAAACGGGCTGCGGCGCGCCAGGGATGGCGCGCCGGATTGCGGGCAAACTTTTTTGCCCGCAATCCGAGAGGGTTGGCGAAATTCACTTTCGCCAACCCGAAGTTGAAAAATGCCAGGACGGCATTTTTCAACAGACTGCCGCCGTGGCGGCGGGCAGCGATGGAGAGCGGCATGGGCGCCCCGGACGATCCATATTCCCCCTCGCCGGACGTGCTTGACGCCGTGGCCAGGGAGCTTGGCGAGCGGCTGGCCAAGCGCGTGAGCGAGGGCTTGGCCGGGCGTCTGGAGCGGCTGGCCTGGGGACAAGACGGCTCGCCCGGCTTCCCCGAAGCGAGGCAGGAGCAAATCCTGGCCCTCGTGGAGACGCTCGCCGCCCAGAGAAAAGCCCAGGACGCCTTCTGGGGCGACATCGCCGGGGCCAACCAACGGATCGGCCAGCTCGAACTCGAACTGGCGCGCCTGCGCGCCGGGGCGGACACGCTTCAAAACGCATCTTCCGCGTTGGCAGGCGTTTCCGGACCAGGTGTTGAGCCAAACGCCGGGCTGTCCTCCGGGCAATTTCAGGAAACGCGGGCCTTGCGCGACGAGCTGGCCGGTCTCGAACGGGAACTCGCCCGCGCCCAGGCAGCCTGGGAAGCCGAAAAAGAGCGCGTAGACCTGCTTGAGCTGGAAGCCATGGCCGGGGCGGCGCGTCTGCGGGAAATCCTCGCGCAAGAACAAGCGCTGCAAAGCGAAAGCGCCCGGGCCGCCGCGCAAAGCCGCCGGGAAATTTCCGGCCTGTTTGAGGCCCGCGAAGCACTTGAAACAGAGCTCGCCCGGCGCGAGGCGCTATTGCTTGAAGCGCGTGGCCGCGAACAGCGGCTTGAAGCGGAAATCAAGCGGCTGACGGAGCTCGGCCCGGCCCACGGGCGCCAAGAGGCTTCGCCGCCGCCGCCCTCGCCGGACACGCCGCCGCAAACGCCGCCTCGGCCAGAACCGCCGGTCGCGTCGTAGTGAGCCAGACGGCGCGGGCCATGAAAGATCGCCAGGCTTTGATCTGGGTACTCATGGACTCGAACCGTGGCTTCCACATAGCGAAAACGGTGCTTATCATGCT
>JADFXV010000006.1 GCA_015233395.1 Desulfovibrionaceae bacterium
TGTCCTTGCGTCTGCGACGGTGAGCGATGATGTAATCGGCAACGCCGGGAATCTTCTTGCGCTCGTTCATGACCGCCTCCATCGTTGAAGATGGAGATAAATTAACATAAATTACAGCAAGTTGAAAGACAAATTATGCTGTTTTGCCGTGCAGGGGTCTCAAAAGAATCAGTCCGGCTTGGCCCGGATCGCTGTAAATGCATCTGGCGCTTACATGCGCCCAGAATGCCGTTTTGTCGTTCTTCATCATTCTCAGGTCGCGCAACTGCACCGCGCCGGTTCCGGCAAGCTGCTTGTGCAACAGGTGAAAAAAATCCCGGTCCTTCGCGTCGTGGACGAACCTGTTCAGCGGCTGCGCGATGAGTTCGCCCCTAGCCAGGCCGAGCAGGGTCGCGGCGGAGAGATTGGCCTCGACGATCAATCCCTGTTCGCCGAGGGTGAGGTAGCCGACGGGCGCCAGCTCAAAGAGGTCGAAATACCGGGCGCGCAAGGTTTCCAGTTCATCCCGGGCCTTGCTCAATTCCTCGTTTTGCATCTCGAGTTCGACCTGATGGACCTGGAGCTCATGGAGCAGCCGGTGCGCGTTCGGCTCCGGACCGATGAGCGGCGCGGGGAGGTTGCGCCTGGACGGAAGCTGCTCCGGCTTGCGGCGCAAGGCGTCAGCCGCAACGGATATATTCGAACTTTTTCGCATGCCGGTTTCCAGTGAAGTGAAAATTTTCGCTTATGGGAGAGATAGCAGGAAATGAAACCCGTGGGAATGAAATTCACGAAAATGACATTGAAAAAAAGGGGTGTGTTGGAATAAGTCTATATAATCGGCATATTATGCAGAAAAATAATATCACCCCAGCCGCTCCCAAGGGGAGCGGCAAGCCCGATGCGCCTAGCTCAAAGTCACCAGGGCGTGATGCTCCCCGCGATCGTCCGTGAGAGGAATGACGCCCCCCGGCCGGCCCGCTGTATCCGGGGCGGCGGACTCGATCGCCACGCCGTCCAGCGTCACGCGGACCTCTTGCCGCGCAGCGTCGCCAAGGCGCTTGATTTCGATGTGATAGAGGGTCTCGCGAAAGCGGTAATGGATCTTGTACGAATCCCAGTGGGCCGGAATGCACGGCGCGATGCGCAGCCGGTCCACTTCCAGATGAAGGCCCAGGAGCGTCTCCACGATCAACCGGTACATCCAGCCCGCCGCGCCCGTGTACCACGTCCAGCCGCCCCGGCCGGCGTGCGGCGGCGCGGCGTAAATATCGGCGCTCATGACGTAGGGCTCGACCTTGTAGCGTTCGATGTCCTGGGGCCTGCCGCCGTGGCCGATGGGGCTGAGCATGGCGAAGAGTTCCCAGGCGCGCTTGTGGTCGCCAAGTCCAGCAAAGGCCATCGCCGCCCAGATCGCGGCGTGGGTGTATTGGCCGCCGTTTTCGCGCACCCCGGGCACGTAGCCCTTGATGTACCCGGGCTCGAGGCCTGATTTGTCGAAGGGCGGAGCGAGCAGCGCGATGAGTTTCGCGTCGCGGCGCACCAGGCGTTCGTCCACCGCGGCCATGGCCAGGCGGGCCCGAACCGGGTCCCCGCCGCCGGAAAGGACCGCCCAGCTCTGGCTGATCGAATCGATCTGGCATTCCTCGTTGCCCACGGAGCCCAAGGGGCCGCCGTCGTCGAAATAGGCCCGCCGGTACCAGCCGCCGTCCCAGGCGCCCGCCTCGATGGCGCCCAGCAAGAGCGCCGCCTGGTCCGAACAGGCAGCGGCGAAGGCTTCGTCGCCGCGTCCCCGGGCCAACTCCGCGAACAGCGCCAGATTCCGGTACAGGAACCACCCAAGCCAAACGCTCTCGCCCTTGCCTTCGCGGCCGACGAGATTCATGCCGTCGTTCCAGTCGCCGCAGCCCATCAGCGGCAACCCATGCGCCCCGAAGCGCAGGGCGTGCTTGATCGAACGCACGCAATGCTCATAGAGACTCGCCGCTTCGGCCGAACGTTGCGGCTGATCGTAGTACGACTCTTCCTTGGGATCGAGTTCGCGGCCTTCGAGGAAAGGCGCCGCTTCGTCCAGCACGCCGGTGTCGCCGGTGGCCGACACATACCGGCAGGCGGCGAACGGCAGCCACAGGAAGTCGTCGGAGAAATGCGTGCGCACGCCCTGCCCGCCCGGCGGATGCCACCAGTGTTGCACGTCGCCCTGGAGGAATTGGCGCTGCGCGCAGCGGATCAACTGCTCGCGGGCCAGCCACGGCGCGGCGTGGATCAGCGCCATGGCGTCCTGCAATTGATCGCGGAAACCGTACGCGCCGCCGGACTGATAAAACCCGCTGCGGCCCCAAAGCCGGCAGGACAGCGTCTGGTAGACCAGCCAGCCGTTGGCCAGCACGTCCAGGGCCTTGTCCGGCGTCTCCACGTTCACCGCGCCGAGCGTCCGGTTCCAGTGTTCCCACACCGTATCGAGGGCCTGCTGCGCGCCGGCCGATCCGCAAAAGCGCGAGACGAAATAGCGCGCTTCGTCGACGTCCCGGGCCGCGCCGAAGACGAACACGATCTGGCGCTCGACGCCCTCGGCCAGTTCGATCCGGGTCTGGATCGCGGCGCAGGGATCAAGGCCCGCCCCGGTCTTTCCCGACAACCGCGTGCGGCCCATGGCCGCCGGGTTGGCCAGCGAACCTCCCCGGCCGATGAACTCGGCGCGGTTGCCGGTCAACGTGCGCTCAAGTTCGCTGACCTGGGCGAAGACCACCCGGCCGCCGCATTCGCGGCCGTAGGCGTTGCGGGCGATGAGCGCCCCGTTGTGCGGATCGATTTCCGTGACGATGTGCATCAGATTGGCGTGACGCCACTCGCCCATGACCAGTTCCCAATACCCGGTCAGCGACAGCTTGCGCGGCCGCTTCGAATGGTTGCGCAAGGTCACCACCGCGAACTTCACGGGCGAGTCCATGGCCACATAGGTGGACAGAACCGAAGAGACGCCGGCTTCGTAGTGCTCGAACACGCTGTAGCCGAATCCGTGCCGGCACACGTACCCGGACCGGCCGGGCGCGGGCGACGGCGTCGGCGACCAGAATGCGCCCGTTTCCTCGTCCCGGACAAAAAACGTCTCCCCGCTTGGGTCGGCCTGCGGATCGTCGTGCCAGGTGGTCAGCCTGAATTCGTGGGCGTTCTCCACCCAGGTATAGGCGCTGCCGGATTCGCTCACGACCGTGCCGATGTGCGGGCTGGCGATGACGTTGACCCAGGGCGCGGGCGTGGCCTGGCCGGGTTCGAGGGTGACGACGTATTCGCGTCCGTCCGTCGTGAAGCCTCCCGGGCCGTTGCAGAAAATGCGTTCGCGCTCGGGCAGCGGCTGGACCAGTTCCCAGGCCCGTTTCCGCGACGGCGTGAGTTTGCCCGGCGTAAGCTCCAGAGGCGCCCGGCGCTGCACCTGTTCAAGCAAGGTCTCGGCGGAGTCGCAAAGCTCCACCCGGGCCACGGTCTGGAACAGAACCCGGTCCTCCTCGGACAATTCCTCGGCCCGCCGCGGGAAAACCCCGCCCGGCTTGTCGATGACCAGCGCTTCGGAACCGGCGTTGATCAATTCCAGGATCTGGTCCTGCAATTCCGCCCGGTAGCCCGAGAAATCCTCGTTTAAGATCACCAGGTCCGAGGCGACGCCCTTCATCCGCCAGTAGGCGTGAGCCATAAGCGCCTGTTTGACCAGGTCGAGGCGTTTTAAGTCGCTTATATGCACCAGCACGATCGGCAGATCGCCCGAGATACCGAAGCGCCAGAGCCCGGGCTGGCCGAGCCGGTTGCGGGCGATGATACTGGGCGCGGCGCGGCGCAGGGCGCCGGCGTAAATGACCGAGGCGGCCAGGCGGCCGTAAACCTGGGCGTCGGCTTCGCTCGCGCCCAGGCGCCGCAGCGCTTCCTGGCTTTGGAACCAGGCCATTTCAAAGGCGCGTTCGACGAAATGCTTGTCTATATATTTGTCGAGCAAGGCCAGGGCCGCTTCGCGCGTGTCCGCGACCCCGGAGATGATCTGCACGGTCGCCGATGCGTCGGGCGCCAGAGTGACGGCGCGGCGGATGGCCACGATGGGATCGAGCACCGAACCGTCCGTGTTCGACAATGACGGCGAAACGCCGGCGTCGAGCGCCGCCGGGTTGGCGAAGGTGCGGCCGCGCCCGAGGAACCGGGCCCGGTCGGTCTCGTAGGACGGCTCGCCGGCGGCCGCGCCGGGCGCGGCCAGCAGATGAAACATCCACGGCGGCTGTTCCCCGGACGAACGGGGACGGCGCGTGCACAGGATCGCCTGGCGTTCGGGCAGGATTTCGGTCTGCACGAACAGGTTGCTGAAGGAGCGATGGGCAAGGTCGGCATTGAGCGGCGCAAGCACCACCTCGGCGTAGCTTGTCACCTCGATGTTGCGGGCGCCCGACGACAGATTGGTGAGCTTGACGCGGCGGATCTCGACGTCGTCCTCGGGCGAAACGCTGATCTCGGTGTAGGTTTCGATCGCCTGGTCGCGGCGCCGGTATTCGGCGCGCGCCTGCACGAAGGTCGCTTCGTAGCGTTCGGCCGGACGCAGCGCCGGTTGATGCCCGCTCGACCAGAAACGCCCGGAGCCTAAGTCGCGGACGTATATGAACGTGCCCCACGAGTCGCAGGCGGCGTCCTCGCGCCAGCGGGTGACCGCCAGGTCGCGCCAGCGGCTGTAGCCGCTGCCGGCATTGGTGATCATGACGTGGTAGCGGCCGTTGGACAACAGATGCACTTCGGGCGCCGGCGTATTCGGGTCGGTGAAGGCGCGCATGATCGAGCCCGGTTCCGCGGCCGTGGTGCGCGAGGCGGCGCTGACTTCGGCGGCGTGCGGGTACAAGGTGGCTCCTTTTTTCGGCACGCGTTCTTGCAAGAGCAGTTCCGTGGCCCGCGCCAGGGGCGAGGACATGAAGCGGCGCTGCATCGGCCGGCCGTTCAAGGCGAAGTCCAAGGCCAAAAGGCTCATGCCCTGGTGGTGGGCCATAAACGCGCGCACAACGGCGTAGGGCTTTCCCCTGGGCACGCGCGAGGCAGTGTAATCGACCGACTCGTAAAAGCCGTATGCGCCCAGAAAGCCGCTCTCGGACAACGTCTGCAAGTTGCGGCAGGCTTGCCGGGGGGCGACCGTCAGCGCCAGGGCGCTGGCGTACGGAGCGATGACCAGATCGTCCCCAAGCCCGCGCTTAAATCCCATCCCGGGCACGCCAAAGGCGCGGTATTGATAGGTTTGCCAAATATCCAGGGTATTGTAGCAGGACTCGGAAATGCCCCAGGGCACGTCGCGCTGCCGGCCGTATTCGATCTGTCGCGACACCGCGGCCTTGCAGGTCTGATCCAACAAGGTGTTGTCGTAACTGGGCATGATCAGTTGCGGCATGAGATACTCGAACATCGAGCCGCTCCAGGAAATCAAGCTCATTTCGCCGCCGTGGCTGGTCAGCAGGCGCCCGAGCGAGAACCAATGCTTCTGCGGCGCCTGCCCCTGCGCGATGAGCAGAAAACTGGCCAGGCGCGCTTCCGAGGCCAAAAGGTCGTAGCAGGACGGGTCGCGGCGACGCTCGTTCACGTCGTAGCCGATGGCCAGCAAATCGCGCGAGGCGTCGTAGAGAAAATCAAAATCCATTGTCGCCAGTTCGTGGCAACGGCCAATCAAATCGTCGATGATTTGAAGACGCTCCAGCGCCCCCTTGTTGCGGCAGGCCCCAAGCCCGGCCGCGTCGCCGGACGCGCCCGGGTCCGCCGCTTTCCGCCTGGCCAGCGCCGACAGGGTCGGGACGGCGCCAAAACGCTCCGGCTCCGGCGTCAGGCAGACCAGGTCGTCTCGCAGCGCCAGAATTTGCCGGTTCAACTCCCGCGTCCAGTATGCCAGTTCCCCGCCGGCGTCGGCATCCGCCGGCAGTTGGCTGGAAAGCTGCTCGCCGCCGCGCTGCATCGCCGCCAGGGCGCCGAGCGCGTCCGCAAGCGTCCGGGGCTGCCCATCCCGCAAGAGCGCGTCAAGCTCTTGCCGCAACGACCCGATGCGCCCCGCGAGCTCCGGGACGCGAGCGGCGGGGGCGAGCGCGGCGAGCACCTTCATGGTGTCGGCCAGCCCCAAAAAGGCGTTCGGCGAGAGCACGGGCGCGTCCTTCAGCTCGGCCAGCCCGGCCTGCAAGGTGAGCAGGCAGCCGGCCAGGTTGCCGCTGTCCACCGTCGAGACGTATTGCGGCCTAAGCGTCGCAAGCGTGCGCGTGTCGCACCAGTTGTAAAAATGGCCCCGGTAGCGTTCCAGCTTTTCCATCGTGGCCAGCGTATTCGCCACCAGCCCAAGCAATTCTCCGGCGCAGACGAAACCGAAATCGTAGGCGGCCAGGGCCGAAAGCAGAGCCATGCCGATATTCGTGGGCGAAGTGCGCGAGGCTATGGCCGTAGCGGGATATTCCTGAAAGTTGTCCGGCGCGAGCCAATTGTCCCTGGGGCCGGCGAACTCGGCGAAATAGCGCCAGGTTCGCCTGGCCACCGTCCGTAAAAACGCCTGCTGCCCGGCGCTCAGTTCGCGCGCCGGGGACGTCAGCGGCCGGCTGATCCACCAGGCCGCGGCCGGCGAAGCCAGCCAGAAAACCAGGACCGGCGCGCACCAGAGCAGTTGGCCGGGCCGGATAATCGCCAAGGCGAAGGCCAGCGACGCCGCCAGAACGGGCGCGATCCACATCTCCAGGAAAAAATCGCCCGGCGTGCGCCGCGCGTTGCGGCGGGCGTAGGCCGGCGTATGCCAGAGCAGAAGACCGCGCCGGGTGAAAACCATCCGCACGCCCGAGCGCAGGATGGCGTCCAGGCAAAGCAGCGCTTCGTAGGGCAAAAAAAGCAGCGGCAGCGCGGCGAGCGCGAGCGGGCGTCCGGCGGAGCCGCCCATCAGGACAAGGTGCGCCGCCCAACCGCGCCCCCTGGGCTTGCGGATGCATTCGAGCGCGGCCCGGAGCACGGCGGGCGCAAACACCACGGCTGCGATCGCCAGGGTCCAGGACCAGGCCGCTCCCGGGCCAAACAGCCAACCGCCCGCGAGCAGGGCCAAAAGCGCCGGCTGCGCGAGGCTGCGCCGCAGATTGTCGCAAATTTTCCAGCGCGATAAAGCCGACAGCGGGTTCGGCTGCCGCTTGGCCGAGGCGGCGCCGGTTCCGGGCGGTCCGGGTTGTCCATCCGGGCCGGGCGCGCTCGGAAGCAGCCAGCCGGCAAGCTGCCAGTCGCCGCGTATCCAGCGGTGACGCCGGCTGGCCTCCACGGCGTAACTGGCCGGAATCTCCTCGATGAGCTCGACATCGGTCACCAGCGCCGAACGCGCATAGCCGCTTTCCAGCAGATCGTGGCTGAGAATGAGGTTTTCCGGAAAACGGCCGTCCACCGCCCGGCGAAAAGCGTCCACGTCGTAGATGCCCTTGCCGATGAACGATCCCTCTCCGAAAAGATCTTGATAGACGTCCGAGACTTCGCGCGAATAGGGATCGATGCCGGATTCGCCGGCGAAGAGTTTCGAGAACAGCGAGCGCCCCGCGCTGACCAGGCCGATCGAGGCGCGCGGCTGCAAAATGGCGTAGCCGTGTTTGACGCGTCCCAGGTCCGCATCGAACACCGGCCGGTTGAGCGGATGGGCGAAGTTGCCCACCAGCGTGCGCGCCGCGTCGCGGGGAAGCTGCGTGTCGGTGTCCAGGGTGACGACGTACTTGATCGAAGGTAGGACGGCCCGGTCGCCGGCGATATCCGAGAACGCGTCCGCCCCACTCCCCCTCAGCAGGGCGTTGAACTGTTCGAGCTTGCCGCGCTTGCGTTCATATCCCATCCACGTCCGTTCGGACTCGTTCCAAATCCGGGGCCGGTGGAACAGATAGAAGATGCACCCCCGCTCCTCCCCGCCCTCCGCGTCCTTGCGGTAGGTCTCGTTGAGCGCTTCCACGCCCGCGCGAGCGTGTCGCCGCAAGATCTCGTCTTCAGGCTGGACTTGCCCCGGCGCGTCGCGAAAGTCCGTGAGCAGGGCGAAAAACACGTTCGGATCGCGGTTGCCGAGGTAGCGGATCTCCAGGGCTTCGAGCAGATCGTCGATCTCTTGAGCCGAACCCAGCAAGGTGGGCACGACCACCATGGTGCGGTGAGCCGGCGGAATGCCGAGCGAAAAATCCAGGCGCGGCAGGGCGCGCGGAGGCAGGGCGAGCGTGACCGCCAAGTTCGTCAGCGATACGGCCAGCGCCGAGAGGCCGATAGCGCCCGTGGCCGCAAAAAACCAGAGGCGCCAGCCGCCGGAATGAACTCCTCCGGAAACGGACAGCATGGCCCACACAGCCAGCGCGGCGATGAGCGCGACGGAGACGAGGTACAAGGCGAGACGGCAATTTTGGCTCGTCCGCGCGGCCCGGGTTTTCAGCGTCACCCGGCAACCGGCCGCGCGCTCGAGCTCGCGCCGTCCGTCATCGACCAGATAGTAGCCGACATGCGCGGCGCGGTCGTGTACGCCAAGGCGCGAAGCGGCCTGACGCGCAAGCGCGACGGCCTGGCTCGCCAGGGCGGGTTCGTCGAGCGCGCTTCTTCTGGCCAGATCCTCGACGACATGCCGGTAGCGGTCGCGGGTGGCGAAATCCTGGAGGGCGTGCGTTGCCGCAGGGTCATCGCGCAAGATCCCATCGACGACGCTTAGCGACTCGACGTAATTTTTCCAGTCCATCGCGCCGATGAACCGCAGGCTGCCGATGCTGTTGGCGATGGAGATCTGGTTGGCCGCGGCCGTCCGGCCGGCCGCCGCCGACAACTGGGTCGCGGTCACCCCTTGTTCGACCAGTTTCTGCTCCACCCAGGTCTGGACAAAGGCCATGGCCGGCCCTTGAGCCTGGAGCCGGGAGTAGAATTCCTCGACGAACGGGGCGGTCAGGGGCACGTCGGCCTTGGCGAACTCGGCAAGCAGATGGATGAGCTGATGCGGTTTTTTTTCGGCCGTCGACAGCATGCGGTCCGCCCACAGACTCGCCGCGTCGAGCTCCTTGCGCCGGCGGGCGATGCGCGTCCCGATGCGGCGGAGATTTTCCAAGAGCGCCAGTTGCAGCATGATCGGGAAGGCCCACAATTCGCCGAGTTTGAGCGGCTTGGCGCTTTGGTAGGCGGCGACGAACCTGGTGGCGTTGTCGCTGTCGACCCGGCCGTCCATGTGGGAGATCAATTCCAGGGCCAGATCGTAGATGCGGGGAAAACCGGCCGAGTGGCCTTCGGCCAGCCTGGGCAACTGCCTGCTGTATCCGCGCGGCAGATGCCGGCGCGCTTGACTTATCTGTTGCTCGATGAGGTAGAAATTGTCGAGCAGCCAGACTTCGGCCGGCACGATCCGTTGCCCCGGCGCGGCCGCGGCGGTCACGACGTCGTAGGCCGCCAGAAGCACCCGTTCGTTGTCGGCCAGACGCGGCAGCAGCCGGTCGGGCCCGGAACGCTTTTCGATCGCGTGCTGGCCCGCCAGCGTCACCGCGTGGCTTTCCAGTTGTTTGATGCTGTAAAGCTCCGAGCGCAAAAGCTCGGTGTCCCGGTCGTCGCGCGGCGCTGCGCGAGCGCGCGCGGAGAATATGAAGTCTTTGATAAGTATGTCGCACTCCTCGTTTGAACCCCGGGGCGGGCAGCGCCGGATGCAGCCGGATGCGCTCAAGGAATTGAAACCGGGAAACGCTCTGCCGGCTTTTTTAGCCCTTTAGCCTGTTAGCAGGTATCCCCGTGGGGGTCAATGAAGCCGTTACGCAAATGCGCCGGGGAGGCGATGACGCCGGTCTTCATGATGATTGCTTGTTTTGCAGCCCGTTGAAAACAGGCTCTCAGGCCGCCGGCCGTTTGGGCGCGGCCTGACTACCGCGCTAGACCGGCGTCGCGAGGAGTTCTCGCCCGCAAGACGTCGCGCGCGTCGCGAAACGACAGGGCCTTGGCCGGGCAGGACGCGATGCAGCGCCCGCAGCCCATGCACTCCTCGATGCTGACCACCTTTCCGGCGGCTCGCCCTTGCTCGCGAATGGGAATGCCCATGTCGCAAACCCGGTCGCATTGACCGCAATCGGCGCAGCGTTCGCGGTCCAGGCGCACCTGGAAAAAGCCGATGCGGTTCAGTAGCCCGAAGGTCGCGCCGTACGGGCACAGAAAACGGCAATAGGCGCGGTTGCCGATGAAGGGGGAAAGCAAAAGGGACGCGAAGTACGGCAGCGCCACCAGGCCGAGAAAGACCCGATACGCCGTGGAAACCCCGGGAACGCCCGGAATCAGGATCATCGCGGCCACGCCCGCGTACAGGGAGAAAAACGGCCATTTCAGATGCCGCCAGCGCCAGGCCTTGCCGGAACGGGGGGTGCGGTCCCGGAAGGCGAACCCCACGGTTTCCCTGATTCCGACGCACGGGCAGTTCCAGCCGCAGATGACCCGGCGGCCGAAAAGCAGCGCGAGCAGCAGCGCCGCAAAAAAGGTCAGCGTTCCCGGCGTATGGAGTTGCGGGAGCAGCGGGGCGCCCGGCAACGCGCCGATATAGGGCTCGGGGAGCCGCAGGTACGCGGGCGTCGCCCACCAGAACGCCATCACGGCGGCGACCAGGAAGACCAGCCGTCTGCGCGTGTATGCGTCTCGCTCGGCAATGACCCGCCAGACGCCAAAGACGGCGATGACCAGATATTCGCTTGCCTGGCTGAACCATACAGGCGGCTGTCCGTCCGCATCGGCCAGAAGGTGGAACACCCGGGCGTTGAGATAGGCCGCCACTACATAAATGAACGCGGCCATGGCGAGAATGCGCACCCACGGGGCATAGCGGCCAGGCAGGCAGTCCTGGCGGCCGGCCGGCGCCTGGCCAGGCGGGCGGGGCGACGCGGATGAGGAGGCGGTCATCGGGTTTTTCCTGCCGGTTGATGGATGCAAAGCCGATCGAGCGTTGCAATCGGCGCCTGCGACCGCCAAGGCGGGCCATGCCGATGCCTGCGGCAAGAAGTATAATCACTCCCGTACGGATCGCCAGGGGTATCCGGTCGCGCCGGTCGCGCAGGGAGGGAAAGCCCGGCCCTAGGGTCTTATCCGCCGCAGCGGTCGAAAAAATCCAAGGCGGCGTCCGCGGCCCGGTCGAAATCCACTCCCCCGGTCACTTCAAGCACGGGGCAGCCGTCAAGCAGGGCGAGGTAGGCGTCCCCAGAGACTTCGGAGGAAACTTCGGGGATCGCCGCCGGATCGTCCAGCGCATAGAACAGTCCCGGGCTTTTCATGAACGCCTCAAGGAGATCCCGGCGCTCGCGCAGCGACACCGCGGCCGCGCGCATGGGAACGGCTTCGCGTTTCCAGTTGAGGACGACAAGACCGGCCATGCCCGCCGTCAGCTTGAACCGGCCGGGGCCGAAGCAGGCGTCGATGCTGGCGTCGTACTTGTGCTCCAGGTCCCAGAGCTCGGCCGGAGAAAGCCTGGAGAAGCGCTCCCAGTCGGCCTGGTCCATCACCGGCTTCAGGCTCGGGTTGTTGAGCACGGTCCCGGGGTTGACCCGGGGCATCTTGGCCACCCCGGCCATGCGCAGTTCGCCTTGCCGGCGGCTGACCATGAGCCGGTCGTTGCTCACGAAATCCATGCCCCGGGTCAGAATCTGCAGGGCCAGCGTGGATTTGCCCGCCCCGGAGAAACCGACCAGAGCCAGTCCCTTGCCTTTGCGGGCCACGGCGGCGGCGTGAAAAAGCAAGGCCCCTTGCTTGAGAACCAGCTCGATATGACGGTTGTTGATGAAATTGACCACCTGGGGGTCGTTGGCCAGACACGGCCCCAGGGCGTAGTTCTCCCCGCCGCCGAAGGCGAAGACCATGCCCGTCCTGACCTTGTGCACCACGCGGGCGTCGCGCAGATCGGCGTATTCTTCCTTGGGCGTCTTGCCCGGCGCGAGCGCGGTGGCCGTATAGGACAGGTCCAGGACCAAAGCCGGCGTTTCCACGGCCTTGACCGTGATGTCCGCCCCGCCTTCCCGGCCGAGAAAATCGGCGTAATACGCCTTCAGGCGATCGGCGAGTTCCCGGGAATTGGTTTCGACCAGCACCCGGCATTGGTCGAAAACCAGAAACAGCCGGTGAGGCCGGTCGCCAGTCGCTTTGGCGGCGGCGAGAAGGTCTTTCAGATTGCCGATGGACGCGCTCATATTTTCTCCAGGACGTAATCGGCGTAGAGGTTTGCGGCGTCGATATCGAGAGATTCAAGCAGCCCCCGGAAGCCGCCGAAGGCCGAGACCTCGAAGATTTCGGCCCCGGCCGGGGTTTCCACCACGTCCACGCAGGTGAAGGCCATGCCCGGAAACAGGGCTTGGGCCTTGTGGGCCAGATCCTTGATCTCCCGGGAGGGTTCGAAGGGCGCGTATGTTCCCCCGGTGCGGGTGGTGGTGTCCCAGGAACCGGCGTCGCCCTTGCGGGCATAGGTGGCCAGGTACTCGCCGCCGAGGAAGGAGACGCCGAGATCCAGGCGTCCGGCCGCATGCCGGATGAGCTTTTGGATGTACATCACCCTATTGCCCTGGTTCTTGAAGTCCTGGATTTCCTCGGCCGCCTCCGGACCGTCGGCGATGACGGTCATGCCCCTGGCTTTGGAGCCGTACAAAGGCTTGAACACCGCCTTGCCGTAGTTCGCCACCGCGCTCCTGGCCTCGTCGATGCTTTCGGTGATGACCGTGGCCGGCATCGGAATGCCGCCTTGCCTGAGCGCCCGGGTGCAGGAGAGGCGGTCGATCAACTGATACATGGAATCCGGATCGGAAAAGACCGGAACACCCCGGCCGTGGATGAAGCGCATGATTTCCATGCGGTCCAGGGCGTCGGGGGAATACGAGGGGGCGATCTTCTTGACGATGATCGCGTCGAGCGCGGTCAATTCCACCTCGCCGCAAAAGGCCCGGCCGTCCTCCAGATCCAGGCGGACCCCGGCCATGTCGATGAAGACGCGCTGGCCGGTTTTTTGCTCCAGGGCGTCTAAAAGCCTCTGCGTCGACCAGCCGTGTGGAATGCCGACAACTCCGACTCGTTTCATGATCCGCTCCTTGCTGGTTCCGTATCCTGTCCAGGCAGTGTCAATTCAGAGAATCTTTCAGGCCGGCGGATATGGCGCCGTCATCCGGATCCGTAAAATGCGCGGAGAGCCTTGCAAGCAAGACTCCCCGCGTTTGCCGCGCGGCGAAAGATTCAGGCCGCGCTCACCCCGAAGTACTGTTTCTGAGACATGTTGATCTTGCGCACAAGCCAGGTTTTGAGGATCTGCGTCAAGGTCATGTAGCAAAAGAGGATCAGCCCCAGGCGCCACCAATAGCCGGAGGGCGGCAGGACCAGCCCCAGGTATTCGGCAAAGGGCGAGAACGGGGACCAGACGCCCGCCACGCAAATGGTCAGGGTGGTCAAGGTCAAGGCGATGCTCGCCCGGCTCTGGATGAAGGGGACCTTGTCCGTTCGGATCACGTGCACGATGAGCGTCTGGGAGAGCAGAGACTCGACGAACCAGGCGGTCTGGAACAGCGGCGCGTTATCCCAGCAGTCAAAGACATAGAGCATCAGGAAAAAGGTCGCGTAGTCGAAAATCGAACTGATCGGGCCAAGATACAGGATGTAGCGTTTGATGTCCTCGATGCGCCAGCGCCTGGGCAATTTCAGGAAGTCCTCGTCCACGTTGTCGGTGGGGATGGCGGTCTGGGAGAAGTCGTACATCAGGTTGTTGATCAGAATCTGGATGGGCAGCATGGGCAGGAAGGGCAAAAAGGCGCTCGCGCCCAGCACGCTGAACATGTTGCCGAAGTTCGAACTGGCGCCCATGCGGATGTATTTGGTGATGTTGCTGAAGACCTTGCGGCCTTCGACCAGCCCCAGCTCCAGCACGGTCAGGCTTTTTTCCAGCAGGATGATGTCGGCCGACTCCTTGGCCACGTCCACGGCGCTGTCCACCGAGATGCCCACGTCCGCGCTTTTCAGCGCCGGCGCGTCGTTGATGCCGTCGCCCATGAAGCCGACCACGTGGCCGTTTTTGCGCAAGGTCGAAACGATCCTTTCCTTCTGCATGGGATCGAGCTTGGCGAAAACGTTATACTTCTCGACCTTCAGGGACAACTCTTCGTCGCTTAGGGAGTTGATCTCTTCGGAGGTGACGATGTGGCCGTGGTCGCTCAGCCCGACCTGGCGGCAGATGTTGGCCGTGATGATGGCGTTGTCGCCGGTGAGGATCTTGGGGGTGATGCCCATCGCGACCATCGTCCTGAGCGCCTCGGCGGCGGTCTCCTTGGGCGGATCGAGGAAACCCAGATAGCCCTTGAAGATGAGCTCGCTTTCGTCGGCCACGCCAAATTCGGTCCGCGAGGAGTCGACTTCCTTGTAGGCCAGGCCCACGACCCGGAAACCGTCCTCGTTGAGATCGGTCACCAGCTGCTTGCGTTTGTCGATATGCTTTTCGTTGAGCGGCTTCGGGTCGTCGTCCTTCAGATAGAACGCGCTGTGATCGAAGACCTCCTCGGCCGCGCCCTTGCAGATGAGCAGGGTCTTGCCGGTTTCGGTGTCCTTGACGACCACGCTCATGCGGCGGCGCTTGAAGTCAAAGGGAATCTCGTCGATTTTGATATATTTCCCGGTATCGACGCCGGCGTGATTGGCCTCGTGGATCACCGCGTCGTCGATGGAGCTTTTCAGGCCCGTCTGAAAGAAGCTGTTGAGGCCGGCGTACTCCAGAACGCTTTCGTCCTCTTCGCCGCGCACGTTCAAATGCTTCTGCAGGATGATCTTGTCCTGGGTCAGGGTGCCGGTCTTGTCGGTGCAAAGCACGTCGATGGCCCCGAAATTCTGGATCGCCTCCAGGCGCTTGACGATGACCTTCTGCTTGGCCATGGCCATGGCGCCCTTGGAAAGGCAGACCGTCACGACCATGGGCAGCATTTCCGGAGTCAGGCCCACGGCCACGGCCAAGGCGAACATGAAGGCCTCGGTCCAGTCGCCCTTGAAGAACCCGTTGACGAAAAACACGAAGGGCACCATGAACGCCATAAAACCCAGCATGAGCATGGTGAACTTCTTGATGCCCTTGTCGAAGTCCGTCAGCGCCCGCTTTTCCGAGAGCTTGGCCGCAATGCTCCCGAAATAGGTTTTCGCGCCCGTCGCCATGACCAAAGCCAGGCCCGAGCCGGATTCCACGTTGGTGCCCATGAAACACATGCTCGGATCATCCAGCTTCAATTCCTGCACGTTTTCATCGGGCTCGGCCGCGGCGATCTTCTCGACGGGCATGGCTTCGCCGGTCAAAGTGGCCTGGTTGATGTGCAGATCCTTGCACTTGAGCAGCTGCACGTCGGCCGGAACCATGTCCCCGGCCGCAAGTTTGACGATATCGCCCGGCACGACCCCGGCAAGCGGGATCTCCTTGTTCACCCCGTCGCGCAGGACCGTGGCCGTGGTGTGCACCATGGCCTTGAGCTGGGCCGCGGCCGTGTCGGCCTTGGATTCCTGAACGACCTTGAGCGTCACGCCGATCACGGCCATGGAGATGATCACCACGGCCGTGCGCAGATCGTCGGTGACATAGGCCAAGGCCCCAAGCACTAAAAGCAGCAGCACCAGGGGATTTACGGTCGCCTCCCAGAGCCTTTGCAGGAAGGTGATCTTCTTTTCCTTGATGGTCTGGTTGGGGCCGAAACGTTCGAGCCGCTCCTCGGCCTCTTCGCCGGTCAGGCCTAAAATGGCCGGCGTTTTCAGTTTGGCCGGCTCGCCCAGATGCCTGGCCAGATCGGATATCTGCCCCCAGAGCGATTCGAGACGTTTGAACATATCCCAGGAGCTGATGATCTTCTTGGCGGCCAAGGCGGCCATGGAGTGGGCCTGCTGCGCCAAATGCTCCACCTGCCGGGTGAATTCCTCGTCGGGGCTTAAATGGATCCCTTTCTCCGGCCCGGGCTCCTGGGCGTCCCCGGCCATGGGCGCTTGCCCCTTGCTGTCGTTGTCGTCAGGCACGATTTGAACCCTCGTTTTGATAAGATTTGGCCTGGCCTGGAAAAATCATCCTCTTCAGGCGGCGACAAATCAACGGCCGATATTCATGGGAGCGAAAAGGAAAATACTTTTCGCTCCCGGTAATAATGAAAAAAAAACGTGACGAACCGGTGACGGCAACATGGAGATACCGACACCCTCGCGACCGGGGCGGCTGCGGGCCGCTTTTTGACAGCCTGCCGCGATCGGGCTAAAGTCGCATCGTAGGCCTTCTCCAAAATCGCCGCTGGGTTCCGCAAGAGATACCCAGGTGGAGTCATCCCCATGACCAGAGAAAACGTTTACAGCATGTGCGGCATGTGCTCCGTGCGCTGTCCGATCGTGGCCGAAACCGAAAACGGCCGGGTCGTGCGCCTGCAGGGCAACCCGCACGCCCCGGGCGTGGCGGGGTCGCTGTGCCCCCGGGGCGCGGCCGGCATGGCCCTGTCCTACGACGTGAATCGCCCGAAGGGGCCGCTGATCCGCGCGGGCGAACGCGGCCAGGGCAAATGGCGCGAGGTCTCCTGGGACGAAGCCCTGGACCATGTGGCCGAAAAACTCGCAGCCGTCACGGCCGCCCACGGGGCGAAAAGCGTCATGTGGTCCGACCGGGGCGGGGCGTTCAACGACCTGACCAAGGCCTTCATGCGCGGCCTGGGCTCGCCCAACTACCATACCCACGACAGCGCCTGCGGCCGCAACGTCCATCACGCCGCCTTGTCGCTCTTCGGCCTGGACCGGAAGGATCTGGCCCTGGACCTGAAAAACGCCCGCCACGTCGTCCTGCAGACCCGCAACATCTTCGAGTCGGTCAACGTGGCCGAGGTCAACAACCTGCTCGACGCCATGGACGCCGGCTGCAAGCTCAGTGTCGTCGACATCCGGGCCACGGTCAGCGCCTCCAAGGCCGACAATTTCTTCCTGATCCGGCCGGGGACGGACTACGCCTTCAACTTGGCCGTCATAAACGTCCTGCTGACGCAGGACCTCTATGACAACGCCTTCGCGGCCCGGCATATTGACGGACTAGACGCTCTGGCGGCCTTCATCGAGCCGTATACGCCGGTCTGGGCCGAGGCCGAGACCGGGATCGCCGCCGCGCGCATCGTCGACCTGGCTGAACAGCTGGCCGCTGCCGCGCCGCAAGTCGCTTGGCACCCGGGCTGGATGAGCGCGCGCTACCGCGATTCCTTCCAGGTCGCACACACGGCTTACATTATCAATGCCTTACTCGGCTCGGTCGGGGCCAAGGGCGGCCTGGCCATCGCCAATTGCGCGGCGGACGTAGGCCGGCCCGAGCTGGCCGAACTTACCGCCCTCTATCCTAAATCCCGGGAGAAGCGCGCTGACGGCGCGGGCGGCGATTTGGCGCATATCGACGCCGGACCGGGGCTTTTCCATCTTGCGCTGAAAGCCGTGGCCAGCGGCGTCCCTTATCCGGTCAAGGCCTATATCGCCTTCCGCCACGACCCGCTCATGGCCTATCCCGATCCCGGCGAACAGCGCCGCATCCTGGACAAACTCGACCTGATGGTCGCGGTCACCTTCACCTGGTCCGACACCGCCTGGTTCTCGGACGTGGTGCTGCCGCTGTCTCCCTACCTGGAGCGCGAATCGATCGTCAGCCTGAAAAAAGGTCCCCGCCCCTCCTTCGTCGTACGCCGCCGGGCCATGCAGCCTGTCCACGACACCCGCGCCGACTGGGAAATCATTTCCGGTCTGTCCGGGCGTCTGGGCCTAGACAAGCTCGCATTCAAAAGCATCGAAGACATCTGGGCCTACCAGCTCGCGCCGTCCGGCCTGTCCATGGCCGATTTCGCGGCTGCGGGCATGGTCTTTCTCGCCGGCGCGCCGCATTACCGAACTCCGGAAAACCTCGCGTTCAAGACGCCCTCGGGCAAGATCGAAATCGTGAGCGCCAGGCTTGAAAAGGCCGGGCTGTCCTCCCTTGCGCCCTACCGGCCTCCCCAGGCCCCTCCGGAGGGAGAGTTCCGCCTCGCCTTCGGCCGCGCCGTTCTGCACACCCAAGGCCATACCGTGGACAACCCCGTCTTGTTCGCCCGGATGCCGGAAAACGTCCTGTGGATCAACGCCGGGCGGGCGGCGGCGCTCGGCATCGAAAACGGCGGCCTGGCGACGATATCCGGCAAAGGACGCGGCGGCGTCATCCGGGCCTTTGTCACCGAGTTCATCCATCCGGAAGCGGTCTTCATGGTCCACGGTTTCGGCCACGACCTGCCGGTGGAAGAAAGGGCCAGGGGACGGGGGGTGGCCGACAACGCGCTCATGAACGGCGGGCTCTTCGCTACCGATCCCTACGGCGGCGGCGTGGTCATGCAGGAGCATTTCGTCCGGGTGGCCAAGGCCTGACAGCCCGTTGAAAAACGGCCCGGGCGCCGGCTTAGCCGGCATGCTTTACGGCCGTTCGGCCTTGCGCTTGCCAGGGGAGTTGTGCGACACAAGGGAAAGCCGCACGCGACCGTGAAAGCCGGGGCGCATCGCCTGGCCCGGCCGCGCGGTTTTTTCCATTCTTTACGGGATAGGGACGCATGCCCATCGATCGCAACCAGACCGCAACCGGCGAAACAACCGGCGGCGAGGCGGCCAAAAACCTCACCGGGCAGTTGCTCGGCCTGATGCAACTGCGCCGGGCGAAAGCCGTCCGGAACCAAGGGACCGGCGCGAATTGCCGGGCCGCCGCTTTAAGCGCCAACATGTTCGGCGGCGTCGCGGGCAATGTTCTCGAGTGGTACGATTTCGCGATTTTCGGTTTTCTGGCCCCCTTGATCGGGGAGAATTTTTTCCCCTCCGACGACCCTCTGGTTTCGCTGCTGGGCGCCTTCGGCGTTTTCGCGGCCGCCTTTCTCGCCCGGCCCGCCGGGGGCTTGCTGTTCGGATATATCGGCGACCGCCACGGCCGCAAATACGCCCTGCGGCTCTCGGTGATGCTCATGGCCGCGCCCACGTTTTTCGTGGGCCTTTTGCCCACCCACGCCTCGATCGGGACGCTCGCGCCGGTGCTGCTCGTTCTCTTGCGCCTGGCCCAAGGTTTGTCCGTGGGCGGCGAACTCATCGGCTCGATCGCCTTCGTCTCCGAGAACGCGCCGCCCGGGCGCCGGGGGTTTTACAGCAGTTGGACCTTCGCCAGCGGCTATACGGGCATGATGCTCGGCTCGCTGTGCGCCGTCTTGATGAACGCGGCGCTCGGACACCGGGCCATGGCCGCCTGGGGCTGGCGCCTGCCTTTTCTGACGGGCGTCGTCATCGCCCTGGCAGCGATCTGGATGCGCAAGGGACTGACCGAAACGCCGGCTTTCGAGGATATGCGGGCCTGCGGGCGCCTGAACGAAAACCCCTTGGCCGACGCCGTGCGCCTGTTTCCCGGGGACGTCTTTCACGCCGCGCTGCTGGTCACGCTGGTCGGCGGGGGATTTTACATCCTGTTCCTTTGGTGGCCGACCTTCCTCGACGCCTTCGCCGGCTCCGGCGTCCCCTACGCCGCGGCGCTCAACACCTTTTCCCTGATTGTCCTGATCGTCCTGATTCCCCTGGCCGGACGGCTCTCCGACCAGTGGGGACGCAAACGGCTCTTGGCCTGGAGTTCGGCGGGGCTGGCGCTTTTGTCCTGGCCGCTCTTTTTGTTGGCCACCCAGGGCGGTTTTTTCCCGGTCTTCGCGGCCCAGATGTGTTTCACCGTCCTGATGGGCTTTTATCTCGGCCCGATTCCGGCGGCCCTGGTCGAGATGTTCCCGGCGAACGTCCGCTACAGCGCCATCGGCCTGGGCTACAACCTCTCCTTGTGCTTCTTCGGAGGCACGGCGCCGCTTCTGGCCACCTGGCTTGTGCGGCGCTATCAGACGGTTTCCTCGGTGGCGTTGTATCTCGTCTTCCTCTCCTGCCTCAACCTCGCGGCCGCGCTCGCCCTGCGCGAAACGAAGTTCATCCGGGTCGAGGACGCCCTCCCGGCGACCCCGTAGACCCGGCCGGGGGGCCGAGGCCGGGAAAAAACGAATCCCCCCCCGCCAGCGGCGCGGTCAACCGCGCACTCCCGGAAACGCCCTCGTTTTCCCGCTCCCATGCCCGAGAGCGACCCGCGCCCTTGCCGCTTTGACGCGGCGGCGAGACGGACAAATTGACAGAATACAAACATATACCTAAAAAGGAGCCCGGCGGTTTCCGGAAAGCCAGCGGACCGCCGGCCGCGCACGCATGTCTTGAACCGACGCGCAAAGGAATTCCATGGGCTTGCGAATTTTTCACGGTTCCATCCGGAAAATGCTTGCCGTCCTGATCCTTTGCTCTTCGCTGCCGGCTTTGGGCGTCATCTTGCTCCTGGGCCTGCATGACCGCGGCGCGGCCATCGCCAATGCCCAGCGGGAGCTGATGGCCTCCATCCAAAGTTTCTCGGACACCCAGGGCGCGATCACCGCTTCCGCGAAACAACTCCTTGACACCTTGGCCAATATGCCGGAAGTGCGCCGCGCGGACGCCGCCGCCTGCGCCGAACTGTTCGCCGTCGTGCTTCAGGCCAACCCGATCTACGGCAACATCCATCTGCTCGGCCTTGAAGGCAACGACCTGGCGTCGGGCAGAAAATCCACCTCCGCCAGCTTCGCGGGGCGCAAGCAATTCAAGGACTCCGTGGCGACCAGAGAGTTCGCCACCGGCGAATTCATGATCGGCGCGACTCTCAATGTTCCGATTTTTCCCTTCGCCCAACCGGTTTTCGACACCGGGGGGACGTTGCGCGCGGTGCTGACGATCAGCATCCAACTCAGCGACTTCGGCAAGATCTTCGCCCAGGCCCACTTCCCGCCGGATTCCTTTTTCGGCGTCACCGACCGAAACGGCATCCGGCTTTTCCGTTTTCCCGACGACGAAAAAAGAGCTCCCGTGGGCCAGCCGATCAACCCGGAGGTATACGACGCGGTGCGCTCGGGGCCGGCGCACGGCCTGGTGAGGACCACCTCGGCGGACGGCGTGCGGCGCATCACGGCCTACCGCCAACTGCGGCTGAGTCCCGATAAACCGCCATACATGTATATGTTCATCGGCCTGCCCGAAGACTCGATCTATGCCGAAGCCGCGCGCGTCACCGCCCGCCACCTGGGCATCATGGCCTTGACGCTGCTGGTGACCCTGGGCCTTGGCTGGATTCTCGGCGGCAGGACCATCGGCCGGCGGCTTGAGGAATTGACGGCCGCCGCCGGCCGCATCGGGGGGGGCGATCTGACCAGCCGGGCCCGCATCGACACGGCGATCGCTGAAATCGATTCGCTGGCCCGGGCCTTCAACGGCATGGCCGCGGATCTGTCGCGCGACATCGCGCAGCGAAAGCAGGTCGAAGAACACCTGCGGATCATCTCCGACAACACCTACGAATGGGAGTATTGGCGCGCTCCGGACGGGCGCTACATCTGGGTTTCCCCCTCCTGCGAAAAGATCTCCGGCTACGCCCCGCGAATGTTCACCGGAGAGGGGGCGGCGCGCTTTCTCAGCATCGTGCATCCAGACGACAAGAAAATCTGGGAGGACCACCTCGTCGAGGTGAACAGCGTCCACCCGGAGCACCGGGAGCTGGAATTCCGGATCGTCAAGCCATCCGGCGAGAGCGTCTGGATCAGCCACATCTGCAAACCGATCTACGGCGAAGACGGCGTGTTGCTGGGACGGCGCGGCTGCAACCGGGACGTGACCGAAAGCAAGCAGGCGGCGCTGGCGCTCAAAAACAGCGACGAACGCCTGCGGCGCGCGGAGCTTGTCGCCAGGATGGGCAACTGGGAAATCGATCTTGCCTCCAAGACCATCGACGCCTCCGAGGGCGCGGGGCGCATTTACGGCGTCGACGGCGGCGCCCTGTCCCTGGACGCGATTCAGGCCGCGCCGCTTCCGCAATACCGGCCGGTTCTGGACGCCATGCTGCGCGACCTCGTCTCGAACAAGGCGCCCTACAGCGTGGATTTCAAAATACGGCGCCCCTCGGGCGAGGTCGTCGATATCCATTCGATCGCGGAATACGACGATGCGAACAACGTCGTCTTCGGGATCATTCAAGACATCACCGAGCGCAAGGAGATCCAGGACCAGCTGATGGAGACCAATCGCGATCTGGAAGAAGCCATATCGCGCTCCGAAGAGCTGGCCGAGCAGGCAAACGCCGCCAACAAGGCCAAGAGCGAATTCCTCGCCAACATGAGCCATGAGATCCGCACTCCCTTAAACGGCGTCATGGGCATGATGCAACTGCTCCAGGACACGGGGATGTCCCCGGAGCAGTCGGAATTTCTCGACATCGGACTCGGCGCCGCCCGGGGCCTGGTGAAAATCATCAACGACATTCTCGATCTTTCGCGCATCGAACAGGGGGTGCTCGAACTGAGGCAGGACGGCTTCGACCCGCGCAGGACGATGACCTCGCTGTCGGAAATATTCCAGATCGCCGTCAAGTCGAAAGCGTTGCGGCTGACCTTCGCGGTCGATGAAGCCTTGCCCGGGATCGTCTACGGCGACGAAGGCCGGTTGACCCAGATCCTGTTTAATCTCGTGGGCAACGCCGTCAAATTCACCGACAAGGGAGAGATCGCCATCAAGGCCGGCCTGGTCTCGCAAACCGGCGACCTGCTCCATGTGCTCTTTGAGGTCGCCGACACCGGAATCGGCATACCGGAAGATAAAATCGAGTACATATTCAAGCCGTTCACCCAGGTCGACGGCTCCAACACGCGAAAATACGGCGGCACGGGACTGGGGCTCGGCATCGTCAAAAAGCTGATCGACGCCATGGGCGGGTATCTCCAGGTTACGAGCGAACTCGGCAAGGGGACGACGGTGTCCTTTGCCCTCAAGTTCAGCGTCCGCGAACCGAGAGTCACCAACGACGCCGAATTCACCGAAACCCTCACCGCCGCCGAAATCGTCTCGTGCAACGTGCTGGTCGTGGAGGACGACGCGGTCAACAGGCTGGCGGTCACGAAACTCCTTGAGAATTTGGGCTTCACGGTCCGGGCGATCGACGACGGCGACCAAGTGATCGAAGCCCTTGAGAGCGGCCGCTTCGACCTGGCGCTCATGGACATCCAGATGCCGCACATCGACGGCATGCGCGCCACCCGGTTGGTGCGCGAGTCCGGCGGGCCGTACGCCAAAATCCCGATCGTGGCCTTGACCGCCCACGCCATGAAGGGCGACCGGGGCAAATTCCTGGCCGCCGGGATGGACGACTACCTCGCCAAGCCGGTGGAACTCGAGGATCTCAAGGCGGTCATCCACAGGGTTCTGGCCAAGGGCGCCGGCCGGTAGCCCGCCCCGGCGAAAATCCGGGTCCGCCCATATCCGCCCGCACGTTGTTCTTGCGTGTTTCCCGCTGGCGAATTATCTGCTAGCATGGCGTGGGCCACCTTCCGGCCTTGCTTGGAGCAGCCATGCCAGATGCCCAGACACGTCAAGAGCGACCGGCCGCCGGATTGCGCGGGGCCGTCCCAAGGCTCGCGTTTATCGCCGCCGCCTATTTCGCGGCCAACAAAATCGCCCTGCTGTTCCCCGACGCCGAAGCGGTCCTCACGGCCGTCTGGCCCGCCGCCGGAGTCGGCCTGGCGTCGCTTCTGCTCAGTCCCCGCCGCCTGTGGCCGCAGATCCTGGCGGTCATTTTCCTGGCCGGCAACGCGGCCAATCTCCTCTCCGGCCGCCCGCTCGCCAACAGCGCCGGGTTCATGACCGCCAACGTCCTGGAATCGTTCCTGTGCGCCTGGCTGATCACCGGCTGGCGCGGGGAGAACGTCCGCTTCTCGCGCGTGAAGGACGTGGCCGCCCTGATCGCCGCCGCGACCTGCGTCAACGCGGTCACTTCCCTGGCCGGCGCGGGAACGGCCAAACTCGCCGGCCTCGCGCCCTTCTGGAGCTTCTGGGAAACCTGGTGGATCGCCGACGGGCTGGGCATCCTGCTGGTGACGCCGCTGATCGCCGCCTGGGCGGGTCCCGCACGTTCCCGGACGACTCCGGGCGTAAGCCGCCGGTTTGAATCGTTTTTCTTCCTGGCGTTCTGGTGCCTGATGACCTGGCTGTCGTTTCACCCGAGAGCCGCGTTCGCCCCTCAGCCCTATATGCTCGTGGCCCTGCTCGCCTGGCCCGCCTTGAGGCTGGGGCGGCGCACCGTGTCGCTCGCGCTGGCCGTCCTGGCCGTCATGGCGGTCCTGAGCCGGCCGGAGGCGCTTGGGCCGTCGCCGTGGGGAAGCGGCGAAGAAATCCAGCGCCTGCTGGCCGTGCAGATCTTTATCGGACTTACGTCCATCACCGCTTTTCTGCTCGCCGCCGTCACTTCCGAACGCAAGCAGGCCGAGGCCTCGCTGCTTACGGCGGGGCAGGCCGCCGAGGCGGCCAAAAAAGATTGGGAGAAAACCTTCGACGCCGTGCCCGATCCGATCGCCCTGATCGGCACGGACCACCGTATCCTGCGCGCCAACCGGGCCATGGCGGAAAGGATCGGCTGCTCGTTTGAGCAGATGGCAGGCGGCCGTTGCCATGAACTCGTTCACGGCCTGCCTGGCCCGCCTCCGTTTTGTCCCCATGCGAAACTGCTCAAAAGCGGCCGAAAGGAACGCTGCGAAGTCGCCGAGGAGCGCCTGGGCGGCGTCTTCGATATCACCGTGACGCCGCTGACCGGCGAGTTTGGACGCATCGCCGGCAGCGTGCATGTCATGCACGACATCACCGATCGCAAGCGGGCCGAGGAGACCATGCGCCTGGCGAGAGATCAGGCGCAAGCGGCCAACAAGTCCAAGAGCGAATTTTTGGCCAACATGAGCCACGAGATCAGGACCCCGCTCAACGGCGTCCTGGGCATGCTCCAGCTTTTGGGAACGACCGGCTTGGACGAGGAGCAAAAAGAGTATTTGCTCGCGGCGATCAAGTCGAGCAACCGCCTGACCAGGCTGCTCTCCGACATCCTCGACCTTTCCCGGATCGAGGCCGGCAGGCTGGACATCCGGGAAGCGGAATTTGCCGTCCAGGACCTGAAGGATTCGCTTGAGGAATTATTTGGCGTGACCGCGAGGCAAAAGGGCCTTGGCCTGGATTTCTACGCCGACGACCGGTTGCCGCCGGTTTTGATCGGGGATGAAAACCGGCTCGTGCAGATCCTCTTCAACCTCGTCGGCAACGCCATCAAGTTCTGCGACGCCGGGACCGTCCGGGTCGAGGCCACGGCGCTGCCCCAGGCCGATGGCTCCCGGGTCCGGGTTCTTTTCACGGTCGCCGACGACGGCATCGGCATCTCCGACGCCCAGCTCAAGGAGATTTTCGAGCCCTTCGTCCAGGGGGATGATTCGCGCACGAAGCGTTTCCAGGGCGCGGGCCTTGGCCTTTCCATCGTCCGCAAGCTGGTGAAGATGATGGACGGCAGCCTCGCGATCGACAGCGCCGAAGGAAAAGGGACGACCGTATACCTCTGCGTGCCGCTGAAGCTCCCGCGGGCGCGGAGCATGCCCGTCATGCCCGCCCTGCCCGTCATGCCCGGCGGCCGCGTCATGACCGGACCGGGCCTTCGCGTGCTCTTCGCCGACGACGACAGCGTGAGCTTGCGCGCCGGCAAGCGGATGCTGGAAAAATCCGGGCATACCGTGACCGTCGCCGCCGATGGCCGCCAAGCTCTGCAACTCTTCGCGCGGCAGGATTTCGACCTGATTCTCATGGACATCCAGATGCCGGTCATGGACGGGCTTCAAGCCACCCGGGCCATCCGCACGGCCCCGGAATTCGCGGGCAAGGCGCTTGTCCCGATCGTCGCCATGACCGCCTACGCCATGACCGGCGACCGGGAAAAATTCCTGGCCGCCGGGATGGACGACTACCTCGCCAAGCCGGTGGAAATCGAGGATCTCAGAGCGGTCATCCGGCGGGTGTTTAGGCCCGGCGCCTAACGCTTTTCACCTTCCGCTCCCGGCGCAAGGCCCAAAGCCCCCGGGGGACGCTCTCCCCTTCTTGATTCGGTCTTGCGTTTTCCGGGGGAATTGTGAGAAAAGACCAGACGGGATTTCCCGGCGACAGGCCACGGGCCGCCGCCTGCACGACTTGGATCATTTTCACGGGAGATTGCCATGGCGCGAATCCTGATCGCCGAAGACGACCCCACCAGCCGGATCGTCTGCTATAAAATCGTCGAAAAACTCGGCCATATCCCGTTGGCGAGCCCGGACGGCAAGCACGCCTATCAGACCCTGCTGTCGGACAACCGCATCGACGTCCTGATTACCGACATCATGATGCCCGTGATGGACGGCCGGGCGCTCATCATGACCCTGCGCGGGCATACGGAATTGATCGATTTGCCGGTCATCATCATGTCGGCGGTCGTCGGCATCGAAGACATTTCCGATCTGCTGCGGCTCGGCGCGGATTTATTTTTGCCCAAACCGATCAACGGGGCCGACGTCAAGGATTATATCGAACGCTGCCTCTGCGGGAGCCGAAAAAAGACGGGAAAGTCCCGCCCCGAACAGTCCCGCCCCGGTTGACCGCGCCGGCCGCTTGGGCGAGAATCGGGCGCAGGAAAAACGAGCCGGATTTTCTCCGGCCCGGGAGCGGTCCGTCCGGAACCGCGGCCGCCGGGACACATTGCAAGGAGCCTTGACCATGGCCGAACGAAAATACGTCTTTTCCTGGGATCTTCTGGGCGACATCGCCCTTGGCAGGCCCAACCTCGGGCCGAACACCCGGCTTGAAGTGTATCGCCTGATGCAGTTTGTTTTTCGGGACGTGTTCGAGCGCAATTACGGCACGGAAAAGACCGACGAGATTTTCTACGACGCGGGAAAACTCGCCGGAGACCACTTCTATAAAAATATCTTCGCCGGCATTACCGACTTCAACGAATTCGTCAAAAAACTTCAGATCGTGCTCAAGGACATGGGAATCGGCATTCTGCGCATCGAAAAGGCCGATCTGGAGAACGGCTCCTTCGTACTCACGGTTTCCGAAGACCTGGACTGTTCCGGACTGCCGGAGATGGATTCCGAAATTTGCGTGTACGACGAGGGCTTCATCGCCGGACTGATGGAAAGTTTCACGGGCAAGCGCTTCAAGGTGAAGGAAGTCGACTGCTGGTGCACCGGCGACCGGACCTGCCGCTTCACCGCCGAAGTCGTCAAGGACTAGCCCGGTGACGGACGAAGGCATTCTCGCCATAGCCCGGGCCGAACTCGACCAAGCCATCCGGGAGAGCGACTGGGAAAGAGCGGCCAGAGCGGCGGATTCGCTCCATCGGGCCTGCCTTGACCGGGCCGGATTGGAACATCCGGCGGATGCGGCGGTCCGCGTCGTGCGGGAGGCCTTCTTCGCCCAGAAACCGTCCGCCGAACCGCCAGGCTCTCTCTCGGGAAACCGGGAACTCGCCAAGGTTCTCGAAGACGTCCTGGCCGTGCGCGATTCTTTGATGGCCATGGCCAACGGAGATTTGTCCAAGACCATCGCCGTCAAAGGGTTCCTCGGCGGTTCGCTCAAGATGCTCCAGGCCCACCTCAATCATCTCACCTGGCAGACGAAAATGGTGGCCAAGGGAGATTTCAGCCAACGGGTGGACTTCATGGGGGAATTCGCCGAGGCGTTCAACGACATGGTCGCGCAGCTCGACGAAGCCCGCAAAAAAATCACCGAGAGCGAGGAGCGGTACCGCAGCTTCTTCACCAGCGTGGAGGCGATCAAGCTCATCGTCGACCCGGCGACCGGCGCCGTCATGGACGCCAACCCGGCGGCGATGGAGTTCTACGGATACGACCGGGAACAGCTGCGGGGCATGTCGATCCGCGATCTGGACACCGAGCCGGCGCGCGAGTCCCTCGCCGAACTGGCGAATATCGCGGCGAACAAAAAAGGCCACGGCTTCTTCCGCCACCGGCTGGCCAGCGGCGAACTGCGCGAAATCGAGGTCTACGCGAGCCTCATCCAGTTCAAGGGCATTAGCCTGGTCATGTACTCCATCCACGACGTGACCGAACTGCGGCGCCTGGAGCAGATCCGGCAGGACGTGGAGCGCATCGTCCGGCACGACTTGAAATCTCCGTTGACCGGGCTCATCAACATCCCGCAGATGCTCATGGACGATGCGAACCTGACCGCGCAGCAACGGGAGATGCTCGCCCTGGTCGCCGCCTCGGGCCAGAAGATGCTCAGGCAGATCAACAGCGCGCTTGAATTGCACAAGATCGAGAGCGGGACTTACCGCCTCGTGGCGCAAGAATGCGATCCGGCCGAGCTGATCCGGGAGAATGTTCGCCTCATGAGCGTGAGCATGGGCGTCGACCCGGGGCTTATTTCCATCCGGGAGCACGGGACTGCCGGACCTGGCTGCCGCATACCCCTGAAAACCGACCTGCTCCTGCTGGACATCGTCCTGATGAACCTGCTGCGCAACGCCCTGGAGGCCAGCGAACCGGGAGCTCGGGTCGGCGTGGATATTTTTGAAGACGGCCCGGAGGTCGTCATCTCCGTTTCCAACGGCCAGCCCGTGCCGGCCGAGGTCCGCGATAGATTCTTCGAGAAGTACGCCACGGCGGGGAAAAAGGGCGGGACCGGCCTTGGGACGTACAGCGCCGCGATCATGACCCGGGCGCTTGGAGGATCGATCGCCATGGAGACCGCCGACGAGACCGGGACGAAAGTCACCGTTCGCATCCCGGCGACGCATTGATGCGGCGCGGCGTGAAGGAACCCGGGAATAAAACGGCCGGCTTCAATTTGTAAGGCGAACGAAACAGGAAACCGTATGAAAATCTTGATTGTCGACGACGACCTGACAAACCGCGTATTGTTGAACAAAATGCTTGCCGGTTACGGGGAATGCTCCAGCGAAGAAGACGGGAAAAAAGCGCTCGGCTCCTTTGTGAAGTCTTTATACGACGGAAGCCATTTCGACCTGATATTGCTGGATATCATGATGCCGAACATCGACGGGCAGGAATTGCTGAAGATTATCCGCGCCGTTGAAGACAAATGGGGGGTCAAGCCGGGCGACGAAGTCAAAATCATCATGGTTACCGCCCTGGACTCGCCCAAGGACGCCACGGAGGCTTTCTTCAAAGGCTTCGCGACCGACTACGTGGTCAAGCCGGTGGATTTCAAGGTGATGAAAGAAAAAATCGATTCTCTCTTCCCGGGAAAGGCCATTTAGTCCAATCCATGACGATCCAATGCGTTCTCTCCGGTGATATTAATGGGAGCAGAAAATGTCTTTATTTTTGAACTCCCATTTATAAGTACGGCCCCGCTTGCGGCGGGGCCAAGCGGCGTCCGCCGCTGGGAGCAAAAAGTACGATACTTTTTGCTCCCGGTAATAATGTCCGTTCCAGAAACGCTCGCGGAGACCGCTGACACATGACGCAGCCTGTAAAATTCGACAACGACGTACGCGAATTTCTCGAACAGCAAATGGGCGTCATCGTCGTTGTGAGCGACGACCCCACGTTTGTGCGCGTCATGCGCGTTTCCCTGCTCAAGACCCTGGGCGTCAAGCGCGATTGCGTGGAGGCCTTTCAGGAAACGGATCTGGTGAGCCGCAGCCTGCACATTCACCAGGGAAACAATTCGCCGGTCATTCTCTTTACCGAACGCCTGCTCCAAGGGATGAACAACGCCGACTTCCTGCGCAAAATCAAGAAAGAGTTCCCCCTGGTCAAACGGGTGGTGGTGACCCCGGAAACCAGCCAGGAATCCCTGGCGTTGATCTGCGAGATCGGCGTGGACAGCATCATCACCAAGCCGGTCTCGCTGGACACGCTGATCGAAAAAATCGCCGGAGTGATCCGGCCGCAAGGCAAGATCAGCGAATTCATGGAAAAGGGCCGCGGCCTGCTTGAGCGGGGCGAGTTCGAGAAAGTCCTGCAGATCAGCGATCTGATCCTTTCGATCAAGGCCGGCAGCCCCGCCGCCCTGATGCTGCGCGGCGACGCCCTGCTGGCCTCCGCTAGACGCGACGAAGCCATCGCGGCTTACGAAGAGGCCCACAACGCCTCGAAACTGTACATCGAGCCGCTCAAGAAACTGGCCGCCGTCCACCGCGACGGCGACCAGGACGTGTATCTCGCCTACTTGAAAAAACTCGACACGATCAGCCCGCTCAACACCGCGCGCAAGTGCGAGATCGGCAAAATCTACACCCGCAAGCAGGAAATCGAAACGGCCGAGCGGTATTTCCACGAAGCCCTGGCCTGCGCCGAGATCGACGCCCAAAGCTATGTCTCGGGCATCGCCCTGGACATCGCCGACAACCTCTCGGAGTCCTCCCCGGCCATCGCCGAAAAATATTACGCCAAGGCCCTGGAAACCAAGGGCGACAACTTGACCTCGGCGGACCTCGTCACCTTCAACCGCCTGGGCATCATCCTGCGCAAACAAGGCAAGTGGAGCGAGGCGGTGGAGAATTTCCAGCGGGCCCTGAAAGTCGCGCCGGGCGACAAGAACGTGCTGTACAACATGGGCCTGGCCTACGCCGACGGCCAGCAGTTCAAGGAAGCCCGGAAATGCTATGACAGCGTCCTGAGCAACGATCCGAATTTCAAACGCACTTCGAGCATGGTGGCCTGCAATATCGCCTATACCTACTCCAGGCTCAAAGACCTGGACACCGCCGAGGAGCTTGTGAACATCGCCCTTGAGATCGACCCCGAGCACGCGCCCTCGAAAACGCTTCTGGCCTATCTGAAAAACGCCGTCTTGCCGGCCAAAAAATAGCCGCGCGGGCAACGCCGGCGTCTTGTCGATCGGAGGATAAAGTGAGAAACTTTCCGTTTCCGGTAAAAACCGCCCGGCTTGGACGTCCGGGCTGCGTCCCGGGAAGCCCGGAGGCCGGACTCTCCCGGAAAACCTGCAACCGAGCCGCGCGCGGCGTGCGGGCCATTTGCTCATGACGCTCCCCCGGTGGTTCACCTACGTATTCGCCCTGGCGACGACCGCGGCCACCCTGCTGGCGCGCTCGGCCGGCGGCTTCGCCCCCGGCGACCCGACGATGTCCGGGCTGTTCATCATTCCCATCGTTCTCAGCGCCTACGTGGGAAAACTCGGCCCCGGACTTCTGTCCACCGCCCTGGTCGGCCTGGGCGTGAAATACTTCTTTACGCCTGAAATCCATTCCTTTGTTTTCCTCGATTCAAGCCGTTTCTTCCAATGGCTCAGCATGCTGGCGGCCGGAATCATCATCAGCGTGCTTGTGGAAGCCTTGCATCGAACGCAAAAAAAATTGCAAACCGACGTCGCCGCGCGCAGGCTTGCCGAGGAGCATCTGCGCATCGTTTCCGACAATACGTACGACTGGGAATATTGGCGAGCCCCGGACGGGAAGTACGTCTGGGTTTCTCCGTCGAGCGAGACGATCTCGGGCCATCCTCCCGGAGAATTCATGGAGGCCGGGCGGGACGTTGCCCGCGACATCGTGTATCCGCCGGACCGTCACGTCTGGGACGAGCATATACGGGAGGTGGACAATCTCCACCCGGAGCACCGGGAGATTGAATTTCGAATCGTCAAGCCAACGGGCGAAATCGTCTGGATCGGCCATACCTGCAAGCCGATCTTCAGCGGCGCCGGCGCGTTTCTGGGCAGACGCGGCTGCAACCGGGACATCACCGGACACAAGACGGTCCAGGCGCAACTCATCGCGATGAAAGACAACGCCGAGGCGTCGGACAAGGCCAAGAGCGAATTCCTAGCCAACATGAGCCATGAGATCCGCACTCCGCTCAACGGCATCGTGGGTGTTTTGCAGATCATGGAAATGGCCGCTTTGGACGAGGAGCAGAAGGAATTTCTGGTCATAGCCCAAAAATCGTCCGACCGGCTGAGTCGCTTGCTCTCGGATATCCTGGACCTCTCCAGGATCGAAGCCGGGAAATTCTATCTGTGCGAAGCGGATTTCTTGCTCAAAGACGTCAAGGCTTCGATTTTGGAGATTTTCGCCGTTGCCGTGAATGCGGACGACATCCGTTTTGATTTTTCGATCGACGAACGGCTGCCCCCGGTATTGAAAGGCGACGAAAACCGGCTGACGCAGATTCTTTTCAACCTTGTCGGCAACGCCATCAAGTTCACTCAAAAAGGATTTGTCCAGATCGACGCCTCTCTGCTGCATTCCGATTGCAATTCCGCAATCCGCGTTCTTTTCACCGTGAGCGACACGGGCATCGGTCTTTCCGGCGAACAACTCGAATATATTTTCGATCCCTTCACCCAGGTCGATGCGCCGCATACGAAACGTTTTCAGGGCGCGGGCCTGGGGCTTTCCATCGTCCGCAAGCTGGTGAAGATGATGGGCGGCGAACTGTGCATCGACAGCGCCGAGGGAGAAGGGACGACCGTGTATCTCAGCCAGGCCTTCAGGCTTCCCGGTTCGCGGCCGGAAGTTGATTTCGCCGGATGCGGAAAATGAATAAGAAGGATTCCAATGAAAAGCATCTCTCTCTTGATCGTCGACGACAGTTCGACAGTGCGGCACTTGATCGCCAAATACGTCAAATCCATTTTGGGCATCGATACCATTCTCACGGCCCAGAATGGAAAGGAAGCGTTCGAAATATTTCAAAACAACGAAATCGATATCGTGATTTCCGATTGGGACATGCCGGTCATGACCGGAGAAGAACTCTTATTCGATATCCGGAACAAATCGAAGAACAAAAATGTTCCGTTTATCATGGTCACCAGCCATGCCGAAAAAGATTTTATCATCACCGCCATCCAGAATGGCGTGAATCATTATATTGTTAAACCCTTCACGGCTGCGGACATTGAACGCAAAATAACGGAATGCCTGAAATTATCCAAAAGGCGTTCTTACCCCCGTTACAGCAATCTTCCGGCTCACAATGCGTTTGTCACATTCAAGCCGTCGGTTCTTGAAGCGAACGTTGTGGACATAAGTCTTGAAGGTTCCCAAATCGAATTCAATTATCAGGACGACATCACATTGTTTAAGCAATGCCTGGTCAATATCGACTTGGCGCTGCCTGGCTCGCCCAAAAAATTGTTTATCGGACCCATTGCCGCCATGGTCATCCGCCTTGAAGCAAGCGATTACGCCAACGCTTCCTCGAAATTATGCCGTATGGGATTATATTTCTCCAGGGATAGCGTCGACAAGGCCGTCGTGAAAAAATTGGAGACATTGATCGATTGGCTGCATTCCAATTCACCTGAAATGCATCCATAACCATCGCCGCACGCCTCATCCGTGCAGCGCAAGACCGTCCGGCCTGGCCTCGTACAGGACGCAGACCATCGCCCCCAGGCATAAAAACGGACCGAAAGGGATGGGCGCGCGCGTTTTGCCCCGTCCGCGCAAAAGAAGCGGACTCGCGAGCAGGGCCGCCGCGCTCCCCAGGACGATGGTCAGCGGCAAACCCCGCCAGCCGGCCAAGGCGCCGAGCGAGGCCATGAGCTTGACGTCGCCAAGACCCAGTCCCTCGACGCCCCGCAAACGCCGGTAAGCGGCCGCGAACAGCCAAAAGAACAGCGGTCCGCAAACCGCGCCGAGCAGCGGCCCGCTCGCGGGTTCGCCGAGCAGCAATATCCTGCCGGCCAGGGCCAGGACCACGGCCGGATAGGTCAGGACGTCGGGCAGGACGAGTTCCGCAAGATCGACGCACGAGGCCACGATGAAGACGCCGCCCAGGGTCATATACACAAGCCAGGCCTGGCTGGGCCCGAACGCCAGCGCCAGGCCGAGCGCCCACAGGGCGCTGGCGGTTTCGATCGCAAGCCCGGCCGGGCCTTCGCCGCTGACGAAACGCCTGACGCACGCGCCGTAGAAGACCCCCAGGGCAAGCCCCAAAACGGGCGCCAGGCAGGGAAAAATCGGATCAAGCAGGAGTATGCCGAGCATGTTCTCGCCTCATTAAAAGTAAAATACTTTTTGCTCCCGGTAATAGGGGCTTGCGGGCGTCTGCAACGCCCCGTGCGGACAGGACCGGGGGGTCATTTCTGCGCGCCCTGGGCGGCCAAAAATTCGTCCCTGGTCAGGATGCCGTCGCCGTTGGCGTCCATGGCCGCGAAATCGGCCGCGGCCTGGGTCTTGTCCTGGAACACGGCCAGGTACTGGTCGAGAGTGACGTAGCTGACGCCGTTTACGTCAACCAGATCGAAGCCGTCGCTGCTGTCGCCGTTGTCGCTTTGAGCGCGGGCCGCGCCCGGGGAAAAAACCAACAGGGCCAGGGCGGTCGCCGCCGCGATCAGGAATTGTCTTGGCATCGCATCCTCCGAAGCCGCCCGTTTCACGGGCAGGGTTGCCACGGCTCGTTGACCCGCCGGGCGTAAGCGTTCATGGGAATCTGGGCGCCCCAGCCGTTGGAGCCGAACAACCCCATCATCGACGCGATCGGGGTGATGGTGTTGTAGGTGTAGCCCACCTGGATCTCCACGGTGTCGCAGGCCAAGCCGGGGTTGTTCAGGCGGCCGGCCCCGGCGGGATTGGTCCCGGCCCAGCTGCGCACGGTGACGACGCCGGCCTGCCCCCGGGAGGCGACCAGGATCTGGTTGACGGAGTTGACGATGCCGGTCATTTGAGTGCCGCCGATCACGCCCTGGCCGGTCGCGGCGTAACGCGCGCCGGTGTCGGCCGCGTTTTGGATCATAAGCCAGGTCGACATGGCGTTGCCCACCTCGATCACGCCGAAAATGAGCAGCAGAAGAAGCGGCAGCACCACGGCCGTTTCCACGGCGCTCGATCCATCCTGTCCGCCCGCGAGCGAGACCGGGAAAAGGCCCGGCCGCCCTTTCCCGGTCCTGCCCGCGCTCGTCCTTATCCTGCCTTGCATTGCCGGCTCCTAGTTGATCAGGCGCAGCCCGAGCTGCTGGCCGATGAGATTGAACATGGTGCTGATGTCGGCGTTGGTCGGGGCGGTGAAGTAGTGGTCGTTGGTGCCCGGCGTCGACGAGGCCATGGTCTGCATCATGCTGATCGCGGTGGCGTTGGAGTCGCTGGAATAGCGGATGCAGAAGATTTCCACCCCGGCGGCCTTGGCGTTGGCCGCCGCCTTGAGCATGGCCGCGTTGAGGCAGCCGGTCGTCCCTCCGCCGCAATGGCAGTTCTGCACGCCCATGCCGTAGTAGGCGTTGTACCAGTAGTCGTTGGGATCGTACGGAGCGGCGTACTGCCCGCCGCACTTGCCGTCCTCGGTTTCGCCGTCGGTCAGAAGGATCATCACCTTGCGGAACTGGCTGACCGGGCCGCCCTGGGTGAAGTACGGCCCGAGCAGGACGTACTGCCCCCACTTGATCCCTTCGCTGATGACCGTGCCCGAGGCCGTGCCCGTGGCGGTCAGGGTGTTGATGGCGTTGATGATGGTCGCCGGGTTCGTGGTCAGGGCCTGGATCGCCGAAACCGAGTTGCAGGAGGCGGTGTTGGTGGTGTTGACCGAGCCGTCGGCGTTGCGGCAGCCGGCCGTCTTGCCGTCCACGTTCGTGCCCAGATGGATCTTACCCCGGAAGGGAACGAGCCCCACCTTGGTCGAACTCGCCCCGCCGACGGGGATAACCAGGTTGACCAGGTCGGTGGCCGCGTTCCTGACGGCGGTGATCGGAGCGCCGGCCATGGAGCCGGTGTCGTCGAGGACGAGCGCGATCTCCAAGTTGTTGAAACCGGCGCAGGAGGACGCCGTGACGGTGTTCGCGGCGATCCCCAGGGCGGCCATCAAAGTCAGGTTCACCGAGGCCTGGGCCGTGACGCAGGCGCTGCGTATCTGGGTCCCCAAGGTGACGTTTTGCACCGTGGCCCCGGGGTAGTCCTTGCCCACCATGGTCGCGGCCGCGCCCTGGACCAGGCCCTTGGAGAGGTTCGGATCGTAGGGCAGTTGCAGGCTGGCCGACAGGGCGGCCGAGTCCACCGCGCTCTGGAGCTTGTTGTGCGAAATGTACAGGTTGCCGCCGTCGACGGCCAGACCCGCCAAGCCCGCGAGCACGGGCAGCGAAAGGGCCAAGACCGGCATGATCGAGCCGCGGCTTCGTCCGCTACGGCAGCGACATGGTCGTGGTCGACTGCAGCGTGACAGGGCCCGAATGAAACGACGAAAGAAGCTGGTTGGCGCTGAAGAAGGAGCTGTATCCATATTGCACCTCGACTGTTACCGTTTTCGCCGCCGCGTTGGTGGTCACGGTGGTGTTGAGACTGGTCGCCGGAAGCTTGTTCATGGTGGAATTAATGATGTTGGAAATGTTGGCGGAATTGCCGTCGCGCACGTAGGCCCTGGCCCCTTCCCTCGATGCGTCCTCGACCGACTGGTAGGTGTAGAGCATGTTCGAAACTTCGATCAGGACCATGATCATGGAAACCAGGAAGGGCAGCGCCAAGGCCACTTCCAGAGCGGCGATGCCTCGTTGTCCTTTGCGCTTCATATTGTTTCTCCACCTTTCTTGTCCGCCCGGCCGGGATGGCCCCGGGCGGCGGCGTCCCGAGTCCGGTAACGCAAAATGCGGGCCAAGCCGGCCCGGCCGCCGGCCGCGCTTTGCCGGCCAGACGCCGCAACGGCGCAACCGCCCGGAAGCGATAGGATTTCCCCCGCGAGCGCGTTTCGCCTCGACCGCCGCGCCGGCGCAGCCTCGGCCGGCCGACCCATTATTAGTGGACCAAACCTCCCCGTACAACCTGAAAACGACCCGGAATCCGGCTGTCTGATTTCGTTTTACTTTAATAATATGGATATTTATACTAACAAGTCCTTCGATCCATAATAATTAGAATACGGCCCGGGCGCGCTTTCGTCCGCCAAACCCCGCCAGGCAACGGTTTGCGGCCGACTCGCCCATCGATCGTGGATTGCCGGCCTGGGCCGGCCTGAACCGGGATTGTTTGCCGCGACGCAAAGGCCCGGCCCAGTCCGCCTCTCCCGCCCTTGTCCGCGTCCGGGAACGAACAAGACGGCGGCGAGGCGGCCAAAGCCTCCCCAGGGCCCCTAAACGGCCGGGCCGGGGCGGCGCGGCCCGCGCCCGGGGACGCCGTCAAGCGGGGTCCGGGCCGCGCGAGGCGGCGATTTTTTTTGTTGGCATTTTTTTTGCTTTTGAAATAAACGGCTTGCAGGTTGTTTCCCGAACAATTGCTTTGCGGGCCGCGCGAGCGGACCCCACGCGCATGGAAACGACGGCGCGCGCCAGCGGCAAGCGCCGTTTGGCCTCGCTCCGAGTGGGGCCGCGCCCATGAACGGGAAGTGCGAAAAAAATGTCTGTTCCCTTGAATTTAGAAGCGGATGTTTGAACATATTTGAAATCCCTGGTAGACGCATTGCCGTGAACGCCCCCCGTTCGGGGCGGTTTAGGGCGGTGCGGGGCGGCGCGCGGCGAAAGACTTCGCGCTCCAAGGATAAGGCCGCGAAGCGGCAAGGAATCGCATGGCCAAACCGCGAGTCGTCGTCAACCTGGTCGTCTCCTGCATCGTCGCCCTGGTGGCCGGCTTTCTGGTGCTCAAGCTCTTGCGCGGCCGCCACGAGGCCGCGATTCAAGCTCCCCCGGTCGCGCCCGAGACGCTCGTCGCCGTGACCGTCGCGCCGCTTGCCCGGGGCGCGCGCCTGGACCCGGACAAAATCAAACTTTCGCCGTATTTTGAACAATCCATCCCCGAGGGGGCCTTCCGAGGGCTGGACGAACTGTCCGGCCGGATCGTGTCCCAGCCGCTGGCGGCCAACGAACCGGTCACCAAAGACAAGCTCTTCCCCGTGGGCGTCTCGGGCGGCATCGAGGCCACGATCCCCCTGGGCAAGCGGGCCATGTCCGTCAAGGGCACGCCGGTGCTCGGCCTTGGCGGCCTGATCGGCCCGGGGGCGCACATCGACGTCTACGGCGTCTTCGGCATCACCAAAGACGACAAGGCCGCCCGGGAAATACCGGTCGCCAAGCTCCTTTTGCAGAACATCCCGGTGTTGGCCGTGGGCGATGACACCGAAAAAGGCGCCGGCAAATCCGCCGCCGCGACCGGCCTGTACACCCTGGAACTCACCCCGGACGAGGCCGAGAAACTCGCCCTGGCCTCGGACAAGGGCACGCTCCACTTCACCCTGCGCAACCCCACCGACGGCGACGTCGTCTTCACCCGGGGCGAGGATCTGCTGCGCCTGCTCATGTCCTATCTCGATTACGAGCCCAAGGCCCCGGAAGCGCCGCGCGGCCAGGCCAAACCGGGCGGCGTGGTCATCATCAAGGGAACCAAACAGACGCTGGTCGACGGCTCAACCGGCTCAACCGGCGCAAATGGCGCTCAATCCGGCCAGGGCCAAGCCCAGGCGCCGCCCGCGACCGCGGCCCCGGTCCCGGAGCAAAGCCCAATTCCGGTCCCGGTCCCGGCGCCGCAGAGGAGATAGCGTTGAAGGCAGTCCCGATTTTGCGCAAAGCCGCTGCGGCGACCTTCCTGGCGACGGCCGCCGTCTGGTTGCTCGCGACCGCGGCGTCAGCCGGGCCGAGCGACCCGGGCGCGCCCCAGCCGGGCGCGGTCCAGGCCGTGCCTCGCATCCAGCTGACCGTGGGCAAGTCCATCGTGCTCAAAACCAAGTACAGCATCGGCAAGGCCTCGGTGGCCGACGACAAGATCGCCGACATCGCCGCGCCCATGCTGCCGGGCCAGAACAAGACCAGCCAGGTTTACGTGGCCGGCAAGGCCCCCGGCCTGACCACGCTCACCCTGTGGGACGAGGCGGACCAGATCCGAAACGTCTACGACATCGAGGTCGCCCCGGACCTGACCAGGCTCAAGAAGATGATCTTTTCGGTCATGCCCGAGGAGACCGGCATCGAGGTCCACAACAACAACGACGCCATCGCCTTGTCCGGCCAGGTCAAAAGCGCGGTCGACCTGCAAAAGGCCCTGGCCCTGGCCGAATCCTACGCCCCGGGCAAGGTCATCAATCTGCTCACCGTGGGCGGCGTCCACCAGGTCATGCTGGAGGTGCGCGTGGCCGAGATGAACCGCACCCTGCTTAAGAACCTGGGTGTGAACATCAACTACCTGCTCAACGGCGACTTCGTGTTCACCATGCTCGGACAGCTCACCAGCGTGCCCCTGCTGCAGAACATCGTCACCAACTCCACCGACCCGAGCCTGTCGAGCAACAACCCGACCCGCTTCAACGCCCAGACCACGCCGCTCAACATCACCCCCAACGTCAACGCCATCGCCAACGTGAACACCTACATCAACGGCCAGCGCGTGACCTGGACCGGCCTATTGAACGTGCTCAAGGAAAACGACCTGGTCAAGATCCTGGCCGAGCCGACCCTGGTGTGCCTAAACGGCCAGACCGCGGATTTCCTGGCCGGCGGCGAAATCCCCGTGCCCATTCCCCAGGCCCTGGGCACCACCACCATCGAATGGAAAAAATTCGGCGTGGAACTCGCCTTCACCCCGACCGTGCTCTCCGGCAACCGCATCAGCCTCAAAGTCTCCCCGTCGGTCTCGGATTTGGACTACACCCATTCCGTGACCGTGGGCGGCTACCAGATACCGACCATCGACAAACGCAGCACCACCACGGTCATCGAGATGGACGACGGCCAGAGCTTCGCCATCGCCGGTCTGCTCCAGGAGCAATTGCGCGACAGCTCGCAGAAGTATCCGTTCCTGGGCGAGGTGCCGGTGCTGGGCAGCCTGTTCAAAAGCCAAGCCTACCAGAAAAACACGACCGAACTGGTCATCATCATCACCCCGCACCTGGCCAAGCCCATGGACAAGTCCATCACCAAGCTGCCGACCGACGGCGTGCGCGAACCCACGGACCTGGAATTTTATTTGAACATCCCCCAGCCCGCCCCGGACAAGCCGAAAAACGCGGCGGCGAAAAGCGTTTCGGCCGCCCCGGCCGGCAAAAGCGGCCTGGACGGCGATTTCGGCCACGCCGTCCCGGACATGACCCAGAGTTCCGGCCAATGAACGCAAAATCAACCGGCTTTGCCCGGCGGGGGACGCCATGAAAAAACTCTGGATCGCCTGCGCCGCGCTGGCGGCGCTGCTGCTTGCCGGCTGCAACGAGGACCGGCGCACCACCTGGGATCACGGCGAAGCCACCAAGGAAATTTTCGCCAGCCAGATCGCCAACCCCGAGGCCGGCAAATCGAACGCGCCGGGCGCGGGCCTGGACGGCAAGGCCGCCGAGCGGGTGATAAAGACCTACCAGGAGGGCGACGACAAGACCAAGCAGAGCGGCCCCGCCCCCGCGATCAACTTAAATCTCAACAGCGGCGGCAGCCAGGGCTCCGGGCAATAGGAAACGGCCATGGCGACACTTGCGAAGCCTCGCGCGGAAACAAACGGCCGCGCGCCGCGTCCATTTTGGGCGGCCCTGGCGTTGTCGCTTGGCTTGGCCTGCCTGGCCGCCGTCGCCTTCGCCCAGACCCAGGCCGCTCCCGAAACGGCCCCGAAGGCCGGGGAAACGGCGCAACCCGTGCAACCCGTGCAATCGGGCGCGCCGCAGCCCTCCGCGCTGGACCAGGCCGAAGCCTCGGCCCGGCGCGGCGAGCACAAGACCGCCTTGGCGGCGTATCTCGCCTTGGCCAAAGACAACAACGCCCAGGCCCAGCTCAAGGCCGGACTCATGCTGGACGAGGGGCTTGGCGCGCCCAAGGACTGCGCGGCGGCCGGCGAGTGGCTCAAAAAGGCCGCCGAACAGGGTCTGGCCCAGGCCCAAAACGCCATGGGCGACCGCTCCCGCTTCGGCCGCTGCGCGGTCAAAAGCTACAAAGAAGCCATGCGCTGGTACCTCAAGGCCGCCTATCAGAACAATTCCATGGCCATGCGCAACCTGGCTTCCATGTTCAACAGCTATTCCCTGGGCGGACGCGGCGGCAAGATCGCCGCCTATTTCTGGGCCGTTTTGGCGGCCAAGGCCGATCCGGAGGCCGCCGACCTGCGCGACCGCATCATGGCGGCCCTGCTTCCGTTCCAGGTCGAACAGGTCCAGGCCAAGGCCGCCGAATGGGTTCCGGGCAAGGAATCCGAAGCCATCGATGACTTGCAGCAGAAAAAAACCGGCACCGGCTTCGTGGTCGGCGTCAAGGGATACGTCCTGACCAACGCCCATGTGGTCAGGGGTTTTAAGTTTCTCAAGGGGGAGATGAGCGGCAAGGAGTACGCCCTGACCCCGGTCAAGATCGACGACGAGGCCGATCTGGCCCTGCTCAAGATGGACGCCGCCGGCGCGGACGGCCTGCGCCTGCGCGCCGGCCCCGGCCCCAGGCCGGGAGAGCCCGTGGTGGCCATCGGGTTTCCCTTGCGGGGCCTGTTATCGCTGGACCCGACCGTGACCACCGGCGCCATCAGCGCCCTGTCCGGGATCAAGAACGACAAGCGCTTTTTGCAGTTCACCGCCCCGGTCCAGCCGGGCAATTCCGGCGGCCCTCTGCTCGACCAAAGCGGCAACGTCATCGGCGTGGTGACCCTGAAACTCAACGCCCTGGCCGTCGCCGACGTCACCGGCGACATCCCCCAGAATGTGAATTTCGCCCTGACCCTGGAACAGATCAGGCCGTTTCTCGAATCCGGCGGCGCGGGCGCGCTGTCCGCCCCCTCCGCGGCCACGCTCAAAGCCTCGGAGATCTTCGAGCGCTCCCTGAACAAGGTCATGTGCATCACCGCCTCCAACGAGGAAAGCGACCGGAAGTCGAAATCCGGCCCCAGCCCAAAGGACGTCATGCCCGAGGGCGGCTAGGCCGCGCGCGGCGCCGGGCAAGTCCCCGCACTCAAAAGAAAATTCCATGCGAAAATTCCATGCGTCTTGACAAAAAACCTATTTCCGCTTCAGATTCCGGGTATCCTGGACCGATCCGGACGCGGACCGGCGGCAATACGCCCCCCCGGGGGCTCATGGAGCACAACGCCACCTCATGAACGAACCGATCGGCATCGCCCTGGATATCGCCTCGCCCTTGGTCCGGCAGGTCGTGGAACAATGTCTGGCCGACTCGGGGGGCTTCGCCGGCGGCCCGGTTTCCCCGGAGAACGCCGAATTGTGCGTGGTGGAGTCCGGCGACGACCTGGAGCCGGCCCTGGACAAGATCGCGGCCGCGGCCCGGGCCAATCCGGGGCTGACCGTCTTTGTCGTGTCCAGGCGCCTAGACAGCGATTCCTTGATCCGGGCCATGCGCGCCGGGGTGCGCGAATTTTTTCCCTTGCCGCCGGAGGCGGCCGAATTCACGGCGGCGCTCTCGCGCTTCAAGGAAAACCGGGCCAAGCGCTCCCCGGCGGCGGCCGGCAAACGCGGCCGGGTGGCGTCCGTGATCGGAGCCAAGGGCGGCGTCGGGGTCACGACCGTGGCCGTGAACCTGGCCGCTTCCTACCAGGCGCGCGCGCCTGGGGCCAAGGTGGTCCTGCTCGACATGACCATCCCCTACGGCGAAGTGCAGCTTTTCCTGGACGTGCGTCCCAAGTTCCACTGGGGCGAGGCGGTGCGCAACATCTCGCGCCTGGACGCCGCCTATCTCATGGGCATCCTGGCCAGACACCCCTCCGGGCTCTATCTGTTGCCCCCGCCGAGCCAGTTCGAGGACATCCAGCTCGCCTCGCCCGAATCCATCGGCGCCATCCTGGAGCTTCTGGCGCGTACATTCGATCTGGTGGTGGTGGATCTGGGCATTTACATCGACGAGGTCGCCCTGCGGATCATGGACCTCTCCGAGGTGATCTACCTGGTGGCCGTGCAGCATCTGGCCTGTCTGGCCAACGTCAAGCGCTTCCTGGAGCAGGCCGGGGCCGACGGCCCCGGCAATCTGGCCGGGACGGCCCGCAAGGAAAAATTCCGCCTGATTCTCAACCGCCATCTCAAGGAATGCGACTTAAGCGCCCAGGACATGGAGGAGGCGGTGGGGATGGCCGTTCACGCCTTAATCCCCAACGACTACCAGACCACGCTCACGGCCATCAACCAGGGCCGTCCCCTGTGCGAGCAGGCTCCAAAATCGGAGGTGGCCAAAAGCCTGGCCGCCCTGGCCGCGAGCCTGGACCCGGAGGCGAAAACGGCCTCAAAAGGCGGCGCGCTCTTCAAATTGAAGCTGTTTTCCAAACGATAGGCCCGGACTTTTTCGCCAGGGGCGTCCCGGTCCGCTGAACCAGGACCGGGAGGTGGGATATGGAAAGACGCCAAGTCATCAGGACCATGCCGGTCAGGCCGGAAACCCCGGCCGCGCCGCAGCGCCGCAGCGAAGTGGCCATCGACGCCTATTTCGAAATCAAGACCCGCATCCACGACCGGCTGATCGACCTGATCGACCTCTCCCTGCTCGACACCCTCGAACCGGCGGCGCTCAAAAACGAAATCGCCAAGCTGGTCGAGAGGCTCCTGCGCGAGGAGTTCACCCAGACCCCGCTGAACCTCGGCGAACGCGACAAGCTCATCGGCGAGATCCAGGACGAAATGCTCGGCCTGGGGCCGCTTGAGCCGTTTCTCAAGGACCCGACCGTCAACGACATCCTGGTCAACGGCTATTCCCACATCTACGTCGAACGCAAGGGCCGCCTGGAGCGCACCGACGCCCGCTTCAAGGACAACGAGCACTTAAAAAAGATCATCGACCGCATCGTCAACCGCATCGGCCGCCGGGTGGACGAATCCACCCCCATGGTGGACGCGCGGCTCGCCGACGGTTCGCGCGTCAACGCCATCATCTCCCCGCTCGCCCTGGACGGCCCGGCGCTGTCGATCCGCAAATTCTCCCGCGATCCGCTGGAACTCGACGACCTGATCAACTACAAGGCGCTGACCCCGGAAATCGGCGAGGTGTTTCGGGGCATCGTGAAGGCGCGGCTCAACATCCTGATCTCCGGCGGCACCGGCTCGGGCAAGACCACCATGCTCAACTGCTTGTCCCGCTTCGTCCCGGAAAACGAGCGCATCGTCACCATCGAGGACGCCGCCGAACTCCAGCTCAAACAGGACCATGTGGTGCGCCTGGAAACCCGCCCGGCCAACATCGAAGGCAAGGGCGAGATCACCCAGCGCGACCTGGTCAAGAACTGCCTGCGCATGCGCCCGGACCGGATCATTATCGGCGAGGTGCGCGGCGGCGAGGCCCTGGACATGCTCCAGGCCATGAACACCGGCCACGACGGATCGCTGGCCACCATCCACGCCAACACCCCGCGCGACGCGCTGATGCGCCTGGAAACCATGGTGGCCATGGCCGGGCTGAACATCTCCCCTTTGTCCATGAAACGCTTCATCAGTTCGGCCGTGGACGTCATCATCCAGATTTCGCGGCTCTCCGACGGCTCGCGCAAGATGATCAGTTTTCAGGAAATCAGCGGCATGGAAGGCGAAGTCATCACCATGCAGGAAATTTTCGCCTTCGAGCAAAAGGGAGTCGACTCCGACGGCAAGGTCCGGGGCGCGTTCGTCGCCCGGGGGGTCAGGCCCAAATTTTCGGACAAGCTTACGGCCAAGGGAATCTCCTTGCCCGGAACCCTGTTCGAGCCCAAACCGATCGCCGACGTGTAACCATGGATTACGCCATCGCCGCCTTCGTCGTCGCCGCCCTCGGCTATCTGGTCTACGCCGTGACCCAGGCCGTCTCCGCCTCGCGCGACGCGGGCCGGGAATCGGTGCGCCGCCGTTTGACCCAAATGGACGCTCCGGCCGAGGAGGCCGAGACCCAGGCGGTGGACATCGTCAAGAACCGGCAGCTTTCCAGCCTGCCCGCCTTCGACCTGATCCTGTCGCGGCTGCACTGGACGGAAGCGATAAGCAGGGTCGTCGCCCAGGCCGATATAACCGTCCCGCTCGGCGTGATCGTCCTGGCCGCCCTGGTCATGGGCGCCTTCGGCTATCTCGCCGCCTACGCCCTGAGCCACCATTTTCTGGTCGCCCTCGGCGCCGGAGCGGCGGCGGCGCTCGGCCCGGCCTTGTGGGTGCGCTCGCGCAAGAAACAACGCATGGCCCGCTTCGAGGAGCAGCTGCCCGAGGCGCTTGGCCTGGTGGCCAGGGCGCTGAAGGCCGGACACACCTTTTCCAGCGGCATGGGCCTGGTGGCCGCGGAATTCGAGGAGCCGATCCGCGGCGAATTCGGCAAGACCCTGGAAGAAATCAATTTCGGCATGAACGTCCAGGAGGCCCTGGATAATCTCTCGGTCCGGGTGGATTGCGGCGATCTTCGCTTTTTCGTCATCTCGGTCAAAATCCAAAGCGAGACCGGCGGCAATCTGGCCGAAATCGTGGAGAATATCGCCGCTCTGATCCGGGAGCGCTTCAAGCTCAAGGGACGGGTGCGCGTCTTGTCCGCGGAAGGGCGCTTCGCCGCCTGGATCTTGTGTTCGATGCCGCCCGGCATCGCCCTGGTCATCAATTTCCTCAATCCCGACTACCTCTCCGTGCTCTTCACCGAAGAGCTGGGCAAGATGATGCTCTATACCGCCGGGGCCATGATGCTCGTCGGCGTGCTGGTGACCAAACGCATGATCAACATCAAGGTGTAGGCGGAGCGGGCCGTGGACAACAGGGACGTGTGGCTGGCCCTTGTGGCCGTGATCCTGGCCGTGGCGGTCGCGGCCTTCGGGATCAACGCCTGGCTGGCCGAACGCGAGCGCCGGGAGCGGGTGAAGGCCAGGCTGAGCGGAAATGCGGCCGCCGATACCGGGCATGGCGACGCCTGGGAAGGTCTGCGGTTGTGGCTGGTGTCCCTGGCCGGCCGGGTCGGCGACAGCTTCCAGCCCAAAAAGACCGCCGAGCTCTCCAAGCTGCGCACCAGACTGATCCACGCAGGGCTGCGCCAACACAACGCGCCGGCGGTCTTCTGGGGCGTGAAGATGGGCATGCTGGCCGTGGGCGCGGCCGCGGCCGTGCTCCTCAACGTCACGGTCCTTGGCGCGGCCAAGCGGCAGATCGTCTTATTGGTCTATCTTTTCGTTCCGGCGTTTTTTTTGTTCGCGCCGGGATTCTGGCTGGACAAAAAGATCGAGGCGCGCAAAAAGGCGATCCAAAACGGCCTGCCGGACGCGCTCGATCTTTTGGTGGTCTGCGTCGAAGCGGGCATGGGCATGGACCAGGCCATCCACCGGGTGAGCCTGGAAATGAGGACCACCTGCCCGGTGCTTTCCGAGGAGCTGCGCACGCTGACGCTGGAGCTTCGGGCCGGCAAGTCAAGGCGCGAGGGGCTCAAAAACCTGGCCGGCCGCATCGGCCTGGACGACGTCAATTCCCTGGTGGCTCTGCTCATCCAGGCCGACCTCTTCGGCACCAGCGTGGCCGCGACGCTTCGGATCTACGCCGACGCCATGCGCACCAAACGCTTCCAGAAAGCCGAGGAGATCGCCGCCAAACTCCCGGTCAAGATGCTGCTTCCGCTCATCTTTTTCATTCTGCCGCCGCTTTTTATCGTGATTATGGGGCCGGGCGTGCTCCGGCTGATGCACGTGCTGTCCAACATCAACAAATAAAAATCGAAGACCGCCAATCATGACCAAACATCCGCTCTCCCTTGTCCTGATCGCCGCGTGCCTGCTCCTGGCCGCCGCAGGTTGCCAGACGACCGCCAAGAAGCCGCCGGCGCCGGCGCCGGCGGCCGACTACGCCAAGATGCCAGCCGAGGAGCTCGAAAAGACGGGCGACGGCCTGGTCGCGCGCCAGGGCCAGGCCGAAGAGGCGATCGCGATGTACGCCCGGGCTCTGGCCAAAGGCGGCGACCCGGCCCGGCTCAAGTACAAGCAGGGTTTCGTCCTGCTGCGCGAAGGCCAGTGGACGCTCGCCGCCGAGCGCTTCGAGGAAGCGCTCGCGCTCGCGCCGCAGGACGTCCAGATCTTGCAGGGGTCGGCCTACGCGGCCTTCAGGCTGGGCGATTACGCAAAGGCCGAGAGCCGGCTGTCGCGGGCGGTGGCCGTCCGGCCGGACCTGCCCGGGGCGCATAACCTGCTCGGCATCACGCACAATTACTTGAAACGCCCGGAACTGGCCGCAGCCGACTTCAAGGCGGCCATCGCCCTTTCCGGGCCGAGCCCGGACCTGCAAAACAACCTGGGCATCGCCTATTTCATGCAGCGCGACTACGCCCACGCCGAGGAGTCCTTCCGCCAGGCCCTGGCCACGGGGCCAAACCCCAAGGCCGCGAACAATCTGGGCCTGGCCCTGTGCGGGCAGAAGAAATTCGACGCGGCCTTCGAGGCCTTCAAGAGGGCCGGAGGAGAAGCGGCGGCCCACAACAACATCGGCGTGTGCTACGCCGATGCGGGGTTAAAAGACAAGGCAGTTGAATCATTCAATAAAGCCGTGGAACTCAGTCCCAAGTACTACGCGGCCGCCGAGCGCAACCTGAACCAGGCCGGGGGCCGCGACACGGCCCTTGAAACCATGGCCATGCAGGCGTTTCCGGCCGGAGAGATCGCCGCGCCGGAAAAGCCCGCGCAACGCCCGATCGTCGAAGGCCAGTCCCCAAAGGCCGCCAAGGACGAGGCGCCGGCCGATTCCGGGATTTCGCCGCCCGAGGCCGCAAAACCGCGCGACTGGCCCGAGCACGCGCCGCTTCGGGCCAAAGCCCAGGACCAAAGCGCCGCCGCGACACGGCCCGCCGCCCAGGCCGCCGAGGCAGCCCCGCGGCAGGAGCAGGCGCCGGATGCGGCCGAGGCCGGGCAAAGCAGGCAAACGCCCTCTCCGGATACGGTCGGTCAGGTCGCCGCTTCGGCCGCCGATTCGGCCAAGCAAACGCCGCCCGCCGATCCTAAGGCGGCCGCGCAACCCGAAGCCCAAAGCGCGCCCGAAACTTTGGCCGCGTCATCCAAGGGAGGCCGGGTGGTGAACATCGCGGCGGTCGAGAGTCCGGCCGGGTACCGCGTGTATATCACCACCAGCGCGCCGGTTCAGAAGGCCCAGGTGTTTTCCAAGAAGTCCCCGCCGGCCGTGGGCATCGACCTCTACGGCCCTTGGACCGCACCGGCCCAGACCGCGCTTCCCGGCGGCGAGGGGTTCGCGGACAAGGTGCGCATCGGGACGCATCCCGACAAGCTGCGCGTGATGATCGACCTGAAAAACGACCAGATCCCGCGCAAGGCGACCATGGAGACTCTCAAAAACGGGGTCGTCATCATCGTGGGGAAATAACCGGTGACCGGCCAAACCAGCCATCCGCCCCCATCGAGGGGGTCCGGGGGGGATCATCCCCCCCGGCGGGGGTCCGGGGCGCGAGCCCTGGCCAAGTCCGGGGCGCGAGCCCTGGCCAAGTCCGGGGCGCGAGCCCCGGCAAAGTCCGGGGCCCAGCCCCGGCGCAAAGGGACGTTTCTGTCCTTGCGGCTGCGTATCCCCTTGATATTATTTTTCTCCCTGGCCGGATTTTCGCTTGTTTATTATTTGTTCATTCAGCGCGGCATCGCCGCGCATTTCACCCGGCCAGGCGACGAGAGCGCGGCGCTTCATTTCGGTTTTGCTTCGGTTGTGGCCGCAGGCAGTTTTATTTTGCTGGTCTTATGGCTCATTTTGGAGTTATCCCTGGTGAGGCCGCTGTCGGCTTTGACCCGCCGGATCGAGGGCATCCGCCGCGACCGGGATTTGTCGCAGCGTCTCGCCGTGGCCTCGCCGGACGAGCTTTCGGTCCTGGCCCAGGCCTTCAATGAGATGATGATCGAGCTCGAACAGGCGCGAAGCGAGGTCCGCGACCAGTCGTTTCGGCTGGGTATGGCCGAAATGGCCTCGGGAGTTTTGCACAACGTGCGCAATGCGCTCACCCCGTTCACCGGACATTTGCAGCTGGCCAGGCAGACCTTGGAGGCGGCGGCGCTCGAAGATCTGCGCCGGGCGGCGCTGGAATTGGCCGCGGGCTCCGGGGACGAGGCGCGCCGCGCCGAGCTGGCCGAATTTGTGCGTCTGGCCGTGGACGACACCGCCGAGCGGCTGCAAACGGCGACGCAAAAGCTCGAAAAGCTCGCTCAGGTGGTCAAAAAAATCGAAACGATCCTGGTCGAGCGCGGCCGCACCCGGCCCAGGCGCCAGCAGGACGAGGCGATCGATCTCGGCCGGGCCGTCCGGGAAGGACTGACGCTTGTGCCGGAAGGGCATCTGGAAAACATGAACATCGTCGTCGATCCAAGCGTCGAAGCCGCGCCCGCCGTTCGCGGCAACGCGGTGATATTGCAGCAGGTGGTCGCCAATCTGGTGTGCAACGCGGCCGAAGCCTCGGCCAGGGCGAAGCGCGCCGGGACCAGGCTCACGATTGCGTCCAAAAGCCTTTCCACCGAGGCCGGGCCCATGGTGGAGACCGTTTTCGCCGACAACGGCCCGGGGTTTAAGCCAGGCCAGGCCGAGGGCGTTTTTTCGCGGGGCTCCTCCTCCAAGCCGGTCGCCTCGGGGCTTGGGCTGCATTGGTGCGCCAACGCGATTACGGCCATGGGCGGCCGGATGAGCGCCGCAAGCTTCGGCGCGGACCAGGGCGCGGCGGTCGGGGTGATTTTGGCCGCCTGGAGCGATACATGACCCCGGACGCCATCCTGGACATGCCGGGGGAACCCTTTCGCCTGTTGATCGCCGACGACGAGAGCGCGATCCTGGAGCTTTTTTCCGAGATCCTGGCGAGCGAGCCCCAAGGCAGGTCGCCCAAGCTCTCCGAACTCTCCTCGTCTCTTTTCGGCTCGCCCTCGGACCAAGGCGCGCCGGGCCGGTTCGAGCTGACCCTGGCCGCCCGGGGCGAAACCGCCGTGGCCGAAGTCAAGCGGGCTTTGGACGAAAACCGTCCGTTCGCGGTCGCCTTTCTCGACGTGCGCATGCCGCCCGGCATGGGCGGAGTCGAGGCGGCCGAGCGCATCCGGACCATGGATCCGATGGTGCAGATCGTGTGCATCACCGCCTATTCCGACGTCGATCCGCGAGAGATCTCGGCCCGCATCCCGCCGCCGGACAAATTGCTCTATTTGCAAAAGCCGTTCGATCCGCAGGAAATCATCCAGCTGGCCTGGTCTCTGGCGGCCAAGTGGAAAGCCGAACGCGACTATATCGCCCTGCGCCAACGCCTGGAATCGCTCGTCGAGGAGCGCACCTCCGAACTGGCCCGGGCCAACGCCCAACTGACCCGGGAAATCAAGGCGCGGGCAAAGGTGGCCAAGCTCGTCGCCTCGGCCAAGGCCGAGTGGGAGAGCACCTTCGATTCCGTCCAGGACCTCATTTTGATCCTCTCGCGCGACAACCGGGTCAAGCGGCTGAACATGGCCATGGCCAACCGCCTTGGCCTGTCGCCGAGGCTCGTGGCGGGCAAGCCCCTTGGCGAGGTGCTCAAGCCCGACCTCCATCCTGGCCCCTATTACCGCGATCTCCTGGAGATGTGCGACGGCGCCTTCCACACCAAGGAATTGTCCATCCCCGGCCTTCGGGGCGAATTTCTGGTCACTGCCTCGCCCATGCACGACGCGGCCGGGGCGCTCGAACAGACCGTCCTGGTGGCCCACGACGTGACCCAGCGCAAGGGTCTGGAAGCCCGCCTGCGCCAATCCCAGAAGATGGAGGCCATCGGCACCCTGGCCGGAGGCATCGCCCACGATTTCAACAACATCCTGGGCATCATCATGGGTTTCGCCGAGATGGCCATGGACGCGTCCAAGGACGACGCGACCATGTCGCGGCGGGTGAACCATATCCTGGACGCCTGCCAAAGGGCGCGCGACCTGATCTTCCAGATCCTGACCTTCAGCCGCCAGTCCAGCGAAGAGGTCAGCCCCCTGCGCGTCGGGCCGCTGATCGCCGAAACCATGAAGCTGCTCGCGGCCACCCTGCCCAAAAACATCGCCATCGAGGAGCGCATCGACCCGGGCGATGACTGGGTGCGGGCCGACCCGACCCAGATCCAGCAGATCCTCATGAATCTGTGCGCCAACGCGGCCCACGCCATGCGCGAGAAAGGCGGCTCGCTTTTTGTCGGGCTTGAGACCCTGGAACTGGGCGCGGCCGAGGCCCAAGCCCTGCCCGGGCTCTCCCCGGGACGGCACGCGCGCCTGACCGTGCGCGACACCGGCCACGGCATGAAGCCCGAGATCCTCGACCGCATCTTCGATCCCTTTTTCACCACCAAAAATCCCGGCGTGGGCACGGGCATGGGACTGTCGGTGGTGCACGGCATCGTCCAGAAATACGGCGGCGCGGTGAACGTCGCCAGCCGCCCGGACGCGGGCTCGACCTTCGAGATCTATTTGCCGCTGGAGACGCCGGGGAAGGCGGCCGGGACGCTCCCGGCCAGGCCGGATTCCCCGCCCTCGGGACAGGGCCGCGTCCTGGCCGTGGACGACGAAAAAACCCTGCTGGAGATGACCCGGGACATGCTGACCAGCCTCGGCTACACGGTCACGGCCGTCTCCTCGCCCGCCGAGGCTCTCAAACTGTTTGCGGCCAATCCGGCCGCCTTCGACGCGGTGCTCACCGACCAGACCATGCCGGGCATGAGCGGGGCCGAACTGGCCCGGGAAATGCTCGCCCTGCGCCCGGAGATCCCGATCGTCATGAGCACCGGATATTCCGAGACCATCAACCCGGAAAAGGCCGCCGGCCTGGGCATCCGGGAATACCTGCTCAAGCCGGTCTTAAAGCGCGCCTTGGCCGAGGCCATGGCCAGGGCCCTGACCTCCTGACGCCGTTCGCGCCTCGCCGCGAGGGCGACCGCGGCCCGTTCCGCGATTCCCCAGCATTGCTGGGACTTGCAAAACAGTGGTTTTCCGACGCCTCCGGCGGCCAAAGGGCCGCGCCCTTTGGAATCCCACAAAAGAAATTTTTCCGCTCCCGTTAAAACCGGATGAACTCCTTGCCGGCCAGGTTCCAGATCATGGCCGCCACGGCGCCGGCGGCGATGGCCAGGCCGTAGCACATCCTGCCGTCGGCCGCCGCGTCCTTGGAGCCGTACCCGCGGATCAGGTAGTAGAAGCCCTGCGCGCCGCCGGCCAGGCAGGTGAAGAGGAAGGCGGTGAGCGCTCCGGACACGCCCAGGGCCGCGCCGACCACGCCCAGCAGTTTCACGTCGCCGGCGCCCATCTTGCCCAAGGCGTAGGGCGCGATCAGCAGGCTCATGCCGGCGGCCAGGCCGAGGGCCGAGGCGTAAAACCCCGGCAGGCCGCCAAGCGCCGTGTGGAAGGCGATCAGCGTCAGAATGGTCGGATAGGTGATTTTATTGGGGATGCGCCGGGTTCGCGCGTCGCTGACCGCGCAGGCCAGGCACACGATGGCAAGCCAGGCGTAGAGCAGGTATTTGGCCCAGGGGGCGAGGGTGGGCATAACGGGCGTCCTTGAGCTCGGGATGGGGCGCGGCCCTGCGGCCGCTTCGTTTGTTGCGGGAGATTGTGGAATTTTTAGGCGGTTTTGCCAAGAGGCGCGGCGGCTTGGCGGCCCCTTTTTTTTCGAGGCGGGGGCCGGAGGAGAAGCCGGCGCTTGGGCGCGGGATTCTCCTCCGGGCTCCCCGATTGGGAGGGCTTGGGTTAGATCTTGTTGGCGACGTTGTTGAAGATCGCCGTGAGATTGGTGCCGAGCAGCGTCACCGCGGTGATGATCACGGCGGCGATCAGAGCGGCCAGCAGACCGTATTCAACCGCAGCGGCCCCTTCTTCGTCCCTGAAAAAATTCATGATGTTCATGGTCTTCTCCTTTTGATCCCTTGTGTCGTTGCCGTTGTCAGATGGTGTTGGCGACATTGTTGAAGATCGCCGTGAGGTTGGTGCCGAGCAGCGTCACTGCGGCGATGATCACGGCGGCGATCAAAGCGGCCAACAGTCCGTATTCAACCGCGGTGGCCCCTTCTTCGTCCCTGAAAAAATTCCCAATGTACAACATGGCGTCCTCCAGTCCCGTTGATCTTATTTTTTATTGCTTTGCATCGCCGGGTAATTTCCATTGAGCAAGGCCCGTGCCAGACAGAGGCGAGCTGGGCCAAAGACTCGGACGGCAACATTAAAACTTACGATAACGGGATGTTATGACTTCAGTGGCCGAGGAGGATGGCGCGTGGCGGAGGCTTTTGCGGCGCTTGGCCGTCCGGGAATCAATTTTCAGTGGATGGGCGAGGCGGGACAGGATTGCGCAAGGCGCTGCAATTCCTCAATCAATCGAATCCACACATCGTGGATCATTGCCGCAATTCCCCATAAAACATGGACCAGGATTCCGTACCGGAGGCCTGTCCAGGTCAGGTCAGGCGCCGGCCTGGCCAAGCCGGTGCTTCTGGATCTTGTTCCAGAGGTTCTTGGGCGAGACGCCAAGCAGCCTGGCCGCCTCGGTCTGCACCCCGGAGGCCTGGCGCAAGGCGTCGGCGATCATGGTGCGCTCAAAGGCGCGCAGGTTCTCGCGCAGCGTGCCGGTCCGGGGCGCGGACTCGCGGACTCCGGCTCGCGGCGAGTTCTCGAAAGCCTGGCGGATGTCGCTCTCGGTGAGCACGTCGCCGCGCGATGTGATGGCCGCGCGTTCGAGCACGTTGGCCAGTTGGCGGATATTGCCCGGCCAGTCGTAATCGAAAAGCAGGGCCATGGCCTCGCGCGAAAGCCCGCGCAGATCCGTGCCGGTCTTGGGATTGATCTTCTCCAGAAAATGCGCCGCCAAGGCCGGCAGGTCTTCCTTGCGCTCGCGCAGCGGCGGCAGGTTCACTGTGGCGACGCTTAAGCGGTAGTACAGATCGGCGCGGAATTTCTTCTCTTCGATGAGTTTGGCCAATTCCTGGTTGGTGGCGGCGATGATGCGCACGTCGATGTCGATGGGCGCGCCGCCGCCCAGGCGTTCGATGACGCGCTGTTCAACGGCGCGCAGCAGCTTGGGTTGCAAGGACAAAGGCATGTCGCCGAGTTCGTCGAGCAGGATCGTGCCCTTGTGGGCCAGTTCGAACTTGCCCTTCTTCAGCGACACGGCCCCGGTATAGGCGCCCTTTTCGTGGCCGTAGAGCTCGCTTTCGAGCAGCGTCTCCGGGATGGCCGCGCAGTTGACCTTGATGAAGCGTTCAGCGGCCCGCTTGCTGTAGGCCTGGATGGCGTCGGCCACCACTTCCTTGCCCGTGCCCGATTCGCCGGTGATCAGCACGGTGGTGTCGAGCGCGGCCACGCGCTGCACCATCTCGATCAGACGCAGCATGGCCGGGCTTTGGCCGACGATCACCGGGACGCGGCCCGCGCCGGAAAGCGAATTCTTGAGCGCCGACAGCTCGGCGCGCAACGCGCGCCGCTCCAGGGCGCGGCGGATGACGATCTCCATCTCGTTCAAACTAAACGGCTTGGTGAAATAATCGTAGGCCCCGCGCCTGACCGCCTCCAAGGCCGAATCCCTGGTGGAGTGGGCGGTCATGACGATCACGTCCAGGGCGGGATCGGCCTGCTTGATCAGGGACAGGGCCTCAATCCCGGACATGCCCGGCAGCATCACGTCCGTGATCACCAGGTCGAAGAGCTCCTTCTTGAGCCGGGCCACCCCTTCCTCGGCCGAGCCCACGAGCGCGCCCTCGTAGCCCTTCTCATGCAGAGCCTCGGCCAGCATGGCCCGAAAGGCGGGATCGTCTTCAATCACCAGGATCTTCTCGGCCACGGCTCCCCCTTTTGTATGGTGCGGTCCACATTTTGTGGTCTGACCGGCCCGATGTCAACCGGCAATGAAAATAGCCGCTCCCACTCCGGCTTGACACGAAGCCCGGGACGATTCACAAATGAGGGCGGAGGCGTTGAAAAGACGGCCTTCGAATCCGCAAGGTTGATGGTGAGCTCATGGCCAGGACAGCAATCGAGGCGCTCAAGCCCGGGGACGTGCTCAAGACCGACGTGACCGCCGGCGACGGCCGCTTTCTCATGCCACGGGGGGCTCAACTCTCGCAAAATCATATCCGCTACCTCGAGGGTTTCGGCGTCACGGCCGTGGACATCGAGGACGACGCCCGCGATCCGGCTGAAATCGCCGCCCGGGCGGCCGATCCCGAAGTGCGCGCCTTAAGCGGCGACTATTGCCGGGAACGCTTCGCCCTGGTCGACCGGTCGCTGCCGGCCGCGGCCGCGCTTTTTGATCTGTGCGTCACCCGCCTGGCCTGGCGCATCGCCGCCAAGGGCGACGGTTTTCTCGCCAAACCGCCCATCGAGGAGCAGATCCGCCAGATGCCGGCCGGACTCCGGGAAAATACCGGCGCGCCGGGGGAACTGCTCTCCCGCGACGTCAAGCTCGTCTCCCTGCCCGAGGTCTTCCTGCGCATCAACCAGGCGCTTCAGGACCCGGCCAGCACCACCGGCCACATCGCCGACCTGATCGGCATGGACCCGAGCCTTTCGGCCATTTTGCTGAAAATCGTCAACAGCGCTTTTTACAGCCGGGCTCTGCGCGCCGCCAGACACCAATTTCCGGCCAAAGTGGACTCCCTGTCCCGGGCCGTGGCCCTGGTGGGCAGTTCGCAGCTCGGCGTCCTGGCGCTCGGCGTGAGCGTGCTGTCGCGGTTTGACGACATCCCTGCCGGGCTGATCGACATGAAGTCCTTTTGGCGGCACAGCATCTTCTGTGGCATCCTGGCCCGGATGCTGGCCGAGAAAAGGCGCGCGTCCGAAGGCGAACATTTCTTCGTGGCCGGCCTGCTGCACGACATCGGCAGGCTGATCTTCTACCGCCATTATCCGGTGCTCTCCGGCGAGACGCTCGTGGCCGCGAGGGTGCGCAAAATGTCCCTGACCGAGGCCGAGCGCGAGATCATGGGCTTTGACCACGCCGTAATCGGCGGACTTTTGCTCAAAAAATGGAACTACCCGTCCTCGCTTGAAAAATCCGTCCGCTTTCACCACGAACCGGGCGCGGTGCTCATCATCGACGAACCGGCCGTGGTCCACGTGGCCGATTGCATCACCGTGGCCCTGGATATGGGTTCAAGCGGCGAGTGCCTCGTGCCGCCCCTGATCCCCGAGGCCTGGGACAATGCGGGCGTCGCGCCGGAGGAGCTAAGCCCCCTGGCGCTGGCGGCCATGGGTCAATGCGACGAAATCTTCGCGGCGTTCTTCCCGGACGAGGCCTGACAGCCCGTTGAAAAACGGGCTGCGGCGCGCCAGGAGGACCCCCGATTTCGCGCGCCGTAATTTCGGTGTTTCCTGCGCCCGGGTCCTCTGCTATCATGCCCGGAAGACGACAATCCTTTTCTTTCGAGAGCGCTCATGACCTATCCAAAGACGACCGGAGGCCGGTTGCGCCTGGCGGTCCATTTTCTGACGGCCCTGCCCCCCTGGACCGGCTATGTGATCGCGACGGCGGCCGTCGCCGGGACCCTGCTCGCGCGCCTGAGCCTGGGGCATGCCCCAGGCGACCCCCCGACGCTCGTGTTGTTCATCATTCCCATCGTCCTCTCCAGCTACATTGGCGGCCTGGGGCCGGGGCTGCTCGCGACCGCGATTTCCGGCCTGGCCTCGGCGTATTTTCTTTTGCCCCCTTTCTACTCCTTCGCCATCGCGGATCCCAAAAATAAAATTCAGTTGTACGGCTTGCTTCTCGCGGGAACTCTCGTAAGCATGCTGGTCGAAAAATTGCGCCGCACCAAAAGGATCCTGGAGGCCGAAATCGTCAAACGCATCCGGTCCGAAGAAGCCCTCACGGAAAGCGAGGAGCGCTTCCGCCAGGCCTTCGAGCAGGAGGCGATGGGCATTTTCCATGTCGGCGCGGAGGGCTTGCTGCGGCGCGTCAACCAGAAGTTTTGCGATTTTACCGGCTACACGCGCGAAGAACTCGCCACGATGACCTCCAAGGACCTCGTCCATCCGGAAGACGTGGCCGAGATCGAAGAGATCCGCAAAAAACTGCTCCCCGGAGAATTGCCTTCGGTGGTGATCCAGAAACGGTATCGCCGCAAGGACGGTTCCTATGTCCGGGGGTCGTGCGTCCTGACCGCCCAATCGCCGGCGGCCAGGGACAACGAGTGACGGGAGGCAAGCATGCCGGATTACGAGAAATCCAAAGAAGAGCTCATCGCCGAACTCCAGGCAGGCGGAATCGGAAACAAACGGACCGCGGAGGCCTTGCGGGAGGATGAGGAACGCTATCGCGCCCTGATCGAATGCCAAACCGACGTCATCGGCTGCATCCGGTCCGACGGGACGATCCTGTTCGTCAATCCGGGCGCCTGCCGCTTTTTCGGCAAAAGCGAGCAAGAGCTCCTCGGCTCCAAGTGGCAGCCCATGGCGGCCTCCGAGGACGTGGGCCTGATCGAGGACCAGCTTGCCCGCCTCACGGCCGGCCACCCGATCGAGATCGTGGAAAAGCGCTTCTACAACGCCGCCGGCCAGATGCGCTGGATGCAATTCGTCGCCCGGGCGCTGTTGCGCGAGGACGGCGGGATCAGAGAAATCCTGTGCGTCGGCCGCGACGTCACCGATCGAAAGCGGGCCGAGGACGCCCTGATCCTGGCCAAGCAAGCCGCCGAGTCGGCCAAAAAGGAATGGGAGCAGACCTTCGACACGATGCCCGACCTGATCGCCCTGATCGACACCAAGCACCGCATCATCCGCGCCAACCGGGCCATGGTGGAGGCGGTGGGCGAAGACGCCGGAAACATCGTGGGACGCCAATGCCATGAACTCGTGCATGGCCTGCCCTGCCCGCCCCCGTTCTGCCCGCACTCGAAACTTCTTGTCAGCGGGAAGGAGACGTATTGCGAAGTTTTTGAAAAGCGTCTGGACAGGACCTTCGACGTCACCGTGACGCCGGTCCTCGGGCCGAGCGGCGATATCGAGGCCAGCGTGCATGTCATGCACGACATCACCGGCCGCAAACGAACCGAGGACGCCTTGCACCGGGCGCTTTCGATGGCCGAGACGGCCACCCGCGCCAAGTCGGAATTTCTCGCCAACATGAGCCATGAAATCCGCACCCCGATGAACGGGGTTCTCGGCATGCTGCAAATCCTCCAAACCACCGCCCTGGATGCGGAGCAAAGCGATTGCGTCGAGGTCGCGATGACTTCGGCGAACAATCTTCTGCGCCTGATCAACGACATCCTCGATTTCTCCAAAATAGAGGCCGGAAAGATCGACATCGTCGAGAACGATTTCATCGTATCCGATCTGTGCCGGTCCGTGGCCGGCGCCTTCAAGGACCAGCTCGACAAAAAAGGCCTTCAATTGTCGATCGACGTTGCCCCCGGCGTCTGCGCAATCGTCCGCGCCGACGTCAATCGCATCCGGCAGGTGCTGCTCAATCTCGTGGGGAACGCCGTCAAGTTCACCGACCAGGGAGAAATCAAGCTCCTGGTCGAAGGCGGCGGGATCATCGACCGGGATACGATGCGCCTGCGCTTCAGCGTGAGCGACACCGGCATCGGCATCCCCGAGGACCGGCTCGCGGATATCTTCAACGCCTTCACCCAGGTCGACGGCGCTTTGACCCGGAAATACCAGGGCACGGGGCTCGGACTGGCCATCGTCAAGCGCCTGGTCGAGCTCATGGGCGGCGAGGCGAGCATCGAAAGCAAGCTCGGCGAAGGCGCCACGGTGCGCTTCACCATCCCCGTCGGAGTGCATCAGGCCGGCGAGGCCGTACCGGTTGGGAATGGCTGCACGGCCGCGCCCGCCGCGCCCGCCGCGCCCGCAGCCGCAAGCCCCCGGCTCAACTTGAAAATTCTTCTGGTCGAGGACGACAAGATCAGCCGGACCCTGGCGCAAAATTATCTGGAAAAAGCCGGGGCTGTCGTCACCTGCGCCGTGAATGGGGAGCAGGCGCTCGCCGCCTTGGCCAGGGGGGAGAAATTCGACTGCATCCTGATGGACATCTCGCTGCCGGTCATGGACGGGGTAACGGCGACCAAAAAGATCCGCTCGGGCGACGACGAAAGCAAAAACATCCGCATCATCGCCATCACCGCCCATGCGATGGTCGGCGATCGCGAAAGGTTCCTGGAAGCCGGCATGGACGAATACATCGCCAAGCCGGTGGACCTCAAAGCGCTCAAGGAAGTCATCCAGAGAGTTCTGGATACGGGAAACGCCGGTTAGCCGTTAATATTACTGGGAGCATGAAAATGAAGAAAATTTTCTGCTCCCGTTAATAATTCGCCACCGAAACACTCTCGCCGCGAATCACGACCAATCCCAGACGATCTTTTTCCACCGATCCGCGAACTGTTATATTGCAGTGCGGGGCGCACGACTTTTGAATGAATTTTTTATCGTTTTCCTGCAAATCATGCAGATCGACATGCAAAAAATGAGCGTTTCCCGGCCCCCTTGTGACGAACAAAATCCCGCCGTTGTACCGGCCGAAGGCGCTTATTTCAACTTTTCCTCCGACATATGCGCTGCTGTCTTGCCAAAATTCGTCAAACTTCGTATATTTGTATTGGCTGTCTTCCGCCTGGCACACGGAGTGGAAAACAAAAAAACATATCGTAGACAGAAGCAGTCGTTTCATTATCGTGCCGCCGGGGAAAAGATTTTGAAAAAAAACGCGGTCCGGGCCAGCGGGAATGGCGTACGCGCATTCAACCCCCTCTGGGGGAATTGTCAAACTGCCCGCCCAAAATGAATCGTTCAGACCATCGCGCCTGCCCGTCGCGGCCACGCGGCGATCGAAGGTCCGTTTTTTGCAACTGCCGGACTTGAATCCTTTCCCGTGGCGGAGACAACCTGTGCCCTGCAACGACTCCAGCGATCAACCCACCTATCATTGGCTTCCCGCGCTGCTCAAAGCGCATGCGCTGGTGGATAAGGCCGTAAAATCAAGCCTCGAAAACGAAGCCGCCTCGACCAGGCGCCGCCCGGCCTGCAAAAAAGGATGCGACGACTGTTGCTCCCACGTCATTCCCGTCAGCGCTCCGGAGATCGCCGGGGCGCTGTGGCAGCTCACCCGGAGGACGTCCGCCGGCTTGCGCGCGCGGGTGCAGCGCAATCTTCATGCGGCGCGCGGCCGCGCGTGTCCTTTCCTCGTCGATGCAACCTGCTCCATCTATCCGCTGCGATTTATGGCTTGCCGCCAATTCATTATTTTCGGCGCGCCCTGTCCCGGCGGCGAAGACGTCTCGCTCACCCGGGGAGGCGATCTGCTGACTCCGGACAGGAATTTGAAACTGAAGGCTTTCGAGCAGTTGGCGACCTTATACGGATTGAGGCCGCAACTTTCGGCCGATGAAAAATTCCTGCGGCGATTCATCATGGACGTATCGCCGCCCATGCAGGATTGGGACTTCGCCAGATCGGAAACGATCCTCTTGCAGCTGGAGAAAAAGATGCTCTGCTACCGGGGGCGCGATTTTTTCGCCCCGGGACTCGCGGCGCCCCGCGCGGCATCTTGACGCAGGCCCGGCAAAAGGGCAATTTTCCCGCCAGTTCCTCAGTCCAACCCCGGCGCGGCCCAAAGACCGCTCGGAAGGCGCATGATCAAACTCTTTTTCGGCTCCATCGCCCGCAGCCTTTACGTGCTCGTGGTCTGCGCCGTCCTGCCCGCCCTGGCGATCATTTTGTACAACGGGCTCGCGCAACGCAACCAGACCGTCGCCGTGGCCGACGATCAGCTTGTCAATCTCACCGGCAGCCTGGCCAGCCTGCAAACGGAAAAAACCGATCAGGCCAGGCTCCTTCTGCGGACCTTAAGCGTCCTGCCCGAGGTCAAAAACCTGGATGTCCCCAAATGCGACGCCCTGTTCCAGACGCTTTTGCGGGACAATCCGGCGCTGGCCAACATCGTGCTCATCGGTCCGGACGGGATCGTGCAAGCCTCCGGGATTCCGGTTTCAGGCAAGGTCGACGTGTCCGACCGCGTCTCGTTTCAGGACGCCCTGCGCACGAGGGATTTCAGCGCCGGCGGTTTCATGGTCAGCCGCATGGCCAAGACGCCGGTTTTCCAGTTCAGCTTCCCGGTCCCGGGCGACGACGGGTCGCCGGTTGCGGTCTTGTTCGCCACCTACGATCTTGCCAAATACGAGCCGTTTTTCCGCACCCTGGCCCTGCCTGAGGACAGCCGGGCGACCTTGGTCGATCGCAACGGCCTGAGACTATTCAGTCTATCCATGCAGGCCGATACACCGCCAAGCGGCGAGCCGATCATGAACGCAAATTGGCGCACCCTCGGCGAATCGGAGTCGGACTCGGGCCGCTTCACCGGGACCAGGTACGACGGCGCCCAGGTTTTTTTCCATTTCATCAAGTTGCGGCTTCGGCCCGGCGAAGCGCCGTACCTCACCGTGCTCACGAACGTGCCGGCCCGAACCGCGCGGGCGCGGGCCGACCGGGCGCTTGGAGTCAACCTGACCCTGCTCGCCCTGGCCGCGTTTTTGGCCCTGATCGTCGCCCGGGTTCTCGGACGGGCGGACGTGGGGCGCTATGTCGAGATTTTGCGCGCGAGCGAGGAAAAATTCGCCAAGGTCTTTTACCGGGCTCCGGTGGCCATGACCCTGACCGGGATCGAGGACGGCCGGATCATCGACGCCAACGAGGCGGCGCTCGCAATGCTGGGCTTTTCTCACGAGGACATCCTCGGCAAAACCTCCCTTGAACTCGGCCTGTTCACCGCCGGGCAACGCCGGGAACTCATTGCGGAGCTCAAGGCCAGCGGCCGGGTGAGCGCCAGGGAAGCGAACTTCCCCTCCCCGGACGGCAAAGGGTATTGCTGCATCTTCAGCGCCGAGCTCGTCACGATCGACAACCGCGATATGATGCTGTCCCTGGCCCTGGACACCACCGCGCGCAAACTGGCCGAGCAGGCCCTGGCCCTGGCCAAGGAAGCCGCCGAGGAAGCCAGCCGGACCAAATCGGAATTTTTGGCCACCATGTCCCACGAGATCAGAACCCCGCTCAACGGCATCATGGGCATGCTGCAGATCATCCGGGAATTGGCCGTGGAGGAGGAAATCCGCGAATACGTCCGGACCGCCTTCGATTCCGCCAAACGGCTTTTGCGGCTGCTCAACGATATCCTGGACATCGCCAAGATCGAGGCCAGACGCATTCATATCGCCCGCGAGCAGTTTCGTCCGCGCGAGACGATCTCTTCGGTGACGGACCTGTTTAGTGCGCAGCTTACGAAAAGCGGCGTCAAATTCGAGGTCGCGATCGCCGAAGACGTCCCCCGGGAGATGCTCGGCGACGAAGTGCGCCTCAGGCAGATCCTGTTCAATCTGGTCGGCAACGCCGTGAAATTCACCCACACGGGCGGGTTGGGCCTCCACCTGAGCCTGCTCCCCATCCCGGCCGGCCCGGACTCGGCGCGCCTGCTTTGCATCGTGAGCGACACCGGACCGGGCATTGCAGACGATCACATTGAGGACATCTTCACCCCTTTCCATCAAGTCGAGCGCGGCGCGGCGAAAAGATACGGCGGTGCCGGGCTTGGCCTGTCCATCGTCAAACGCCTTGTGGCGCTCATGGGCGGAACGATCTGCGTCGATTCGCGGCCGGGCCGGGGCACGGACGTCTATTTCACCATCGAAGCCGGGAACGCCCCCGAGGCGACGGCCCCGCCCCCTCCGGCCGCCGAAGCTCCGGGGACAATCTCGCCCGCGGCCGTTCTGATCGCCGAGGATGACACCGTCAACCGGCTGGCCATCGACGCCATGGTGAAGCGGCTCGGCTACGAAACCAAGACCGTCGAAACCGGCCTGGAAGTTCTGGACGCGCTCAAACGCGGCCGCTTCGATTGCATCCTCATGGATATCCAGATGCCGGTCATGGACGGCGTGGAAGCCGCCAAACGCATCCGGGCCGGAGAGGCCGGGCGGGAAAACCGGGATATCCCGATCATCGCGCTGACCGCCTACGCCATGGCCGGGGACAAGGATCGCTTTCTCGCGGCCGGCATGGACGATTATCTTTCCAAGCCGGTGGAGACCCAGGAAATACGCGACGCCATCGAGAAGGTCGCGGCCATGAAAAAAAGCCCCTCCCGGCAACCGCCGGACCAAACCGTGTAGAACGATACCCGGCGGCGCGAAATCGCGGCCTTTGCGGCTTTCCAACATACCCAGACAGCGGGCGGACATGTCCGAAAAGAAAAAGATCCTCGTCGTCGACGATGAAGGCGCCATCCGCGCCAGCCTCGGAAAACTCCTGCGCGGCCTGGGCCTTGAGCCGGTCCTGGCCGCAAGCGGGACCGAGGCGCTGGCCGCGCTTGGCCCGGACATCGAACTCGTCCTCACGGACGTGATGATGCCCGACCTGAGCGGCTACGAACTGACGAGCGCCATCCGGGCCCGGCCCGATTGCGCCGAACTCCCGGTCATCCTGGTCACCGCGCTCTCGGCCCGCGGCGACCGGATCAAAGGCGTCGAAGCCGGCGCCAACGATTTCATCGTCAAGCCCGTCGATGTCACGGAACTCAAAGTGCGGGTCGAGTCGCAACTCAAGGTGAAACAAGCCCAGGACGCGCTCAGGCTCCATCAACTCCACCTCGAGGAAACGGTGCGGCTGCGCTCCGAAGATCTGCAACGCACGATCGGCAAACTCAAGCAGCAGCAACGGAAAAACCAGGTCGCCCTGCTCGACACCGCCACGCGCCTGGGCATCGCGGCGGAATTCAAGGACAAGGAGACCTCGGACCATATCCATCGAATGAGCGAATATTGCGAAATGATCGCCAGACTCATGGGCCTGCCCGCAGGCGAGGTCGAAATCGTCCTGCGCGCAAGTCCCCTGCACGACGTCGGCAAACTGGGCACCCCGGACGCCATCCTGCTCAAGCCCGGACCGCTGACCCCGGATGAATGGACGATCATGAAGGAACACACCGTGACCGGCGGCCGCATCCTGGCCGACGCCATGTCGGACGTGATCCAGGCAGGCGAAATCATCGCCCTCGCCCACCACGAAAAATGGGACGGCTCCGGCTACCCCGAGGGACTCTCCGGCCGGGACATCCCGCTCTACGGCCGCATCTGCGCCATCGCCGACGTCTTCGACGCCCTGACCAACAAACGTCCCTACAAGGAAGCCTTTCCCAACGAAACGGCCGTGAACATCATGACCGAAGGACGCGCAAAACATTTCGATCCCGAACTGCTCGATCTGTTCTTCGCCAATTTCGACGACGTCAAACGCATCCAACAAAAATTCACCGACGCGGCCAAACTCGCCGGGTGAGAAGCTGGGGCTCCGCCCCAGACCCCGCCGGGGACGATGATCGCCCCCGGACCCCCACGTCAGGGGCGCGGCCGTGTCCCCTGACGCGGGGGTCCGGGGGGCATGATGCCCCCCGGCGGGGGGAAGGGGCGGAGCCCCTTGTCAATATCAACAGGCCATACGGCGGGCGTTTGCATCCGGGTATGGGTATTCCATGTGTTGGGCGGTGGCCCGGGCGAGCTCATCGCCGTAATCGCGCGCCACGATGCGCAGGGCCAGATCGATGCCGGCGGAAATGCCGGCCGAGGTGAGCAGCCGTCCGTCTTCGACGACCCGGCGGTCGCCGGTCACCGCGACGCGCGGAAAGGACTCGCGCATCCACTGCAGCGAGCGCCAGTGCGTGGTCGCGGCGCGGCCGTCGAGCAAGCCGGCGAACCCGAGCAGCATCGCGCCGGTGCATACCGAGGCCAGGGTTTCGACTTCGGCGGCGCGGCGGCGCAAAAAATCGAGCATGGCCGGATTGCCGATCTGCGTCCGGACGCCAAAGCCGCCGGGCGCGACCAGGACGTCAAGTTGCGGACAGGTTGAAAAATCGTACCCGGCGATGACGCGCATCCCGCCGCAAACAGCGACCGGACCAGCATTTTGCGCCACCAGCAGCACCTCGTACGGCGACGGTTCTTCCCGCCTTCTCTCTTCGCGGACCCGGGTGACGGAAAAAACCTCGTACGGTCCGCAAAAATCCAGCGCCTCGATGTCCTCAAACAGCACGATGCCGACCCGTTTTCTTTCCATGCGGCCTCCACTTGATTTCGCTTACGCCCGCAACCGGAGTATGGCGGCGCGGCGCGGAGAACACAAGCGCCGGGAGAGTCGGGAAGGAAAACGAAAAGGGGCGATCCGTGAATCGCCCCTGCTCAAGCCAAGCCGTCCCGGCGGGCGCGCCGGACAGATCGACAAGCCCCCCGGATTCGTCCGGGGGGCAATCCGAACGCCGAAAACGACGGGGAAACCATCCGAAAAACGCCGCAAATCCGGAGCGATCACAGAACGCAATACGCGTTCGCCAATAGACCTCGCGCCCGGGATTTGCGGATTGATCCGGATATGGTAGGGTATTAGCCTGATTCAGGTTCGCCCAGGCGAATCACATGAGGTTGCAATGGAAGACAGACGTTTGTGGCTTATCGATGCCGGGTATCTTTTCAATGCCCAGAAGACCGTGTCGCCTTACTACAATTTCGACTACTTGAAGCTCAAGGAAAAGCTCAAGGAATTTGGCGAGATTTGGCGAACCTACTATCTGAATTCAACGTCGAGTCCGCCGTCGGACACGCAAGACAGCTTTCACAAATGGCTCAAATGCGGCTCACCGGCCGGACCGGGCATCATCACCAAGTTGTACCAATTGAAGTCCAGTCCGATCCGGGATGAATACTGCCGGGATTGCCAGAAAAAAGTCACTCTTGTCTGTCCAACGGACAGGAACCACACCTTGCTTCGGACGCAACAAAAAGGCGTCGATGCCGGCTTGGTCACGCTGGCTTTGACGAACATCAACAATTACGACACGCTGATTCTCTCTTCCGGAGACGGCGACCTGATCGACGCTGTCGAATACCTCACGGAAAACGGGAAGCGATTCGAACTTCTGGTTTTCAAATACGGCGTTTCGACAGATCTCCAGTCCAGAGCGGACAAAATACATTGGATCAACGATTTCGCCGACGAGGTGAAACGCTGCGACTGAACCGGCCGATCCGGGGCACAAAATGAACGGGTTACCCTGAAAGGGGTAACCCGTTTTTTTGTGCCCGCGCCCAGGCGGCCGGCTGCGTCATATCGCCCTTGACATATTTTAAATCCGGACATCATTGATAATTATATAAGCTATTGAACTTTATATGCGTCTTCATAAGGGATCGGAATAGCAAAATATAAATAATAATTCTATTTATTGACATTGTAATTGTAATCATCGATAAAATGCCAGGCCCAGCCTATTCGTCCGCCGCCTGAAGCGGCGGCGTGCTGGGAAGACGGGATGAAGCCGCAACGCGCAAGGGAGGTCTGCAATGCCGGGACAAAGTTGGTCCAAACGCCGCTGGATTTTTTATCTTGTGTTGTTCGTCGCCGCTTTGCTGTATGTAGGGTTCGCGCGGCCGCATTTCATTTGGGGCGAGGCGCGGTACAGTCGGCTTTCGCTTGTCTTTCTGCTCAACCTCGCCCTTGTCCTCTCGCTGGCGCTGAGCATCGGCTACGCCCTGAGCGGCCGCGCCGCCGGGATCTTCATCGATTCCCGCAACAGGATCAGCCTGTCGCGTTTCCAACTGGTCCTGTGGACAGTCCTGGTCGCCGCCGCCGTCTGGACGACCTTTGCCTGGAATGTGGCCGAGACGTCCGGGCACATGCCCGGCGATTTCACGCTTCCGAGTCAACTTTACCTGGCTCTGGGCATTTCGGGCTTCACCGGGGTGGTGGCCACTCCCTTTTTGCTCGGCGACAAGCGCGCGCAAACTCCGGACAATGCGCAATTCACCCAGAAGATCGACGCGTTGACGGACGCCGGCCAAGTCAAGGGCGCGGTCAAAAACGTCGGCGCGGTAGTGACCAGGGACGCTGCGGCGAACGCCGAGTGGTCTGACCTCTTCAAAGGCGACGAGATCGGCAATTTTTTCTCGGCCGACATCGGCAAACTGCAGAATTTCCTTTTTACGATCATCGTCTTGGCCAGCTACGCCGGGGCGCTTTATTACCAATTCGACACCATCAAAAGCCTGGCGGAGATCACGGCTTTCCCCGAATTCTCGGCGACCCTGACCGGCTTTCTGGCGATCAGCCACGCCGCCTATCTGGGCGGCAAGGCGCAGACGGGAAGCAAGTAGGCCGTGCATGACCACCGTGCCCGGCGCAAACCATTCGAAACAAAATAGCCGCTCATGTGTTCAGCGTATCAATATTACTGGGAGCAAAAAGTATCTTACTTTTTGCTCCCACGGCGGAAGCCGCCTAACCGCGCTGACAGCGCGGTTATACTTATACACAGGAGCACGAAAATTAAGAAGTTTTCTGCTCCCGTTAATATTTGCGCGTTGGAAAAATGTCTTCAGCTATGTCAAGGCGGCAATAAACATTTTATATCAGGAGGAGATATGCTTCGGAATACCCATTCTAACCCGTATAATTACGCCGTGTTGTGCTTCATTTCCCTGGCAGCTCTTTTGTTATCCTCCTGCGCCGCTCCACAATATGATTCGATAACAGACGCTCAGATTTCATCCTTACAAAAAGAAGTGGACAGCCAGATGGTTCAGTTTATTACACTTTCGCGCCAAAACGATCAAGATTCAATAAAAAAAGGAAGTTACTCGCAGAATATTGAATTTTACAACAAAGTTGAAACTGATTTGACCTCTCTTGAGTTGAGGATCGAAGCGGTTCCGGATCTATCTACCTCAGTATTTCCTGAGCTTTTTGCTAAAATGAGAAAAGGAGTAGAAAACATTCGGCAGGCCCATCAAAAAAACGGCAACTTGCCGGACATTGTTTGGACGCCGCTTCGAACTCAATTGAACTCAGGGTTCGCCGTGATGTTAACCTACGAACTGTCTCTCAAGGGCGTCAGTTCGCCATCCAAGCCTACGACCACGAGCACCGCGACAGTAACCGCCGCTGCTAAGAATGCCCCCGCACTCGCCAACCAATAACGAAAGGAGAGCAGAAAAATGTCCTCTGTAAATTGGATCACGATATACCAGCAAGCAATCGATGCGGTCAAGACTTCTCTCGGATCGACATGGAGCACTGTCGCCACCTCCGCGCAACATTCAATTCAACTTTTGGTTCAGACAGCGCAATATATAACGGATCACTCCGCGGAATTAAACGAAGACGAGCAGAAGCTCCTGACGGACAACCAGCAATTAGCCATGCAGAGCGTATTGCTCGGCTACAAAGCGATTGGAATAGCAGCTGCGGAACAAGCAGTCGATGCCGCCTGGGGTGTTATTCAGCCAGTACTCGAAGCGGCAATAAAGATCGCATAGCCAAAGGAAAATAAGAATACATGTCAACAACAGATTCCTAGTCGCCTACTTCGATTCAACCCCGGACTCGACAGGAGCCCCCCATGCGCTTCAACACCCACTGCCACGTCTTCAACCTCCAGTCCGTGTTCAACGACGACACGGCGGTCATCCTGCAAAACCGGCTCCCGGATCACGGCGTCTCGCCGCAATTGGCCAAGGACATCGTCGACAAGCTGCTCAGGCCGTTCATGGCCCATGGCGGCGGCTTCGATTACGTGAGCGGCGATTTGAACGACATCACCTACGATACCGGCGGAATCTCCGGACTCGCCCGAAGCGTCATCGGGTACGTGCGCCTGTCCATGCTCAAGAACATGGACATGGTCACCGACGACATGATGCATCAACTGGGCGACGACGTCATCTTCACCCCCTTGATGATGGATATTCTCCTTGCGCAGCAAATGGGGCCCAAGGCCGGGGACGTCTTCGACGCCCAGGTCGCCGGAACGCAGCGCCAAATACTCCGGTATCCCGGCCGGATCCTGCCGTTTTACGCCGTGACTCCCTATCGCTTCAATTTCGTCCAACGCACCTTGGACGCCTTGGAAAACGGCGGCTTCGCGGGCGTGAAGCTCTACCCCTCGCTGGGATACGACCTCTACGCCCCGGGCATGGACGGCGTGATGCACTACTGCAACGACAACCAAATTCCCATTGTGATGCACTGCAACAAAGGCGGCTTCAAACAGGACGACGGCGCGGTCGACTACTGCAATCCCGCAAAATGGGTGTCGTCCCGCGATGCGACAGGCTATCTGGATCAATATCCGAAACTGAAAATCTGTTTCGCCCACTTCGGCGGCGATGAAAACCTCTCGCTGGAAAATATCCCCGCAGGTTCATACACCGACATAATTTTGAAATTGATGCAAAACGAGAAGTACGCCGGGCGCGTCTATGCGGACGTGGCCTACCACCAAGCGGCCTACAACAATACCCCCTTGCAGCCCACCCCCGCGAGCGTGGCGTATTTCAAGAACCTGGCCGCGATCATGGCCGATCCCCGGTATTAAAACCAGGTCCTGTGGGGCTCGGACACCTGGCTGTTGCGCATCGTCTGCAATGAACTGGACTATTGGGGCGCGTTCGTCCCCTCGGCCGGGTCGCCCGGCCTGCCCCAGGGCGCCTTCCAGTTGATGAGCCAGGACACACCCCGCGCCTTTCTCGGCATCGACGCCGCCGCCCCCAAACCGAACATCGTCAAATATACGGCTTATATGCAGGCCAATGCCGGCTGGTCTCACGCCGACGCCCTGGCCTGGCTCACGAAAACCGCCAGCTGACCGGTCGGCCGCAACGCCGCAAAAGTGGCGCCGCCCGCGATCGAAACGGAGAAAGCCGGAGCAACCCCCGGCTTTCTCCGGCTTCGCCATTTCCGCTTGCCATATGCCCACCGGAAGTTCATACTCCCATATACCGGTCTGTTTCCCCCGGCGACGGCCCGGGGACGTTTCCCTCGCCGCAACGGCCCGGGAATATCGCATCGATTTTCAACCCACCGGAGGACGCCATGCGGCTGCTTCACGACACCCCCATCCGGGTCAAACTCCTTTTCATGGTCTGCCTTCTGCTGACCGGAATGGTGGCGCTGTCCGCCATGAGTCTGCGCGACATGAGCCAGCTCAGCGACAAGGCGGAGGAACTCTACAATCTGCATGTGCTGGGCACCGAGATGGCCAAGGATTGCCAGGTGCAGATTTTGACCGTCGCCCGCCAGGAACGCAATCACGTTTTGGCCGAAAACGCCGCGCTGGCCCAAACCAGGCGCGCGACCCTGGAAAAGGCCGCAGGCGCCTTCGAGCAGGACTTGAGCGCCCTGGAAGGCATGACCCTGCTTGAGAGCAACAAGACCCTGCTGCGCGAGGTGAAAACGGTTTTCAAGACCTACATAGACAAGGCCGGGGCGACCATGGCCGCGGCGGACGCCGAGCGGGGAACGGGCGTACTGGACAAGTCCATCGCCGCGCTCAACGATTCGCGCGCCGTTCTGGACGAGGTCCTGGGCAAAATGGGCCAGTACATGGAGGTCAAGAAACGGATTTCAAAAGAAACGGCGGACAGCACTAAGGCGACCTATAAGGATTTGATCGTCTTCACCCTGAGCGTCACCGGAGCCATCGTGCTTTTGGGGCTGGCCTTCAGCCTGGCGGTGGCCTCCTCCATCGCCGGACCCATGAAAAAAGCCGTGGAGTTCTCCGAGGCCGTGGGCCGGGGCGAATACGCCAGCACCCTGGACATCGCGCAAAAAGACGAGGTGGGCAAATTGGCCGAGGGACTCAAGGCCATGGTGGCCAACCTCAAGGACAAAATCGCCGAAGCCAACGCCAAGAGCGCCGAGGCCGCCCGGGCGGCCGAAACGGCCCGCGCAGCCACCGCAGCCGCCGAAGAGGCCGCCAGGACGGCCGAGTCCGCCAAGGCCGAAGGCATGCTCCAGGCGGCCGGGCAGCTCGAAAGCGTGGTCGATATCGCCACCTCGGCCTCCGAGGAGCTCGCCGCCCAGATCGAACAGTCCAGCCGGGGCGCCGAAGTGCAGTCCCAACGGGTGAGCGAAACCGCCACGGCCATGGAGGAAATGAACGCCACGGTCCTGGAAGTGGCCAAGAACGCCTCCAGCGCGGCGGAAACCTCGGACAACGCGCGCACCAAAGCCCAGGAAGGCGAAGACATCGTCGAGCGGGTGGTCGCCGGCATCGGCGCGGTCCAGAAGCAGGCCCTGGAGCTCAAGGAGGATATGGGCGCGCTCGGCAAGCAGGCCCAGGACATCGGGACGATCATGAACGTCATTTCCGACATCGCCGATCAGACCAACCTGCTGGCCCTCAACGCGGCCATCGAGGCCGCCCGGGCCGGCGACGCCGGACGCGGCTTCGCCGTGGTCGCCGACGAGGTGCGCAAGCTCGCCGAGAAGACCATGACCGCCACCAAGGAGGTCGGGGAGGCGATCAGCGGCATCCAATCCGGCGCCAAAAAGAACATGGACAACGTCGACCGCGCGGTCAAGACCATCGAAGAGGCCACCGAACTCGCCAACAAGTCGGGCGAGTCCCTCAAGGGGATCGTGACCCTGGTCGAAACCGCCTCCGATCAGGTCCGCTCCATCGCCACGGCCTCGGAGCAGCAATCGAGCGCCAGCGAGGAGATCAACAGATCGATCGAGCAGGTGGCCACCATCTCCGCGCAGACCGCCCAAACCATGACCCAGGCCGCCAACGCCGTTTCCGAACTGGCCAATCAGACCCAGGTTTTGCAAAACCTCATCGGCGAGATGCAAGGCGACGTCGGCCCCGGCGCGCGTGCGGCGCGCCCGGCCCTAGGCGCCCCCAAAAGGCTCGCCCGGGCGTAACAACCCGTTGAAAAATGCCAAGACGGCATTTTCCAACAGACTGGCAAGAGCCGGGCGGCGGACACGGCCGCCGGATTTCGTGAAGGGATGATCGCGGCGCGCGGCGAAACGCGCTTTCTCAAGGGGAGCAGGAAGCGAAAAACTTCATGCTCCCCTTAATTTTGAATATTCTCGAACACGATTTTGCTGTTGCGCCGGGAAAGAGCGACCTGGATCACTTTATTGTCGATACTGACATGCGTGCGGACGCCTTTCTTCTCTTCAGGAGGAATTTGCCAGTAGACGTAATAATTCCCCTGGGCGACATTTGAAAAAGAGAACTTGCCGTAGCGGTCGATCACGGCGCTTTTCGCCCCGGGCAAGGCCATGACCTCCTTTGTATCGACATCGAAATCGTCGTCGTGGGCTTTCAGGAATTCCTTCGCCGCTCCCGTTTCCGGTATGAGATAGATCGCCTGGCCCTGGACGAGCAGCTCGTGGCCGTCGTAACACTGGATCGTGATCGTCCCGTCGACTACGGCGACGGAGTCGTTCGGACCGGCGGCGCGGTGAACGCAGGACGCCGACAACAACGTGACCAGAAGTGCGACGATTATCGATTGCATTTGCAGCGGCATACAATGACCGGACCTTTCAAAGGGGCTCCATCCCGGAGAACAGCCATTCCTGAGAGGCAAGCGGCAGCTCGGCCGCGCCGGTGAGCGCCATCTTGCCCAACTCGGCAAAGGTCGTGGCCTGGCGCAGGATGATCTCGGAAGCGTCCTTCACTTCGAAAGGCTGGCCATATTCGATGGGCGCGTTGCCGCAAAACGCCTGAACCCTTTCGCGCGGGCCGTTGCCGCGAATGTCTTTGAGAACGTACCGCCCGGCGGGGAGCCGGATATTTTTTTCAGGCTGCCAGGGGATGACGATCGCCTTGCCGTCGCCGGAGGCCAGCACGAGTTCGCTCACCTCGCGGGGCACGATCCGGATGGCGAACCGCGTCCCGCCGCCGCCCGGAGTCTCGCGCGCGACTTCGCAGACCGTTTCCCCGGGCGCGTTCGATTTCAGAAAATATTTAGGCAAAAAGACCTTGGGATCGAGGATGATTTCCTGGCCCGCGTCCAGGCCGGGGTTTCCCGCGCACCGCGACACATTCCCTTTCAGGCGCAGCATCTCCTGGCGCGCGCTGCCCTTGATGCCTTCCAGGATGAGTTGATCGCCCTGCACGGCGGTCAGGGCCTGGCCCGGGGAAACGGTCTTGAGCTCCCCGTTGAGCCAGCAGATCAAATCCCCGTCTTTGCCGGCCTGGGCTGCCCGCCCGGGTCCGGTCCAGGAAACTTTCGCCTTGGCCAGAAGCAGGCCGTCGCTGCGCACGTCCAGGCTCTCGAAGGGAACCAGCGGAACGCGGCGGACCTTGAGCACATTGAAGCCGAATCGGTCCGAGGCGAACACGGAGGCGATCGGCTCCAGGGGATTTTGCTGCCCGGTGACGTCGCAACGCACGTCCAGCGGCGCTCCGGGAGTCAGGTTGAGCTGGGGTTTGGCCGGATCGATGGTCTGGCCGTTGACGACCACCTTGACGTTCTGGGGCGGATAGGCCTGGAAATCCTCCAGCCTGACCGGCGGGACCTCCAGCTCCAGGCCGAATTTTCGCAAAAACAGAAGCGTGCCCTGCATCTGATGGGACACCTTCCAATAGCTCCAATACCGGCCGACGAGATTTTTGCTCACCTCGATATCCAGGGCCGGAGCGCCGACGTTGGTCAGGGTGTAATAGGTCAGAGATTTACGCTGCTCAAGAAATTCCGAGCGGTCGTTGAAGGTGTCCATGTTGAACAGCTTGAACTTGTACTGCTCCGGCTTCACGCCCTCGTTGAGCTGGGCCAGGATTTGCTTGACCGTTTGCGCGAGCTGCAGATTCTTGTATTCCGTGGCGTCGATGATCACGGACTGGCCGTACCGTTTCGGACCGTGCATGTCGTCGCGCTTGACCGGATCATAGAAGCCCGAACCCTCGTGGAGATGGATGAGCCCCTGGCTCTGGTCGACCAGATAGCGAATCAGCCGCGCCAGGCGGTCCTCGAAGAATTGGTTGTAGTCCCGGTCGAAGCGGCGGTTCAGGTCCACGTTGACCTGGCGCTTGCGCTCGTGGATGGACGGCGGATTGGCCCTGGGCACCACGATCAGCGTTCCCTTGGTCACTTTGGCCCGGGTGAGCAGCTGGGCCGTGAGGTAGCCGCAAAATTCGTCGCCCTGGATGCCCCCCTGGACCATGATGGTGGGCCCGGGCTTCTCGCCGCGCAGGAAATAGACGTCCAGCGCGTACTGGGTGCCGGCGAAAAAGGTATGCACCTCGGCGGAAGCGGTCGCGACGCTGGTCAAAAGAAGAAGCGGGCCGAAAAACAGCATGGCCAGGTTGCGCATGGGGGACGTCTCACTTGCGAGGGGCGTTTTTTTGCTGGCCCGATCATACTGAACGTTAAGAATCAGAGTCAACATGTTTATGGAAACCCGGACGCGCCCCGTGCCGAGGGGGTCCGGGGGGGATCATCCCCCCCGGCAGGGTCCAGGGGCTCTGCCCTGGCCGCCGGAGGGTCTCAGCCGCCGCAGCAGCGTTTGTATTTCTTGCCGCTGCCGCAGGGGCAGGGCTCGTTGCGGCCGGTTTTGCTTTTGGTCGGGGCGGGGGTTGCGGGCGCTCCGGCGACGCTTGCGCCGGGTTGGCCGTCGCAGTAGAGCCAGCGGCCTTTTTTTTCTCGAACCGGCTGATTTCGTGGAGCAGTCCGCCGCGGCCGGCTTTTTCGAAGAAGGCCTGAAATTCGACCGTCCCGGCATGTTCGCCCGCGCCGCCTCCGGAGACGTTCAGGACGCGCAGTTCCTTCCAGACCACGTCCTTGTTCCAGCGCGCCGTCGCCCGGGGGTCGAAATCGGGATTGGAGGCGCGCTCCTGGGTGGCGCCGACGTACTCCATGTCGCCCACGACGTAGGCGGTATAGCGCGAGCGCATCAAGGCCTGGGGGTCGCCCGCGGGCGCGCCCGCGATGAGCGGGCCGCAGCAGTCGTCAAATTCCCGGCCCGTTCCGCAGGGACACGGTTTAGCCATATCGCCTCCCGCCTCGCCGCCCGGGCCGGCGCCGCGCTCTGCCAATCAAGGCAATGCTCCGCCCGGCGCGGCGCGAAGCGTTCAAGGGCGGCGCGCTTGCCGGGAGCATGAACCGTGGGAAATTTTCCGTTCCCGTCAATACAGGCCGCCGCCGGCCGGGCCTTCGGGATCAAACGCCGCAGTCACCGCCAGGATGTCGCAGCCCAGGCCGCGCACCATGATGTCCACGGCCGGCGCCTCGGGATAGCTGATCCGCAGGCCGTCGATCTGGACGGGATGGCACAGGCGGCCGAGTTGGTAGCACAGCCTGGCGACTTGGTCCGCGTCGCGGCATTGCACCAGCGAGAGCCGTTCGGCGGCGGCGCGCACCTCGACCAGCAGCCCGTCCTCCGAAGCCAGGATGTCGCCGGGGCGCAGACACGCTCCGCGCGGCAGGGCCACGGCCGTTTCCCGGCCGTTGTCCAGGCGCGTGCGAAACTTGTGCTGGCGGCGTTCCTCGAAGGTCACGGTCAGTCCGAAGACTTCCCGGCCGTCTTCGGGACGGTCGCCTCGCTTGGTCAACTTCAACATGCTCCATCCCGGTATCGAATGCCCGGCGGCGGCGCGCCTTGGCCTGGGCCATGCGTCTTGCTCGCCGGAAGTTTGCCCGCAACGCCCCGGCCGCCGCGAAAAGATGGCCGAGGCGCGCCTGCGCGCACCCGGCCCCGGAGGCTTTTCGTCGTGAAGCATAGAACAGGACGCGTTTTTGCGCCAGGGGGAAAAACAGAGCTTCCCGGCCCCGGAAGGAGTGCGTCCGCCGATCCCTCGTCCACTGCAAGCAAGCCTTTTCATTCCAAAAACCTGTTGCCAGATGACGATTCATTGATTATTATATGACAGTTGCCTTAGTTTTTGCATGGCGCACCGGCGAAACACGGTTGCTGGGCCGCGTTCTTCGCGCCCGGCCCCAAAAGCATGGGCGGCAAGAGAAAAACATGCGCAAAGCAGCCGAACCGGGAGGGGGACCATGCGATTAGACAAACTCACCGACGTCAAGATCTCCACCAAGATCCTGGGGGTCGTTTTTTTCATCGTCGTGTTGATCGTGATCGGCAACTTCGCCGTCTTCCTCCCCTATGTGGAAAAAACCTTCATCGAAACCCGCCGGGGGTCGCTCGTCGACGTGTCCGGGCCGATCATGAGCCTGGTCAAGGAATACGACGCGCGCATCCAGAAAGGCGAATTTTCCCCGGAAGAAGGCAAAAAACGGGCCCTCGAACGGATCAAGAACGTTCGCTACGGCAACGGCGACTATTTCTGGGTCAACGACGTTTCCCGGCCCGTGCCCGTCATGCTCATGCATCCGACCGTGCCGAGCTTGAACGGCGCGCCGCTGAGCGACCCCAAGTTCAACTGCGCCACGAACGAGCAGTTCGGCGCCAAGGGCCGCTCGGTCAAGGTGGACGCCAAGAATCTCTTCGTCGCCGCCGTGGACGTCTGCCTGGACAGCGGCCAGGGCTTCGTGTCCTACCTGTGGCCCAAACCCTTGGCCGGGGGAGGCTTGTCCGCGCCCGTGCCCAAGGAATCCTACGTCATGCTCTACGAGCCCTGGGGCTGGGTCATCGGCACGGGCGTGTATATCGACGACATCCAGGAAATCATCCATAATATCCGTATGTTCGTTGTCTATTTCGTCACCGGCCTCCTGGCGGTCGCGGTCGCGGCCTCCTTCGCCATGGCCAAGTCGATCTCCAAACCCCTGGCCCGGCTGATGGGCTATGCCGGCGAAGTGGCCGGCGGCGATTTCGACGCCGCCTTGACCGGAACCTTCGGCGGCGAACTGGGCGTCCTGCGCGCGTCCATCGCCTCCATGGTCTCTTCGCTCAAGGACAAGATCCTCGAAGCCGACAACGCCTGCCGTTTGGCCGAGCAGGAAACGCAAAAGGCCACGTCCGCCTGCGAGCAAGCCGAAGAGGCGAGCCGGCGCGCCGATCTGGCCAAACAAGAAGGCATGCTGGCGGCGGCCGGACAAATCACGGACGTGGTCTCGATCGTATCCAACGCCTCCCAGGAACTCTCCGACCAGATCGATCAGGCCAGCAGAGGCTCGGCCGACCAGTCCAAAAACGTCGGCGAAACGGCCACGGCCATGGAGCAGATGACCGCTTCGGTGATCGAAGTGGCCAAAAACGCCGCCCACGCCGCGAACACCTCCGATCAGGCCAAGAACAAAGCCGACGAAGGCGCCGGCGCGGTGGACCAGGTGGTCACGGTCATCGCCGAAGCCGCCAAACAGGCCCTGGCGCTCAAGACCGATATGGCCGCCCTGGGCAAACAGGCCGAAGGCATCGGCCAGATCATGGGCGTGATCAGCGACATCGCCGACCAGACCAACCTCCTGGCGCTCAACGCCGCCATCGAGGCCGCCCGCGCCGGCGACGCCGGACGCGGCTTCGCCGTGGTCGCCGACGAAGTGCGCAAACTGGCGGAAAAAACCATGGCCGCGACCAAGGAAGTCGCCTCCGCCATCGGCGCCGTCCAGCAGGCCACCCGCAAAAACATGGAAAACGTGGACACGGCCGTGAACACCATCGAACGGGCAACCTCCCTGGCCGCCCGCTCCGGCGAAGCCCTGGGCGAAATCGTCCGCCTGGCCGACGAAACGCACGATCAAATCCGGGCCATCGCCACGGCCTCGGAAGAGCAATCCGCCACCACCGAACAAATCAACCGCTCCATCGACGAAATCAACCGCATCTCCATGGAAACCGCCCAGGCCATGCAGCATTCGGCCACAGCCGTGCTGGAACTGGCCGAACAAGCCCAAGTGCTGGGCGCGCTGGTGCGGGAAATGGAGTCGGGCGAAGAAAAACCGGCCGGCAAACACGCCCTGCCCCCGGCCAAAAAACCCCGGGCGCTGAGCTAGTAGATAACCAGGGGCGCGGCCCCTGGACCGCGCCAGAGGAGGCTCCGCCTCCTCTGGACTCCTCCGCCGGGGGGCATGATGCCCCCACCCCCTCGACAAGGGGCGCGTCCCTGCCCCCCTGACGCGGGGGTCCGGGGGCGATCATCGCCCCCGGCGGGGCCTGGGGCGGAGCCCCAGGGGGTCGGGGGCAGCGCCCGCGCTCTCCCCTACGCCGTCTCGTATCCTTCGTCCTTGAGCAGTCCCGCGGCCGTGGCCGCGTTTTTGGCCAGCGCGTCGCAGCGTTCGTTCTGCTTGTGTCCGGCATGGCCGCGCAGCCAATGGAAGCGGACCGTGTGGGTTTCGAGCAGCGGCATGAGTCTGCGCCAAAGATCCTGATTCTTCACCGGTTTTTTGTCGGCGGTCTTCCAGCCGTTGCGCCGCCAGCCGGAGAGCCAGCCTTTTTCCACGGCGTCGCCCACGTATTTGGAATCGGTGTACAGCTCGACCGAGCAGGGTTCCGTGAGACTGGCCAGGGCCTCGATCACGGCCAGAAGCTCCATGCGGTTGTTGGTGGTCCGCCGGTAGCCGGCGGCGAGTTCGCGCGATTTCCCGTTGCATTCGAGCACGGCGGCGTAGCCGCCGGGACCGGGATTGCCCAGGCAGGCGCCGTCGGTATGGATGAGCACGTCGTATCCGAGCGCGACGGCTTGCGCTTGCGGCGTTTTAGGGTCCATCTGTCTCTCCCGGGCCGATCAGTCCGTCCCATAAAAGTTTCAGGGCGCGCCGCAGCCCCTCTCCGGCTTGCCCCTGGGCGAGATACGGCGCAAAGTGCTCCTTTTCGAGATAATTCGACGCCTCGGGGCCCAAAGCCCTTTTCGCCAGCGGCGGCAGCGCGACCTCGGACTGTCCGCCTCGGCCAAGGCCGATGTAGAGGGTCCTGGCGTCGAGTTCGGGCGCCGTCGCCTCGCCCGCGAACGTGGCCAGCCTGAACTCAAGCCCGGCCCGGACGCGCAAGATCTTGGCGAAATCCGTGGCCAGCTTGAGATCTTCGGGCGTAAGCAGCCCGGCCGCATCGGAAATCGAGCGTTGCGAGCGCAAACGGTCCATGACGTCCGCGAAATGCGCGCTATACAGCGCCGCCGCCAGAAGGAAAACACACACCACCAAAAACGGCCGCACGAACGAACCGCGCCCCCCCCTTCCGCGCGGCGGCCAAAGGATCTCCGCCGCCTTGGAATCCTCGCCCGCGCCGCGCCCCGGGAGGCGGCGTTTTCTTTGCGACGCCTGGAACCGGCGCGAATCTGGGGAGTTTACGTCCTTGCCGGGCGGCGGCGAAGCCTCAGCCATTTTTTTTGCCGGCCAGGGAAAACCGTTCATAGACTTCGGTCGCGCTCCAGCCGGCGAGCCTGGCCGCCGCGCGCCTTGCCACTTCGCGCGGCTTGCCGCCGGCGGCCGCTTCGGCGGCGAAGGCTGAGGCCGCTTCGTCCTCGCCGCTGCGCGCGGCC